>DCXP01000093.1:0-5915 GCA_002327725.1 Proteobacteria bacterium UBA2133
GATACCGTTGGATGGACCGCTTTCCCTGGAGGCCGTTCTCCAACGGAACATGTCGCATGATTCCAAGACCGTCAGTGGGACCCTCCGGGCGTCGTTCCAAAATTTTGATGCGGCAGCGCAAGGGACCTTTTCGTGGCCGCTGCGAAGCGGTAATCAGTTGAGACTGGAATTTGAAAGTCTATCGCTTGCGAATCTTTCACGGTGGCTGCCTGGCAACTATCTTGACCCCGGTCCTTTGCGATTTGAAAGCCAGTTTACGATCGACGAGCACAATGCGCCGTTGGGCCAGTTCTCTGCCACCCTTGGGAATAATGATCTTTCGGGTGTGGCGAACGTTCAGGGGATCAACCTTGGCGATTTCCCCGAAGTCTCCGTTACCCCCGGCAAAAAGGTTCGTATTGCCGGTCATTTCAAATCGTCGCGGCTGAATCTGCTGGAGATTTTTCCCCCGCGGGCAAAAACCCCGGATGCGGCCAAAACCAGGGAGTCGTTCTTTAGTGATGAACCCCTGTCAGTAGACTGGATTAAAAACGCTGATCTTGATATCCACCTTCAGGCTGATGATCTCATCTCTCGAGGGTTTGAGGCAAAAGGGCTCAGTACGGACATCAACGTTGCCGACGGGGTATTGGATATCAGTGCCCGCTCCGGAGAATTCTCGGGCGGCACCTTCAGTATGGATATAGGGCTTGATACCCGTACCGCGCCGTACGCGACCGACTTCAGATTCGACATTAACGACCTCGTTCTCGATCAGGTACCCGCGCTCCAGAATGTCAAGTTACCGCTGCAGGGCGCCATTGATGTTGCGATTGATCTTTCCGGCAAAGGCGTTTCACCGAAGGAGATTGTTTCCGGCTCGTCGGGGTCCTTGTTAGCCTCCGGCACAGATGCAGTCATTCCAGCAAGCAACGCCGACTTCCTGACCGGGTCGATACTCTTTGGATTTCTTAACTTGATCAATCCGAAAGAGAAATCAGAATTTCACAGTCTTGACTGCGGCCTGATCGGTTTTCGGATCGTCGATGGCATCGCCATGTCACGCGATAGTGTTGCCCTTCAGACCCCCGATGTTACTTATCTGATCAGGGGTGGGTTCAGTCTCAAGGACGAATCTATAGTGTTCGCCGTCAAACCCAAGGCACGGAAAGGCGTAGGGATTTCGGCGGCAACGTTGACCAATGTTTTCAGGCTAGCCGGCACGCTTACCGAACCACGAAGAGAGGCTGATCTTGAAGGCGTCGCGAAAACCGGGGCCACTTGGGGCCTGGCTGCGATAACGGGAGGCCTGTCAATTCTGGCCCAGGGTTTATTTGACAAGTTTACGGGGAGTCAGGATGTTTGCCGGATCGCCAACGATAGCCGGCAACTGCTGCTTGCAGAGCCGCCTGAATGTGTTCTCCACGCATGGAACCAATTACAAATGACTGAAGAATCCCGTGTATCAATCAATGGTGATACTGCTTCATGCTCTGCAGTAACTGAAGAGGGTGGCTCCAAGTCGGATGAGGGTGATTAAAGAATTTTCGCAGTTACTCGGCCCGTTGAGATTCGCGCTCGCGCTGGTGCTGGGGGCTTTATCGGCCCTGGCACCGCTGGCGTTTGCGCCCACCAGTTACCAAGGCTGGGCCTTTGTGACTACCGTGATCGTTCCCGCTATCGTGCCGATCTTTTTTTTCGTCGCGCTGCTCGATATTCTGATGAGCGCCGTATTCATGTCATCCAGCACCGGTGAACGCCGGGCGAAGCACCGCAAGGCCCTGATTACCCAGGCTGTGCTGGTGGGCATACTGACAGCGGCCTGGCTACCGCTTTTCTGGCAGGTATTGAACCCCGGTTGACCGCTGTCGGGCCGGCTTACACCGGCGCACAACGGCTTTGAATATGCCGGGCCGTCATCAGGTCCAGATGACCCCCACCCCCATTTTTATAGATGGTGATGTCCCCGGGGCTGTGCCGGCCCTTTGTATCGGCGCATAGATCATAAAGATCAGCCAGTACGTCGTCCTCGGAAATCACCCCGGCGTTCATGGGGATCACCAGTTCACCAATTTCGCCGATGGTCGTGTTGCGCGAGTCGACGAAGAGCCGTGCCCGGCGCAGTGCTTCATCGTCGGCCTCGCGCATATCCTTGCGAAACGCGCCGACGAGATCCAGGTGCACGCCTTCGCTCAACCACTCGCCCCGGATCAGCGGTTCAGAACTCATGGTGGCGCAGCAGATGAGATCGGCCCAACCCACCGCCTCGGCAAGGTCACGAGCGGCTTCGACATGCTGGTGCTGGGCCAGTGTCTCAACCAGTGCGTCGCGCCGGCCGCGAGAGCGGTTCCAGATACGGACCGATTCAATCCCGGGATGCACCGTGCAGTGGGCTTCAATCAGATAGGGCGCCATGGCGCCCGCGCCCACCATCAGCAGCCGCTGGCAGTCGGGCCGGGCCAGCAGCCGGGAACCGAGCGCCGAGTCCGCTGCGGTCTTGAGATAGGTGAGCGCGGTGCCGTCGATCGAACGCACGGGTACCCCGTTGACGCCATCAAAGAGGACATAGGCGGCATGAATGGCGGGCAGGCCGAGCGATACATTGGCAGGAAAGACGCTGGCGATTTTGACCCCCAGGGCGGAGCCCCCCTGCCATGCTGCCCGGATCAGGCAGTAGTCCTTGTCCATTTTTCCATGCTGTTCCAGAAGCAGGTCGCGAAGATCCGCAGGGGCCTCGCGGTGCATGCGGGCAAGGTCATCAACCAGCGGTCCGAAGCTGACGCGCTCGAATATCTCCGCTGCGCCAAGGTGAAAGGAGTCGGAAGCCATGAGGAAATGCTTTTGCCTGTAGGGAGGCTTTAGTTTAGCCTTTCGGCTGGCAGGCAGTGAGTGCGAAACCCTTGGATCAGTATCGGAGAAATCAATGAGCGGCCCCGACCCATTGGCGCAGGATCTTGCCAACCGATGCGGATTGGCGCTTTTGTATCACGGCACTTTTTCTTCTCCGCCAGAACTGCTGGGCGATGCGCTGCACAACATCTCACCGCAGGATCTTTTTCGCCAACTGGAGACCCTGTCGCGTTCCTTTCACTTTGTTTCGGTTGACGAATACTGCGCTGCCGGGGACCTTCGGGGTCTTGCGACGATAACGGCTGACGACGGTTATCAGTGTGTGGTGGATGAGGCCTTCAGTGTCTTTGAGGCGCTTCAGATACCGCTTGCGATCTTTGTGAACCGCTCGTTCATGGAGGGCAAACCGTTCTGGCGCGACAAGGTGCGGAGCATCATGCAGCGCAGGCGCGTTGGCGAGTTCGAAGCCCGGTTTGCCGAGCAGTTTCAGCGTGATCCGGAACAGCCTTTCTATCGTTACACCAAGGACCCTAGAAACAACAGCATCAGGGTCGATGAGATGCTCGATGCCTTCCTCGAAGACGAACCGCTGATTGACGCGTGCAGGCAATACTACATGCAGGTGAGCCAGAGCCTCAAAGCGCATCCCTTAATCAGTTACGGCAGCCATTCCGTGCACCACTACGTGCTGTCATCGTTAAGTGACGACGAGCAATGGCGTGAAATAGACGAGAACCGTCGCTTTTTGGAAACCTTTCCCGGGGTCAATCGAACCGCAGTTTTTTCCATTCCGTTCGGTGGCGACCGGGATTACAATGATGCCACCATCAGGCTGGCGGCGGACGCCGGTCATAGTGCAATGCTGCTCAGTCGGGGAGTAGTGCAGCGCAAAGACCGCATTCATGACAGCCTGTTGCCGATGGTTGACCGGGTGATGCCGAGGCATGCAGAGCCGCCCGCTTTTCTGGAGGACCTGCAGGCGCGCTTGAGCCGCGGTTGAGTTTGGAAGGGCAGTAGGCCCACGCAACACGATCGGGGGGACCGGGTGGCAAAGAAATCCAGTCGACTGGGCGGACGGGTTGCGCGCCAGACATTGCGGACAGCGCCGATACCCGAAGACGAAAAGCCGGTCAGGCCAGGCCTTCACAGCGGCCGCTACCAGCCTCTGACCCAGGATGAGGTCGAGCGGATTCACGAGGCAGTCCTCAAGACGCTCGAGACCATCGGTTTTGCCAATGCGCTGCCGTCCATTATCGAGCGGGTGACCGCAGCCGGCGGCACATTCACAGAGGATGAGCGCCTCCTGATCCCGCGTGCGCTGGTTGAGGACGCCTTATCCCAGTGCGCAAAAAACATCACTTTGTATGCCCAGGATCCCCGCTATGACCTTGACCTCACCGGTACTCGCACCTACTTCGGGACTGCGGGTGCGGCCGTGCATATCGTCGATACCGTAAAGCGTGAGTATCGCGAGTCGATGGCGCAGGACTTGTACGAAGCAGCACGAATCGTCGACCAGATGGAGCATATTCATTTCTTCCAGCGGTCCATGGTGCTGCGGGACATCGAGGATCCCGCAGAGATGGATTTCAACACCTGTTATGCCTCCATTGCCGGCACCGCAAAGCATGTCGGCACGAGTTTCGTTGACCCGGCGCATGTGCACCAGGCGATCGATATGCTGGAAGTGGTTGCCGGGGGTGAGCAGGCCTGGCGGGAGCGGCCCTTTGTCAGTTGTTCCTGCTGTTTCGTGGTTCCACCCATGCGCTTTGCAGAGGACGCATGCCGGGTGCTGGAGGCCTGTGTGGAACGTGGCATGCCGGTGCTGCTGCTGGCGGCAGGGCAGGCGGGAGCCACGAGCCCCGCATCACTGGCCGGGGCGGTGGTGCAGGAGGTGGCCGAGGTTCTGGGGGGGCTCGTTTACGTCAACCTGATCAAGCCGGGTCATCCGGCGATCTTCGGAACATGGCCCTTCGTTTCGGATCTTCGAACCGGGGCCATGAGTGGCGGCAGCGGTGAGCAGGCAGTGTTGATGGCGGCCTGCGGCCAGATAGGGCGTTTTTACGATCTGCCAACGGGGATCGCCGCGGGTATGGCAGATGCCAAACTTCCCGATGCGCAGTCCGGCTACGAAAAAGCGTATACCAATGTGCTGGCCGGTCACAGCGGCGCCAACCTGATCTACGAAGCTGCAGGGATGCAGGCGAGTCTTCTTGGATGCTGTCTGGAAAGTTACGTCATCGATAACGATATGCTGGGTGCGATCAACCGCACCATTCGCGGTATCGAGATCACCGATGAGTCGCTCTCCATCGAGACAATCCGCGATGTCTGTGTCGATGGGCCCAGTCACTTTCTGGGTCATAACCAGACCATGGCGCTGATGCAGCGAGACTATGTCTATCCCGAGGTCGGAGACCGGCTGAGCCCGAAAGAGTGGAACGAAAAAGGCAGACCCGACCTGCTCGAAGTCGCGCGGGCAAAGGTCGCGCAGATTCTGTCGAGTCCGAGGCCGACACACCTGTCTCTGGAAATCGACCGGGAGATTCGTGCCCGCTTTCCGGTTCGGCTCAGCGAGCGGACCATGGGAGATGCCGGGGCCGCCTGACAGCGCTGCCTTGTTCTGCTGCTCTACTGCTAAAACTTAAGTGCGCGGGTCAGGGTGCAAGCCGCGCAATTACCCACTCACCGCCGGCGTCACGGGTGTACTCAAACCGGTCATGCAGGCGGCTAGACTGGCTCTGCCAGAATTCGATGCTCTCGGGTTCAAGCCGGTAGCCGCCCCAGAACGAGGGAAGCGGTACCTCGCCGGAGGAGAACTTCTGCTTCACCTCCAGCAGTTTGGATTCCAGTATCGCCCGGGCCGATATCACGCTGCTCTGGTTCGATGCCCAGGCACCGAGCTGGCTGCCACGGCTTCGGGTGAGGAAGTACTTCAGCGATTCGCCCGCCGCAATTCTCGAGATCGGCCCCCGGACAATCACCTGGCGGCCCTGTCGTACCCAGGGAAACAGCATTGCGGCGCGGGGATTCTCATCCAGATCCCTGGCTTTGCGGCTGGGGTAGTTGGTGAAAAAGACAAATCC
>DCXP01000093.1:6132-31982 GCA_002327725.1 Proteobacteria bacterium UBA2133
CGGCCCCCGGACAATCACCTGGCGGCCCTGTCGTACCCAGGGAAACAGCATTGCGGCGCGGGGATTCTCATCCAGATCCCTGGCTTTGCGGCTGGTGTAGTTGGTGAAAAAGACAAAGCCCCTGGCATCGTAGATCTTCATAAGGACGGTGCGTACGCTCGGCTGGCCAAGGCTGGAGGCGGTTGCCAGGCTGACGGCATTGGGTGCATCGGGATCGGCGGCACAGGCCTCGGAGAACCAGCGCTCGAACTGCTCTATCGGATCGTTCGCCAGGCTATCGGGATCAAGGGGCCCGCGCGAGAAATCTTCCCGGATGTGTTCAGGCAGTGTCATGATGTCGGTACCAGCCGCAGGCGGCAAACTAGTGGACCACCACCATCTCACCGTTTCGGCTCACCGGGAGATCGTAACTCCAGATGTCCACATCCAGACCCTGTTCGCGCCAATGCTCCGCGAGATTACCCAGATACCGCTGAAAGCTGGGTTGTTCCAGGTAGGCTTTGTTGTTGACGTACCGCAGAATGCCCTGGGTGTGAAAAGTACGAAAGGCGCCGTCGAGGCGCATGACTTCCTGACCGGCCGCATCAAAGAATACAACCGTAGGTGCAAACTGGACATTAAGTTCACGGGCAAACGCGCGAGCTGCCAGTGGCCGTCCATCCGGCGTAATCACCGGAGTGTCGGACCACATGCCGATCTGCACTGAACGCATCTTCTCTGCCTGTGTCCGGGCGATCTCATGAATCAGCACCTTCTGGTGCAGGGTGTCGCACTGCCGGCAGTTGGGCTGCTCAAAATAGACCGCGAGCGGGCGCTCATCTGTAGAGGAAAGATCATGCGGCGCAGCTTCAAAGAAAGGCTGCGGGTTCAGCTCAGGGTTGGCGCCGTCTTTGTCGGCCGTTGCCAGATACTCGCTGAAAGCGCCGTCGTTTTCCGAGCCGGCCCGGGTCCACGCCAGCGCGGCCCGGAATGCATCGGGCGGGTAGTAGCCATTCAGCCTCAGGATCACCTGGCGCGCTTCATCAAAAAAGAGCAGGGTCGGGGTGTAGTTGACCCTGAGCGCAGCGGCCAGCGTCTTTTCGGTAAAGGTTCGTCCGCCGACCTGAACCACCTCGCGGTCGCCCCACATGTTGACTGCAACCAGATCGAAGTCTGATTGCATCGCCTCTGCAATATCCCGCTGGGCAAAGTTGTGTTCAATCAGTGCGTTGCAGTAAGGACAACCGGTCTGCCAGAAATAGAGCACCAGGCGCCGGCCCTCGGCCGCCGCTTCTTGGATATCTTTCTCGAAATCGAGAAAGCTCTCTTTGAACCAGCCGGGGTGCTCCGTGTCGACTGCACCCAGAAAAGCGCCAACCGGCTGTTCACTTTCTGCATGTGCGAGCGGATTTGCCAAAGCGCCGAGCGTCAGCAGTCCTGCCAGCATAATCGCCATAGATTTCATTACCGATCCTGATCCTGCGCGATCGAAAATCATGAGACGCCGACCGGAAACGAGGCGATTTTCTCCCGCCACTCGCGGGGTCCTTCGGTGTGAACAGAAGCGCCGGTGCTGTCCACGGCAACGGTGACCGGCATATCTTCCACCTCGAACTCGTAGATGGCCTCCATTCCAAGTTCTTCAAACGCAATCACGCGTGCCGAGCGGATGGCCTTGGAAACCAGGTAGGCAGCACCGCCCACCGCGATGAGATAAACACTCCGATGTTTTTTAATCGCTGCGATGGCCGTTGCGCCACGCTCGGCTTTTCCGATCATGCCGGCAAGACCCGTGCCGGCAAGCATGGATTCTGTGAACTTGTCCATGCGGGTCGCCGTGGTGGGCCCTGCAGGCCCCACGGCTTCATCGCCCACGGGATCGACCGGCCCGACGTAATAGATAAACCGGCCTGTGAAGTCGACACCCTCAGGAAGGGGCTCTCCCGATTCCAGCAGTTCGACCAGTCTTTTGTGGGCGGCATCGCGGCCGGTCAGCAGCCGGCCGCTCAGCAGCAGGTTGTCACCGATGCCCCACGACCGGTAATCCTCAGGCGTCAGTTGATCGAGGTTGACTCGCCGACCCACCGCCTGCTGGGTGATCTCAGGCCAGGATGAGACGTCAACGTGAGGCAGTTCGGCAGGGCCAGTACCATCGAGTGTGAAATGGATGTGCCGGGTCGCGGCGCAGTTGGGAATCATGGCGACGGGTAAAGACGCCGCGTGTGTCGCATAAGTCTTGATCTTGACGTCGAGCACGGTCGTCAGGCCGCCAAGTCCCTGGGCACCGATCCCGAGCCGGTTGACCGCCTGGTAAATATTGAGACGAAGTTCCTCGACCGGCGTTTGCGGCCCGCGTTCCAGAATCCCGGCCATATCGACAGGCGCCATCAGGGATTCTTTTGCCATCAGCATGGCCTTTTCCGGTGTGCCGCCGATACCAATGCCGAGAATGCCCGGTGGGCACCAGCCGGCGCCCATGCTAGGCAGGGTCTCGGTGACCCAGTCGGCAAGATCGTCGTTGGGGTTCAGCATTGCGAGTCTCGCTTTGTTCTCGGACCCGCCGCCCTTGGCAGCAACCGTGAGTTCGATCGTATTTCCCGGGACGATCTCGGTGTGTACCACGGCCGGCGTGTTGTCTCCCGTGTTTTTTCGATCGCCGATGGGGGGCGTGATCACCGATGCCCGAAGGGGATTATCGGGATGGGTATAGGCCTGCCGGACGCCCTCGTCGATGGCTTCCTGCAGCGAGCAGTGGCCTTCGATCATGACCGACTGTCCGATCTTGACGAATACCACCACGATGCCGGTATCCTGGCAGACAGGACGGCGACCCTGCGCCGCCATACGCGAGTTGATCAGGATCTGCGCGATGGCATTTTTTGCAGGCTCTGAGGTCTCGCGTTCATAGGCCTGCGTCATCGCCGCGATAAAATCAGGCGGGTGATAGTAGGAAATGTACTGCAGCGCGTCAGCGATGCTGGTCGAAATGTCTTGGGTTTGGATGCGTGTCATGCGCCAGGCGATAACTTTCTGGATGGGCCCATGGATAAGCCTTGTCCTTGAAGTGTAGCAAAGCCGATGAGGAAAAATTGACCTACCGCAGCGGGATCGTTCCACAACGGCCGGCAAATTGATAGGATAGCCGCCTGGGGTTGCTGCTGCCGGGCAACCCGGCCCGGCGGCGATGTCCGGGCAGACACCGCGCACTTTCAGAGACTATGCTCGACTCGCTCAACCCGGGAATCCGATGGCTGTTGACCTGCGTTCTGCTGGCGGGTGTCTTCGGATCAAGCCCTGCGAGCGCTTTTGTCGAAGTCAGGCAGCACAAGATGCGGTGCAGCGCTGCTTTCCCTTGCCCCCGGGAGCTTGAGGGCCGGGTGAACTTCTGGATCGACATCTACAGCCGCTGGCACAGCCAGGACGCGGTGCTCCATGATGCCGTCGTCCCCAGCCGGGTCTACAAGGTGATTGAAGGGCGGGCCTGCGGCCGCAAGGGCAACACCGCGTTTATCAAGGACCAGAAAAAGCGTATCGCCGCGGAACTGCACACGCTGGCCAAGAAGGTGGACCGTAAGTCGCCGGTTAACAGCGCCTACCAAAAACACCTTCTGAAACTTTTCCCGGAGCGCTCCAGCAATGATATCCGGCGCGCGGCCGGGGATATCCGCTGCCAGTCGGGTAACCACGATGGGTTCACCGCAGCCTTGCGGCGATTTGGAACCTACGGCCCGATGGTGCGCCGGGTACTCAAGAATTCCGGGCTGCACAGCGACATCCAGTATCTGCCCTTTGTGGAGTCGTCCTACAATCCCAAGGCATATTCCCGGGTCGGGGCAGCAGGCCTGTGGCAGATCATGCCTGCGACCGGCCGGACCCTGGGCCTGGAACTTGACGCCACCGTGGATGAGCGTCTTGACCCCGAGGCGGCAAGCTGGGCAGCGGTCCGCTATCTCAAAGACGCCCGGAAAACCCTGACTGTAGCCGCCCGGGCCAGGAACAGCCGGGTTTCGCAAAGCGAACTCAGTCCCTTTGTGATCACGTCCTACAACTACGGCGTGAACGGCATGCGCCGGGCAATCAACAAGCTCGGCCCGGATTACATGCGGGTGATCAATCAGTATCGCTCCAGGAAATTCCAGGTGGCGGTCAAGAATTTCTATGCGGGTTTTCTGGCGGCGAGACATGTGGCCCGCAACCACAAGCGGTTCTTTGGAGACATCACGCCGGGGCGGCCGCTTCAGTATCAAACACTGATTCTTGAAAGACCGGTGTCCATTGCCCGGGTGCAGAGCGTATTCGGTCTCACCGAGGCGCAGCTCAAGGCGCTGAACCCCGCGCTGACGCGATTCGTCTGGCACGGCTGGCGGTTCATCCCGGACGGTTACCGGCTCCGCCTGCCGCTCCGCCAGGGAGGCTGGACCAATCATGTAGCGCGCCTGCGGATGATGCCCTCGGAGATCCGTCACAGCGGTTCGCTGGCGTACACCGTCCGTCCAGGGGATACCGCGTGCGGTATCGCGGCCGCGTTTCGGGTGGATTGCCGCGAGCTGATTGCGGTGAACGGCCTTAACCGCAAAGCGGTAATCCGTGTCGGTCAGAAACTTGAGGTCCCTGCCGAAGGGCGCAGCAGAAGCCGCGTTGCGCAGCGCGGCAGTTATGAAATTCAGCCGGGCGACAGCGCCTGCGCCGTCGCGGGACGCTTCGGCGTTGATTGTGATGATCTGCTGGCAGCGAACGGCCTGCATCGGGGTTCCGTGCTTCAGGTCGGCGCGTCGCTGGTGATTCCCGGCACCATCAGAACCGCCCCCGGCGGAAGTTACACCGTCGGCAAAGGCGACAGCGCCTGCAGTATCGCAAGCCGCCATGGCATCAGCTGCGACGCGCTGCTGGCGGCCAACGGGCTTGCGAAAAGCGATCTTATTTTCCCCGGGCAGACGCTTACCGTCCCGGGCGTGGCGGCGCCGGGCACGCCTGCCGAGCGTGTTTCAACCCAGGGGCCGCAAGAGACCATCACCTATACGGTCGTCAGCGGCGACAGCGCCTGCAGGATCGCGGCACGCTTTCAGGTGTCGTGCCGCAGGCTGATCGCCGACAACCAACTCGGCAAAGAGGCGCTGATCCGTCCTGGACAGTCTCTTAACATTGCAGGCGTTCCCGCGAATCTTGCCCGCTCGTATTCACCTCCTTCCGTTGAGACGAAAACCGCTTCGTCATCCGGTGCTGCAGCACCGAGTACTGACCCGGCCTGGCCGAAGATCACCAGCAGCTCCAAGAGCAGTTCGGGCTCTGAATTAACCGACGTGAGCCCGCTCGACAGACCCATCGATCTGTCGGTGCAGACTTCAGCTGTTAACGGCAAGACGCTCTATCGGATTAACGTCGAGCCCGAAGAGACGCTTGGGCATTATTCGGACTGGCTGCGCCTTGGCGGTGTCAGGAAGATTCGCGAGCTCAACGGTTATGACACCACCCAGGTTCTTGCGAGCGGTGATGCGCTGTTGCTGCCGGTCGCAGACGCGACACAGCAGGATGTTTTTGAAAGGCGGCGCGAGGAGTACCACCGGGTGCTGGTGGAGGAATTCAAGGAGAATTTCGAGGTAACGGGCGCCGATGAATACAAAATCCAGCCGGGTGACAGCCTCTGGGTGCTCGCCCGCGAATTCGAACTGCCCATCTGGGTGATCACGCGCTATAACCCGGAGCTTCGAAGCGGCCCACCGAGAGCCGGCAAATCAATCAAGATACCCCGGATCCGCTCCCGCCAGGGCTGACGGATTTACGCCGCGTGAGCGCGCTAGTTTTTCGACTCGAGCTTTAAGGCTACCGAGTTGATGCAGTAGCGCTGCCCCGTGGGCTGGGGTCCATCATTGAATACATGGCCGAGGTGTGCCTCGCAGCGGCTGCAGCGGACTTCGGTCCGCACCATACCAAGACTGGTATCGCGATGTTCATCGACCCGGGCTTCTCCGGCCGGTTGCCAGAAACTCGGCCAGCCGGAGCCGGAATCGAATTTGTGCTCGGCATCAAAAACAGGCGCCTCACAGCAGACACAACGGTAAATCCCTGCGCTTTTACAGCCGTTGTATTCTCCGCTGAACGGGCGTTCGGTGCCGTGCTGGCGGCAGACGTCAAACTGTTCCGGCGTCAGCGCTGCACGCCATTCGTCCTCGGTACGCTGCCACTTCTGCTCTTCACTCATGATGCGGAATCCATGGATGCATTGTGTTCGTGTGCCCAGGCGAGGCGCGCCTCGTAGGCCTTTCGGGCGATAGCGACATCCTCCAGAAACCACGCCAGTTCGTCAGGACGCAAAGCCTGGGGCCCGTCGACCAGCGCCTGTTCGGGCCGCGGATGAAAATCCACGAGAACCATGTTGGCGCCGGCGATGACACCCTGCGCCGTGACATGCATCAGATCCAGAATGCCGTCCGGCCCGATGTTGCGGGTGCCGACTGAGTGCGAGGGATCAATACACACCGGCAGGTGGGTGAGGTGGCGTACGACCGGCACGTGCCCAAAGTCCACCAGGTTGCGGTGGGGGTCACCCATGTTGGTTTTCATGCCCCGAAGACAGAAGACAATATTACGATTGCCTTCGCTCGCCAGATATTCGGCAGCATTCAGGGATTCATCCAGGGTGATGCCAAAGCCGCGCTTTAGGAGCACCGGCAGTTCCGACTGCCGGCCCACTTCTTTGAGCAGTTCGAAGTTCTGGGTGTTGCGTGTTCCGATCTGCAGTATCACGCCGGTGGGGTGGCCGGTGTCCTTGAGCGCCTGTCTTATCTCCTGCACATGAGAATCATGGGTGACCTCCATGGCAATCACCCGGATACCGTACTTGCCGGCGAGTTCGAACACCCATGGCAGACACTCGGCACCATGCCCCTGAAAAGAGTAGGGATTGGTTCTCGGTTTGTAGGCCCCCATCCGGGTGCAGACCTGACCCTGCTCCTGCAGGATCTTCATCATGGTCTCAACATTTTGCGGGTTATCCACAGCACAAAGGCCGGCAAAAACATGGAGCGAGCGCTGGTCAAAGCGCACGCCGTTGTAGCTGAATCCTGAATCCCGGATATCCCCTGCGTGGCGACCGATCACCCGGTATTCCCGGGAAACCCGAACCACTTTCTCGACGCCCGGCAGGCTCTCGATCTCGGCCTGGTCGAGCGCCGCCACATTGCCGATCACGTAGATCTCAGACAGTGTACGGTCGGTCCCGGTAATGCTGTGGGTCCTGGGTGTGATGCCGGACTTGCTCGACAGGTACGACATCACGGCTTTTCCCTCTTCGGTGTCGAGGGAACTATCCGGGTGCAAAATGACAATCATGCTGGGGTACCGGTTGCTATGGGGACGTCGGGGGCATTGCCCCATTCTGACCAGGAGCCGGCATAACCCCGAACCCGGGGAAAGCCCAGCGATTTCAGCATAAGCCAGGCGTGTGCCGAGCGGTGATGACTCTGGCAGTAGGTGATCACTTCCTGTTCGGGTCTTACGCCAAGCGCCTCAAGGGTTTCGATCAGTGATTCTGCGGGCTTCAGCCGCAGGTTGCGGTTTCGGTCCATGGTCTCGAGCCAGTTCAGGTTGGCCGCGCCCGGGATATGCCCGCCGCGGGCGGCGCGTACTTTGGTTCCTGAATATTCCTCGGGAGTCCGCGCGTCAAGAAGGACAATCGCTTCATCGCCCAGATGCTCCAGGATGTATGCACGGTCAGCCAGAACGTTGGGATTTCTCGATGCCAGCGGCAGGTTCGCCGAGGTATCGGGAAATACCGGCTCGTCGTTCACTGGGTGACCTTCGTTGTTCCAGGCATGAATTCCGCCATTCAGGACCTGGATCGAGTCATATCCCAGGTAGTGCAGCGTCCAGGCAAGCCGGGCGGCCCAGCCACCGCCTTCATCATCATAAGCGATGATCCGCGACACCTCATTCAGTCTCAACATGCCGGCGAGATGTGTCAGGCGCTCTTCCGGCGGAAGCAGGCCCGGCACGGGCTGGGTACCCGCAGTCAGCAGTGAATATTCAAGGTGCATGGCTCCCGGTACGTGAAGCTGGGCATACGTCTGTGGTTTGCCGAGGTCAACGACGAGTACCGCAGGCTCGGTGAGAAGCGCTTCAAGTTCTTCCGGCTCAACCAGGAAAGAGGAGAATGCCATGGTGCTCCAAAATGGGGCGTCCTGCTATTTTGGGACGGATCCTGCCGAAAAGGGAAGAGCATTGTCGCTATTCACGCCATGAATGCAACCTGAGCGCCAGACCGGGCGTGCCGATGCCGACCATGGGGCAGCGACGCCTTCTGTTCCAGGCGGCCTCGGTTGTACGTGGGAGCAGGTTTTGGAAAGGACTGATCTTTGCGATAATCGGCGCTGCAAAGATTGCTCCAAGGTCCGGAGCGGTTTATTTTCCCCCGTGATTTTTTCAGCCGACCCGGCAGGAGTTCACCATGAAGTTGGTTACCGCGATCATTAAGCCATTCAAACTCGACGACGTCCGCGACGCACTGGCAGAGGTGGGTATCAAGGGCATGACCGTGACCGAGGTCAAGGGCTTTGGCCGACAGAAAGGTCACACCGAGCTTTATCGTGGAGCCGAGTACGTGGTGGATTTCGTGCCCAAGGTCAAACTCGAGGTGGCGGTCGATTCGGCGATCGTTGACCAGGTGATTGATGCCATTGTCGGTGCCGCGCGGACAGAGAAAATCGGCGACGGCAAGATTTTTGTTTACGATGTGGAACGGATCCTGCGGATCCGGACCGGGGAGGCCGATCAGGATGCGCTCTAACATCCGTCCCCGCCTGGCCGGCGCCGTCCTGGCGGCCGGGGCCGGCTTGCCGGCGGCCAGCTGGGCCGGTACCACCGGTGTCGACAGTGGTGATACTGCCTGGCTACTGACATCGACAGCGCTGGTCCTGTTCATGACCATCCCGGGCCTGGCGCTGTTTTACGCCGGGCTGGTCCGTTCGCGTAACGTACTGTCGGTGCTGATGCAGTGCTTTATACTGGTCTGCGCGGTGACCGTCCTGTGGGTCACCGTTGGTTACACCCTGGCTTTTGGTGCGGGCGGGATCGACGGCTTCATCGGGGGCTTTGAGAAAGTTTTCTTAAGATCGGTGACTGTGGACGCAACAGCGGGCACTATCCCCGAGAGCGTCTTCGTCGTTTTCCAGTTGACCTTCGCCGCGATCACGCCGGCACTCATCGTGGGCGGTTTCGCAGAGCGGATGAATTTTTCGGCCATGCTGATCTTCTGTCTCTTGTGGACCCTGTTCGCCTACATCCCGGTTGCCCACTGGGTCTGGGGTGGCGGCTGGCTGGCGGGAATGGGGGCGATGGATTTTGCCGGCGGCACCGTGGTGCACGTGAATGCCGGTGTGGCCGCGCTGGTTGCCGCAGTTGTGCTGGGCCGCCGGCGCGGATTTCCACAGACAGCCATGTTGCCGCACAACATGACCCTGACCGTAACCGGGGCCGCCATGCTCTGGGTGGGCTGGTTCGGGTTTAACGCGGGCAGTGCGGTCGCCGCCGACGGGGTTGCGGGTATGGCCATGCTGGTAACCCACATCAGCGCAGCATCCGGCGCACTGATGTGGATGGCCGTCGAATGGATCCGGCACGGCAAACCGGGCGCGCTGGGTGCGGCCACCGGTATGGTCGCCGGCCTCGGCACGATCACGCCGGCTTCGGGCTTTGTCGGCCCTATGGGTGCGCTGGTGATCGGTGCGAGCGCCGGGTTTATCTGTTACTGGGCGACCCAGCTGATCAAGCAGCGCCTTGTCATCGACGATTCCCTGGATGTTTTCTCGGTACACGGGGTGGGCGGTGCGCTGGGCATGCTGTTGACAGGCGTGTTTGTTGCCGCGGGTCTTGGCGGAGCAGGTCTGCCGGAGGGAGGCAGCATCTCGGGTCAGCTGGGTATCCAGGCAATCGCCGTAATCGCAACGGTCATCTGGAGCGCGCTGATCAGTTACCTCGCCCTGAAGGTCGCCGGCGCCCTGGTGCCATTGCGCGTCGGGGTTGAAGAAGAAATCGAGGGGCTTGATCTGATCAATCACGAAGAGCGCGGCTACAACCTTTAGGCGGCTAACGCTTGCAACGTGCTCATCGGGTCAGGGCCTTGTCTGTGTCGCGTGAATTCTATGACCGGGTCGGGACGCAATTGGGAGAGATCCAGTCGCAGGGTCTTTACAAGGAAGAGCGGCCGATCACCTCTCAACAGGATGCCCATATTGAGGTCGGTGGTGCGAACCGGGTATTGAATTTCTGCGCCAACAACTATCTGGGATTGGCGAATCACCCGGATATCATCGATGCTGCCTGCAGGGCTACCCGTGAAAACGGTTTCGGGATGGCTTCGGTGCGCTTTATCTGCGGCACCCAGTCGGCCCATCAGTCACTGGAGTCCGAACTCGCGGCATTTCTGGGCATGCAGGATGCCATTTTGTACACTTCCTGCTTTGACGCCAACGGCGGGCTTTTTGAAACCCTGCTGGACGATAACGACGCGGTTATCTCTGATGCACTCAACCACGCGTCGATTATCGATGGCGTGCGTCTTTGCAAAGCCACGCGCTATCGCTATGCCAACAACGACATGGCCGATCTTGAAGCGCAGCTTCAGGCCGCCACTGCGGCAGGCGCCCGTACCAAGTTGATTGCCACCGACGGCGTGTTTTCCATGGATGGGGTGATTGCCAGTCTGCAGGGGGTCTGCGAACTTGCGGATCGTTACGACGCCCTGGTGATGGTGGATGATTCGCATGCCGTGGGTTTTGTCGGTGAGACGGGCCGCGGCACGCATGAACTGTGCGGCGTCATGGGCCGGGTGGATATCCTGACAGGCACGCTGGGTAAAGCACTCGGCGGGGCCTCGGGCGGCTACACGGCGGCGCGCCGGGAGGTGGTTGACCTGCTGCGCCAGCGTTCCCGGCCCTACCTTTTTTCCAACACGCTGCCTCCGGGGATCGTCGGCGCCTCCCGCGAGGCACTGAACCTGCTGCGGGCTGGTGATGAGCTGCGCGACCGGCTGTGGCGCAACACCGGCTATTTCCGTGAGCAGCTTGAGGCTCTGGGTTTTGAGCTCGCCGGTGCCGGGCACCCGATTATCCCGGTCATGATCGGCGAAGCCCCACTCGCCCAGCGCTTTGCCCAGCGCATGCTGGAAGAGGGCATTTATGTGGTCGGCTTTTTCTTTCCGGTCGTGCCGAGAGGTAAGGCACGCATCCGCACCCAGATGTCGGCGGCCCATACACCGGAGCATCTGGATCAGTGTATCGATGCCTTTGCCCGGGTGGGTCATGAACTGGGCGTACTCGGCGGGCGGAGATGAGACTGCGCGCATGAAAGCCCTTTCCAAACTGTATCCCGAGCCCGGAATCTGGATGACTGAGGTTGATCAGCCCGCTCCGGGCCATAACGACCTTTTAATCCGGATTCACAAGACCGCCATCTGCGGTACGGATATGCACATCTACCACTGGGATGAATGGTCGCAGGCGACGATCCCGGTCCCCATGGTGGTGGGCCATGAATATGTCGGTGAGGTCGTCGGGATGGGCCAGGAGGTGCGCGGTTTCAGTGTGGGAGACCGGGTTTCGGGCGAGGGGCATATCACCTGCGGCCATTGCCGTAACTGCCGGGCCGGCCGACGGCACCTGTGCCGCAATACAGTCGGGGTGGGCGTGAACCGCGCGGGATGTTTTGCGGAGTATCTGGTCATTCCCGCCTACAACGCCTTTAAGTTGCCCGAGTCGATCTCCAGCGATCTCGCAGCTGTGTTCGATCCTTTCGGCAACGCCGTCCATACGGCATTGTCATTCGACCTGGTCGGCGAAGATGTACTGATCACCGGCGCCGGACCGATCGGGATCATGGCGGCAGCAGTAGCGCGCCACGTGGGTGCCCGCCATGTCGTGATCACAGACATCAACGGGTATCGCCTCGAACTCGCCGGCAGGATGGGCGCCACCCGGACGGTCAACGTACAGAACGAGCCGCTCGATGCAGTGATGACGGAGCTCGGCATGACCGAGGGCTTTGATGTCGGCCTCGAGATGTCCGGCGTCCCGGATGCCTTTCGCGACATGCTGCGCTGCATGAATCATGGCGGGAAAATCGCCATGTTGGGCATCCCCCCCACAGACATGAGCATCCCCTGGTCAGATGTGATCTTTAAAGGGCTGGTGATCAAAGGTATCTACGGCCGCGAGATGTTTGAGACCTGGTATAAGATGGCCAGCCTGCTGCAGTCGGGCCTTGATCTCGCGCCGATCGTTACCCACCGCTTTGCCATTGATGACTTTCAGCGTGGTTTTGACACCATGGCCTCGGGTGCATCCGGCAAGGTCATCCTCGACTGGATCTGAACTTCGCCAGAACCCGCCTTGGCGAAGTTCTTAAGGCGTCAGACCTCGACGCGCTCAGGTGGGCTTAGCGTTCGCGGTCGGCTGGGCTGGAAGCGTCGTTGTCTGATGTCGATATCAGGTGAACATCGCGCTGGGGGAAGGGGATGGAGATTCCTGCGGCATCGAGCCAGAGTTTGGCGTTTTTATTCAATTCAAACTTCAGCGCCCAGAAATCGGCCCGCTCGGCCCAGCAGCGCAGGCTGAGATCGACTGACGATTCCCCGAGATTCGTAACCAGCACCTGGGGCGGGGGATCGCTTAGGATTCGGCTGTCCTGCTTTAGGTGGTCAAGCAGTAATGCCATGGCGCGCTCGACATCGTCCTCGTAGGCGATCCCCACAGGCACATCCATGCGCCTTGTCGGCAGGCGGCTGTAGTTGAGTATTGATGTATTCCACAGCGCGGCGTTGGGCACCGAGCGATAGACGCCGTCAAAGGTCGTCATGTCGGTGGTGAAAAGTCCGATTTCGTCCACCGTGCCCGAAATACCGCCGGCGTCGATGTAGTCCCCCGCCTTGAAGGGCCGCAAAAGCAGCAGCATGATGCCGGCGGCGATGTTCTGCAGGGTGCCCTGCAGGGCAAGGCCAATGGCAAGACCTGCCGCACCCAGGACCGCGATGATCGATGTGGTCTGAACGCCAAGGCGTGCCAGCACCGCCACCAGCGTGACCGCAATAATGGCGTAGCGTGCGAGCGATGAAAGAAAGGGCTTGAGAGTGGCATCTATGCGCGGCAGGCGCTCGAGCGCGCGCAGGATGAGTTTTTGCACCCGGCCGGCCAGCCACCAGCCGAAGACCAGAATGACAAGTGCCGCAACGAGTTCAAGGCCGTAGCCCGTGGCAACGTCGATCAGGGCTTTCCAGTGGGTGGCGAGCTCTTTTTCCATGAATCTAGTCTAACTTTAAAGCCCATCCGGGCAAAGACCACTTCTAAGGTTCAAAGTTCGCTGTTATCGAAGGGTGCGGGCTGTGTTTAAATTGGCGTTCGTCATTTTCTGGAGTCACCATGAGCATGGATCAGGGTCGGAGCATGATGGACCGATGGCGTGGGCGGGTCGCCGTCGTCACGGGCGCATCGAGCGGCATCGGCCGGGCTGTTGCGCTGGATCTTCTGAAAGCCGGCATGCGCGTGGCGGTTTGCGCGCGGCGCCTCGAGCTTATCGAAAATCTGGGCTTTGAGGCGGGCGTGCCTGATGCGTTTATGGCAAAGGCCGCCGACCTTCGCGTAGAAAGCGAGATTGGGGGCTTCTTCGATGCTGTCAAGAGCCATTGGCAGGGCGTTCATGTGCTGGTCAACAACGCGGGTCTTGGGTTTGAAGGGGAGCTTTCAACGCAGAATCCGGGCGAGTGGCGGCAGATGCTCGATGTCAATGTACTGGCCCTTGGTATCTGCACGCAGCAGGCGCTTTCGCAGATGGGTGGGCATGGCGAAGAAGGGCAGGTCATCAATATCGGCTCGATGAGCGGTCAGCGGGTGCCGGCGGGATCCAACGGCATGTACTGCGCGACCAAGTTCGCGGTACGCGCCCTGACCGAATCATTCCGCCAGGAACTGCATGCGGCAAACCGGCCCGTTCGAATCTGTGAGATCAGTCCGGGGCTGGTAGAGACCGGTTTTGCCGCGCATTACGGCGGCAGCGAAGACGCTGCAGAAAAAACCTACGGCGCGTTCAAGTGCCTGCAAAGTGAAGATATCGTCGATGCCGTGCGCTATGTGCTTGGCCAGCCGACCCATGTGCAGGTGCACGATGTCCTGATCCGCCCTACAGGCCAGGCCAGCTGATGACAATCACCGGCGACAACTGAAGCACCCGCGAGAAGATAACGGCAACCGGTGATCCGGCCCTAGAGTGCCTTTGCGGCAGCAGCCGCCTCGCTGATCGCGACTTCGACGGTGCGCGGCGCACGACAGTCGCCAACGGACACCACTTCGATTGGGTGTTCGTCCCAGCCGCTGATCAGCGCGTCGTTGGCCCGGCACCCAGGCCAGTCGACGATGAGATCGATACCCTCTCGGGTGCTGAGCCTGTCGTCAAAGACATTGCGTAAAGTCACGCTTTGCTCATTAACGGAATCCACGATGTGTGCGCCGGTAAAGATACAGCCCTTTCGGCCGAGGCGCTCATACCATGCTGACCGGTTGGTGGGATCAACATCAGCTGCCACGGCAATATCCGATGTAACAATCTCGGCCGTAATGCCCTGATGCAAAAGCACTTCCGCCGCGGCAAGCCCCGCCTGGCCGCGGCCTTCATTGAGGACAAGCGCCCGGCTCGCGGTTACCGGGATGCCGCCCAGCAGTTCATGGGGCGAGATCACCCGGATGCTGGCCGTGCCGGCAAAGTCCCTGCAGGTATCCAAAGCCCCCGTGGCAATCACGAGCGCATCTGCGCCAAGGTCCAGAATATCCTGGCGCTCCATCAACCGGTTAAGCATGATAGACACATTCAAGCGCTCAAGTTCGTCCAGGCGCCAGTCAATCACCCGGGCGAGTTCCCTGGTGGAAGGGGCATTGGCCCAGAGTGCGAGTTGCCCGCCGGGGCGGTTTGCGGCGTCAAACACGGTTACCCGGTGCCCGCGCTCGGCCGAGATGCGGGCGCACTCAAGCCCGGCGGGGCCCGCGCCGATCACGGCAACGCTCTTCGAGCGCTCTGCCGGGGACAGCGCGGCCCCCGGCGTCGACAGCGTTGCATTCTGGATGCACCGGATCGCTTTTCCGGCGTATCGGTTGGCAATACAGACATTGGCGCCCGCGCAGATGCGCACCTTGCTTTTCACTTTGCCCTGAATCTTGGGAAGAATCTCGGGGTCACAGATATGGGCCCGGGTCATGCCCACCATGTCGGCCTGACCCCTGGCGAGGATATCCTCTGCGTGCGCCGGGTCCACGATACGGCCGACCGTGAACACAGGGACATTCACCACTGCACGGATCGCGGCAGCAAGGTGCACAAAGACGCCATGGGGTGTGGGTGTGGGTGCCCAGTGGCGTGCCCGGCCCAAATGCGTGATATTGGTATGGGCGATGATGTTGAGGTAGTCAACCAGTCCGCTCGCGCTGACCGTGCGGCAGATCTCCTTCATCTGCGCAAGGTCAAGGCCGCCGGGCTCAAATTCATCTCCCGGCAGGCGAGCGCCCAGTACAAAATCAGGTCCTAGCGCGCCTTTTACCGCCTCGAGCAGTTCCAGCAGGAAGCGCATACGGTTTTCAAGATCGCCGCCGTAATGATCGGTGCGACGGTTGGTCAGCGGCGAAAGAAAAGCCTGAGGCAAAAACCCAAATGCGCCGAGTATTTCAACGCCGTCCATGCCGCCTGCTGCAACCCGTTTGGCAGCGCGGGCATGGGCATCAATGACCTCTCGAATCTCGCGGGGCGTCATCTCGTGGGCGATGTTACCGGTGGTTTCTGAGCGAACCGCAGATGCCGACCAGCTTTCCCGACCGGGTTGACTGATCAGGACAGTGCCGCCGCTGTGGGCAAGCTGGGCAAGAATGCGCCCGCCTTGCTGATGCACCGCATCGCTGAGCGCCCGGTAGCCGGGAATGATGTCGTCGTTAAGGTTCCACAGGCTGTCTTTGTTAACGCTCAGCAACCCGGATTCGTGTACCGGGGTGCCGCCGGTGATCTGAAGGCCGACGCCGTTCTTTGCATAGTTACGGTGATAGGCGACGTACTGCTCGCCGGGCTTGTTGTTCTCGGCAAAGCCCGGAACGTGCGCCGAGACCAGTACCCGGTTACGGACCTGGATCGGTCCGATATCAAGCGGCGACAGCAGATTGGCGTAAGTGCTCAGAAGTCCGTACCCGTGATCAGTCAGACCGGCGGAAACCGGCCGCGTTTTTCAAGCTCGTAGAGCGGCAGGGAGTTTCGGATATAAGACTCGCTCGCACGACCCGTAGGCTCGTGATCCCAGGCGAGTGACTGGCGGCGCATCACGGTTTTTAAAAGGGCCCGCCGGCGCTGACTCTCAAGGACCTTTTCGGTCAGCGCCCTGGTGTCATACCGGCGGCTGATCTCCTCTGTTATCGCCTGCGCGGTGCTCGCCTGGCGCGGGTCCTGCGCGAGGTTTCGGGTTTCATCCGGGTCGCTCGCGAGATCGAAAAGCTGCAGCGGGTCCTTATCAGAATAAATCGCTTTCATGGCGCCCCGGCGGATCATGAAGATCGGCGTATCGGTGCCCTCAGCAAAATATTCACCGATCACCTCATCATGACCCGCCTCGCCTGCAAGGTGGCGCACCAGCGAGCGTCCTTCGATGGGTGTGACATAGTCCATGCCGACGCCGTCGGTCGCCATATCGACCAGCGTCGGCATGAGGTCTGCCAGTGAGACCGCCGCACCGACACGCCGGGGGGTAAAGCGTGAAGGCGCGTGAACGATCAGCGGCACCCG
This sequence comes from Proteobacteria bacterium UBA2133, assembly GCA_002327725.1. Taxonomy (GTDB): domain Bacteria; phylum Pseudomonadota; class Gammaproteobacteria; order Arenicellales; family UBA868; genus UBA868. The sequence continues at coordinate 22,906 of DCXP01000093.1, forward strand.
GGCTGAGTGTTCCAGAAAAGTCATCTTGAACCACATACCGCGCTCACCCAGCATGTCGCCGTGGTCTGAGGTGAAGATGACGATGGTATTGTCCTCGAAACCGCTTTCCTTCAGCGTTTGCAGAAGGCCTGCAACCTTGTTGTCAATATCGCTGATCGCGCCGTAATAGGCGCGCCGTGCGCTGCGGATCGTGTCGTCATCCAGTTCGATGTCCGAGGCGCCATAGCCGTGACGCAGGCGTGTGCTGTGGGGGTCGCAGGCTTCGGCCGGCGAGAGTCTCGGCAGATCAATCTCCCGGTCGGCATAAAGATCCCATTCACGCTGGCGACACAGGTAAGGATCATGCGGCTGGATCAGCGACACCGTCAGCATGAACGGCTCGCCGGTGTTTTCGCGGGCACGTTCAAAAAGATAACGCCTCGCCTTGAAGACGGCCTCGTCGTCGTAATCAAGATACATGGACCGAATACAAGGCCCGGCCTGGGTGACCACTTCCATGTTGTGGAACCAGTCGAGGCGTTTGTCGGGATGATCCCACTCGGGGTGCCAGGTGAAATCCGCCGGGTAGACATCGGTGGTCAGGCGCTCACCGAAACCGTGCAGCTGATCAGGCCCGACGAAATGCATTTTGCCGGAGAGGCAGGTCCGGTAACCGAGATGCTCCAGGTAGTGCGCAAAGGTTGGGATCTCGGCCGGGAACTCAGCCGCGTTGTCCCAGGCGCTGATCCTGCTGGGCAGCCGCGCGCTCATCATGACAAAGCGTGATGGCGCACACAAAGGGGAGTTGGTATAAGCGGCATCAAAGACCACGCCTTCTTCAGCAAGACGCTGCAGCGCCGGGGCCTGCACCAGCGGATGGCCGTAGCACGGCAGAAACTGCGGCGCGAGCTGGTCCGCCATGATCAGCAGAATATTGGGGGGACTTGTGGACATAGCGGCGGCGTGTTTACGGAAAAATCAGAAAAGCCCCGGATTCAAGGGTGAGGCAGAGGTCATCCCGCCATCCACAACAAAGCACTGCCCGGTTGCGAACGCCGCGTCGTCTGACGCCAGCCAAACGGCCATGGCGGCGATGTCCTCGGCCTGACCGAAGCGTCCTGCCGGGTGGCGTGCCAGTGCATCCGTTTTGGCGGCGGCAGGATCGTCGGCAACTGCGAACGCCGCGTCGGTCATGCCGGTCATGATCCATCCCGGGCAGATGGCGTTGCAGCGGATCTTTGGCCCGTGATCCACCGCGATGGATCGGGTCAGTCCGTGAACGAAGGCCTTGGAGGCGTTATAAAGCGCAAGACCCGGATCCGCGACCTTACCCGAGATCGAGCCGATGTTGATGATGACCCCACCACGCTTCATGATCGGAATCATGGCCCGGCAGGCCATGAATACGCCCTTGGCATTGACCCCCATCAGGGTATCCCAGTCCTCGTCACTGGTATCTAGGATGGTCTTTTCTATCTGGATGCCGGCGTTGTTGACCAGGATGTCCAAGCCGCCAAAGCGCTCCAGCATCTCACGGCGCAGATCCTCGATATCATCCGCCGAGGCCATGTCGGCCTGGCGCCAGCCGATTGTTGGCGGCAGATTCTGCGGCCGCCCGCCGCGCCCACAGGTTGTCACATCTGCGCCCTCGGCGATGAAGGCATCCACGATGGCGCGCCCGATGCCCTGGCGTCCGCCCGTGACAAGTGCGGCCTGACCGTCGAGCCGGTTCATGGCTGCACCGCCCAAAGATGTGAGCCACCGCGATGAGGCGGCGGCGCTCGGTTGATTTTTGTCCTGGGTATCACGGCTTTAAAACTTCACCCCGTTGTCGCCTTTGAGTGCAAGGCGCTGGCGGGCTTCATCGGGGGCGGCAACCGTCATGCCGAGCGATTCAATGATCCCACGGATCTTCTCAACCTGCTGCGCGTTCGAAGTCGCGAGTTCCCCCTTGCCGATGTAGAGGCTGTCCTCAAGGCCGACCCGGACGTTGCCGCCGCGCAGACTCGCCTGGGTGGCAAAAGGCATCTGGTGACGACCGGCTGCCAGCACCGACCACTCGAAGTCATCGCCAAAGAGTTTGACCGCGGTGTTGTACATATGGGTGAGGTTGTCCGGGTCCGCCCCGGCGCCGCCCAGAATGCCGAAGATCAACTGGATAAAAAAGGGCGGCCTGACCAGGCCTGCATCAACCACATGGGCGAGGTTGTAAAGATGGCCGAGGTCATAGCACTCAAACTCAAAGCGGGTACCGTGCCCGTCGCCAAGTTCTCTGAGCGCATATTCGATGGTCTGGAAGGTATTGGGAAAGATGAAGTCTTTGGTTGACGCAAGGAAGTCGCGCTCCCAGTCATATTTCCACTCGGTGTATTTGTTTGCCAGCGGGAAAATGCCGAAATTCATCGAGCCCATGTTGAGAGACGCCATTTCCGGGCTTGCCGTGAGCGCGGCGGCAAGACGTTCTTCAATGGTCATCCCCATGCCGCCGCCGGTTGAGATGTTGATCACCGCGTTACAGTTCTCCCTGATGATAGGCAGAAATTCTAGGAAGGTCTCGGGCCGGTAGTCCGGGCGCCCGTTTTCGGGATGACGGGCATGCAGGTGGATAATGGCGGCACCTGCCTCGGATGCACCAATCGCGGCATCGGCAATCTCGGCCGGTGTGATCGGCAGATGCGGCGACATGGTGGGCGTATGAATACTGCCCGTCGCGGCGCAGGTGATGATGACCGGTTTGCGCATGGTTCAGGGTTCCTCAAAAAGAGCGGGATTAACTACAGACGCATCTGCCGGGCCTGGGCAGACAATCCGCCATCGATAATCCACAACTGCCCGGAAGCATAACGCGCTTCGTCGCCCGCCAGCCAGTTCACGAGGTTGGCAACATCTTCGGGCTGACCGTAGCTTCGGATGGGATGCACATCGCGCACGGCCTGCTTCAGGGATTCGATATCACCCGATTCGCCGAAGAAACTCTGCAGCATCGGGGTATCGACATAGCCGGGACACACGGCGTTGACCCGGATGCCTTCGGGCCCATGATCGCAGGCCATGGCCCGGGTCAGCGCATGCACCGCCCCTTTGGTAGCGCAGTAGACGGCAAGAGAAGGGTCGGCAATGAAGCCGTCGTAGGATCCGAAGTTGATGATCGAGCCTGCGCCGGCCTTGCGCATCAGCGGCAATGCGTATTTGCTGGTCAGGAAAGTGCCGTTGACGTTAACGGAAAAACTCCGGTTCCAGTCTTCGAGCGAGGTGTCCTCGATGGTTTTTTCGATCTCGATCCCGGCGGCATTCACCAGGATATCGAGCCGGCCATGATCCTCCTGCACCCGTGCCATGACAACTATGGCATCATCCTCGGAGCCGACGTCCTGGTGCAGGACGTGAATTCCGGGCTCGTCGAAAGCAAAAGACGCGATGTCGGTCGCGTAGACCGTAGCTCCCTCGGCATGAAAGCGCTGACAGATGGCGCGGCCAATCCCGCCGCAGCCGCCCGTCACCAGGGCAACCCGGCCCTTGAGGTAATCCGGGGGCACCGCGCTCACGGCTGCACCGCCTCGCGGTAGGCATCCAGCACCAGGCCGTGAAAATGGTGCACGGCGTGCTCACTCATGCCACTGCCGTCCGGATCGACCAGGTAACGGCCCTGGTTAAATGCCGGTGTCTGCATGCCCCGCTGAACGCTTTCCACAAGAGCGATGTCCTCGGACTGCAGCACCTCGTCGATAAACCGGATGGCCTCAACCTCGGACTCGTTGGGGGTGTCGGTTTCTAAGAAGAAGTCGAATACCTCGTAAGTCTGCCCCGGCCCATCGGGATAAAAGCGCCAGACCATGAAGTTACCGCGTCCCGGATAGCGCATCAGTGTGGTATTCGGCCACAGGTACCAGACGGCGTGGTCGGTGACGCTGGCGCTGTCGACACCATAGGCTTTGTTGTCAGTGCGCCCCGCTTTGGCCATATGGCTCGAGTAGATGCCATGGGTTTTGACCCTGTAGCTGTCCATCTCCACCAGCGTACAGAAATCCCGGTGGGCGACCGGACAGTGGTAGCACTCAAGAAAATTATCAACCACTGCTTTCCAGTTGGCCTTGATCCGGTAGGTCAGGGTATGGGCATAGGTCAGGCTGGCAAGATCAGGGGCGTAGGACATGATCTCGTCTGACAGCGACCCGCTCTGCTCGGCCAGCGCGGGTGCGTCCGGGTCGAGGTTGATAAACACCAGATGGCAGAAGACCTCGACACGCACGGGGTCGAGGCAGGCCTCATCGGTGCTGAAGTTTTCGATCAGTTCTGAGCGTCGGGCACTGCTTAGGCGGCCATCCAGGCCATAGACCCAGGCGTGGTAGGGGCAGGAGATGGCTTTTGCCTGACCGCTGCCCTGCAGCAGTTCATGGCCGCGATGCTTGCAGACGTTATAAAAGGCCCGCAGTTCGCCGTCTTTGTCTCTACAGGCGAATATGCTTTGTCCCTCGATCTGGGTTGCAACATAACTGCCCGCCTTCGCGAGCTTTTCCTCATGACACAGAAACTGCCAGGTCTTGTGGAATATCTGCTGGCGCTCAAGATCAAGAAAATCCGGGTCCTGGTAGCAGTCCGCATGCAGCGAGTGTGAACGCGAGGCAACTGCCTCGTATCCCCGGCTGATGCGGTCGAAGGTATGGGTATTGATTGTTTGAGTTGCCATGGTGTTTCTCCATCTGCCAAAAGCGTCACAACGCGAATACCCAATCTACACTAGGGAATTACCCAAACGCGAGGCCTTGTCGCCCATAGGATTATGGGATTCGCGTGAGAATCCAGCTGAGACGGCATCTCATGCGAACTTAAGCCAGTCCCGGAAAACGGCGATAAAATCGAGACCTATGAAAGAGCTCTTTGAAAACAACCGTCGCTGGGCAGCGAAGATCACGGAAGATGATCCCGAGTTCTTTGAGAAACTCTCGCATCAGCAGAGTCCTGAATATCTGTGGATTGGATGCTCAGACAGCCGGGTTCCTTCCAACCAGATTGCGGGCCTGCTGCCCGGTGAAATTTTTGTGCATCGCAACGTCGCCAATCTGGTGATCCATACCGACCTCAACTGCCTCTCGGTCATTCAGTATGCAGTGGAGGTGCTCAAGGTCAACCACATTATTGTCTGTGGACACTACGGCTGCGGCGGTGTGGAGACAGCGATCAGCGAACGTCCCAGTGGTCTGATCGACAACTGGCTGCTGCACATCAAAGATCTGTACCATCGAAATCGGTCGAAGTTTTCTGACTGTACCGATCACGAAACCCGGGTCAACCGTCTCTGCGAGATGAACGTGATCGAGCAGGTCAATAATGTCTGCCACACCAGCACGGTGCAGGACGCCTGGGGGCGGGGCCAGCTCTTACAGGTGCATGGCTGGATCTACAGCATAACCGACGGGCTGCTGAGAGACCTCGAAGTCACCTTCGATGCTCCGGACCAGGTGCCGGACGTTTACCGCTGATCCTCGGCTTTAACTGTGGTCCAGTGCACCAGCATCAGGATACGCGAGCTCTCCAATGGCTGAACCCGTGATTACCGGGGGTTGTCTCTGCGGGCGTGTGCGCTACGAGTTGAGTGGACCTCCACTCGATATGGGGACATGCCATTGCCGCAATTGTCAGAGATGGTCGGGCAGTCCTTTTCATTCCAGCGTCGCGTTCGCGCTGACCGATCTGAGATTTACCCGCAGCCAGCCGGTCTGGTACGAGTCCTCTTCCATTATGGAGCGCGGTTTCTGCCCGGGCTGCGGCAGTCCGCTGGCATTTCGTTATCTGGTTTCGATTGAGGATCCTCCAACGGCAAACCCCGGGACGGTCTGGATATCCGTGGGCTCTTTGGACGAGCCCGAGATAAGGTCGCCCGACTGGCACTTCGGCGTGGAGGGGCAGCTTTCGTGGGTAAAGTTTGATGACGGGTTGCCCCGTACCCGATGCGATGAGAGCCTTGGGCTCACAAAGGCTTATGCGTCTTGGGGCGCCGATCAGCCGGAATCCTAACCCAATGCCGCCATGAGCAACCAGCACGACCCCCGCTACGGCATCCTGTTCGAACCTGTGAAAATTGGCCCGGTTACGGCGCCAAACAGGTTCTACCAGGTTCCTCACTGCAACGGCATGGGACGCATGTTCCCCGACAGCATGATAGCCATGCGCGGCATGAAGGCGGAAGGCGGCTGGGGAATCGTCACCACAGAACAATGTGACTTCCACCCAACCGGGGACGTGCAGCCTTTTACCGAAACCAGTATGTGGGATGATGGCGACCTGCCCTATCTCACGGCGATGGTGGATGCCGTGCATGAGCACGGTGCTCTTGCCGGGATCGAACTCGTGCATAACGGCGAGGACAGCGGCTGTCTCTACTCTCGCGAAGTTCCTATCGGCCCTGAACATCGGCCGGTCACATGGCATCAGCACCCGATACAGGCGCGCGCGATGAGCCGGGACGATATTCGCGACTATCGCCGTTGGCATCGCAAGGCCGTCCTTCGAGCACGCCAGGCCGGTTTCGATATGGTCGTGGTTTATGCCGGACACAATGGTACTGTGCCCAGCCATTTCCTTTCCCGGCAAAGCAACCAGCGCAGCGATGAATACGGCGGGTCTCTGGAGAATCGATTGCGCCTCTACCGCGAACTGATCGAGGAGACAAAAGCCGCGGTCGGCGACACCATGGCGGTGGTGGCGCGTTTTGCGGTTGATGAAATGATGGGTAAGGGCGGGCTGGAATCGGCTGGCGAGGGTAAGGAAGCGATCGAAATGCTCGCCGAATTGCCCGACATGTGGGATGTCAACGTCAGTGACTGGGAAAACGATTCGATGAGCTCGCGCTTTGCGCGGGAAGGTTATCAGGAAGAATACATCTCCTTCGTCAAATCGGTAACCAGTAAACCCGTTTCTGCAGTCGGCCGTTACACCTCTCCCGATACCATGGTGTCAGCTATTCGCCGCGGTCTGGTGGATATCATTGGTGCGGCACGTCCATCCATCGCTGACCCCTTCCTGCCCAATAAGATCAAACAGGGTCGGCCGGAAGATATCCGCGAGTGTATTGGATGTAATGTATGTGCCGCCTGGAATAATCTTTCGGCGCCGAGCCGGTGCACGCAAAATCCCACCATGGGGGAGGAGTGGCGCAAAGGATGGCATCCGGAAAAGATTGCACGCAAAGAATCAGATTCGACCGTTCTCATCGTCGGCGCGGGCCCGGCCGGCCTCGAAGCCGCGCTCGGATTGGGTAAACGTGGCTATCAGGTAACGCTGGCTGAAGCCAGGGCGGAGGCGGGCGGCCGGGTTACACGTGAAAGCCGGTTACCCGGCCTGAATGAATGGGCGAGAGTGCGCGATTATCGTCTGGGTCAGATCCAGCGCATGCCCACCGTCGAGATTTATCTCGAAAGTGAAATGGATGCCGAGCAGATTCAGGAATTCGGTGCAGACCAGGTTGCGTTGGCGACCGGCGCGCTATGGCGCAATGACGGGGTTGGCAGAAGCATCAGGTTTCCCGTGCCGGGCTGCAAAGCTCTGACACCGGACGACATCATGGATGGCAAACGTCCCGCTACGCCCGGCAGTGCGGTCACCGTATACGATGATGATCATTACTATATGGCCAGCGTGATTGCGGAGCTGCTTGCCAGTGAGGGTTACCGTGTGACGCTGGCGACACAGGGTATGTGTGTTGCGAGTTGGACCGAGTACACCTTGGAACAAGGACACATTGAAAAGCGCTTGTTGAACGCAGGCATTCAAATTCTCGCACGCCATCAGTTGACCGAAGTGGCAGCAGGAGGGTTGCGGTTGACCAATACATTGACCGGTGAGGTAAGCGATCATGAAGGCAGCGTGGTTTCGGTGACGGCACGACTACCGCGAGATGAACTTTTTGAAGCGTTGAAAGGAAAAATACCGGTGCGGCGCATCGGTGACTGCTTCGGTCCATCAATCATTGCAGCAGCTGTCTATGAGGGTCACCGTTATGCGCGTGAGTTCGATACCGAAATCGATCCTGATGGGGTGCCGTTCAATAGAACCCGGTACCAACTCCAGCATTAACTGCGAAAGTCCGCTTTGCTGATCTAACGGCCCTTGAATTAAGGGGTTTCCAGGCGTCGCGTTTTGTATGCTGACAAAGTTCCCGATAGGTTAGCGCGCACAGAAAATTCAAACGAGGAGATAACTATGGGTGCGACAGAAGAACTCGAATATGACGAGAGTATGATCTCTCTGCTGGAAGCAGTATGGGGCGAGGGCTTTATGTCACCCGGCGGTACGGGCGAAGTTGACCGGGTGCTGGGCAACAAGGACCTGAGCGAGGCCAGAGTGCTCGATATCGGCTGTGGGATTGGTGGTGCGGCAGTTCATATCGCCCTCACCAGGCAACCGAGCAGCATAACCGGCATCGATATCGAAGAGAATCTGGTGGTCCTGGCAACAGAGCTTGCCGAGAAAAACAAGGTATCGGCCATTTGCAAATTTCAGCAGGTTGAATCCGGTCCCCTGCCTTTTGAGCCGGGGAGCTTCGATATCGTCTTCAGCAAGGACTCCATTATTCATATTGCCGACAAGTTCGCTCTGGCAAAAGATGTCTACCAGCTGCTGTCTCCCGGCGGCTGGTTTCTCGCCAGCGACTGGTTGTGCGGTTACGAAGGCGAGCCTTCACCCCAGATGCAGGCATATATCGACGCGGAAGGACTGGATTTCGGGTTGGCCTCGGCAGAGGTTTATCAGAAGGCCTTTGAGGCGGCGGGGTTTGTTGATATTCAGTTCGAAGAGCGAAACGCGTGGTACCGAACCCAGGCCCGGGTAGAACGCGACAATCTGGCGGGTCCGTTATATGACGAACTGCTTAGCCAGGTTGGCGAAGAGTTTTTGATCCGGGAAATCGATGTGTGGGACAAAATGATCGTCGTCCTCGATAGTGGAGAACACCGACCGACACTTCTGCGTGCGCGAAAGAAACTGTAATCTTCTGCTCCCGATAGCGATTATTTGCCAATTTACGCTCTGTCTTGCAATCGCGCAGTTGGCCTTATTTATTGAACCGAGAGTAATCGAGAAATTGGTGGAGGCGGCGGGAA
>DCXP01000093.1:32293-45355 GCA_002327725.1 Proteobacteria bacterium UBA2133
TGGAGGCGGCGGGAATCGAACCCGCGTCCGTAAATCCGCCACACACCGGCAGCTACATGTTTAGTCTGTCAATGTTTTGACCGTACGTGCCCCGACAGACAGGGTCACGGCCGGCGAGCCCGCTTAAGTTTGGCGTGGCGGGTCACGGGCACCCCATCACGCGAGCCCATGTGATTTGATCCCTCTTATCCCAGCCCATGGGCGAGCCGGGGGAGAGACTGGCAGGGCTTAAGCCGCCAGGGCGTAGTTGTCGTCGTTGGCAACTAATAGTTTGCAGTTGGATTTACGAGGAGATCTGCACCTCGACATGCTCCGATGGCTTTGTAATCCACGTCGAAACCAGGTCGCCCCCTGTTTCTTCATTCACAAATGCCGACCGCCAATTATATCGTAACCGGGGCACACTTTCCCCGGAAAATCAGTCAGATAAAGAGATCCTGATCAGCGGTTCAGCTTCATCAGGCGGTGCTGATCGCGATCCCACTCGCGTTGGCGGATACTCGCCCGTTTGTCGTGCTGTTTCTTTCCCTTGGCGAGTGCAATCCTGAGTTTGGCCCGGCCCTTCTTCCAGTAGAGTGACAGCGGGACCAGCGTGTAGCCCTTTCGCTCCACGGCGCCAATGAGTTTGCTGATCTCGTTGGTATGCAGGAGGAGTTTACGGCTGCGGGTCGGGTCGGGCGAGATGTGACTTGATGCGGCTGGCAGCGGCGAGAAATGTGCGCCAAAAAGAAATAGTTCACCTGCACGGATGATCACGTAACTTTCCTTGAGCTGTGCGCGACCCTCCCGCAGGCTCTTGACTTCCCACCCCTCAAGCGCCAGACCGGCCTCGAATTCTTCCTCGATGAAATAGTCATGCCACGCCTTTTTGTTGCGGGCGATGCTGGCATCGGTCTTGGGAGCACGTTTTGCCATGGACGTCTCGAGCCGCGATACCGATCAATACCTGAACTATAGCGGAGTCGGGGATCCTGGCGGGGCTAGGCGTGGGATGCGGCGGCAGAACGGCAAGGCTGGGCTCGCTCAACCGCGCGCAGTCCCAGCATACGGCAGACCGCCCACGCGAGTTCTGACCGGTTCAGGGTGTAGAAGTGAAATCGATCTACGCCCTGATCCCGCAGCCGGGTGCAGAGTTCCGCGGCGATCGTGGCAGATACCAGCGTCCGGACCCGCGGGGCTTCATCCAGCCCGTCAAACAGTGATGCCACCCAGGCCGGCACATGGGTGCCGCAGGTTCTTGCCATGGTGATGGTGCGCTTGAGGTTTACCACCGGGAGGATGCCCGGAATGATGGGGGCATGTATCCCCGCCGCAACTGCCCGATCACGAAATCGAAGGAAGGTATCCGCCTCAAAGAAAAACTGGGTAATGGCATAGCGGGCACCGGCATCAATCTTGCGCTTCAGGTTATCGAGATCGTCTTTGCCCGAATGCGCCTCGGGGTGTACTTCGGGGTAGGCTGCCACCCCGATATCGAAACCGCCCCTGTGGCTGATCGCGCTGACGAGTTCGGAAGCCGATGAAAACCCCCTGGGGTGAGGCTGAAAGGTGCTGCGCCCCCGGGGAGGATCCCCGCGCAGCGCAATCACCTGGCCGACCCCGGCTGTGCTGTAGGCTTCAACGACTGCCATGACCGCTTCTTTTGCTGCACCGACGCACGTAAGATGACCGGCCATCGGGGTGGTGCAGCGCGAGGTCAACGTCTGCAAAGCGTTTAAGGTCCTCGCTTGGGAGGTTCCACTTGCGCCGTAGGTGACCGACATGAAAGTGCCTCCGAGAACGTCAAGCTGGTCCGCGGTATCGAAAAAACCGGTCTGGCCTTCCGGGGTGGATGGGGGAAAAAGTTCAAACGAGACCCGCGGCGTATCGCGAAGGAGAAGCGCCTTCGGTTTCGGCCTGCGGGCAAGGCGCTCGGCGGTTTCGCTGGCTCCCTGTGACAGCGACTGACTGATATCGGTCCGGGTACTCATGCAGCCTCCTGGCGGGAGCGTTTGAGGCCGCTCTTGTACGCACGCCACAGAACCGCCGTTAACGTGCTCGCATTTTCAGTGGTATTCAACACCAGGTGCTGAGCGCTGAATTTTGTCAGGCCGGACAGCGTGCACCAGCGTTGCACCTCACTGTCTTCATAGCCCAGTCTTCGATGTGAGTGCTTGAGGCGAAGGTCCTCAATTGCATGGGGCGCAAAGTCGACAATCAGCAGCAAGCCCCCGGGCGCCAGCAGACGAGAACCTTCTGCAATAGCGGCACCCGGGTCATCGAGATAATGCATGACATGATGCAGGGTTACGACATCCGCATACTTATCCGGTAGTGTGGTTTCGGTGAGGTCCTGTTTCAACAGCCGGCAATGACCAAATTGATGCTGCAGAAGTTTGCCGCGTGCGATTGCGAGCATCTCGGCGCTCTGATCAACGCCGATGCCTTCGACGGCATTTTCGGCCAGCAGTTCGAGAATTCTGCCGGTACCGGTACCCATATCAACCAGTCGATATCCCTGCTGTTCTCCAAGCGCCTGGCGGATCGCCTGCTCGACCTCTTCTTCGGGCACGTAAAGCCGCTGAATCGAATCCCACGAGCGTGCCACGCGGCGGAAGTAACTCCGTGCTTTTCTGACGCTTTGCTGCTGAAGCCGCCGGAAATTCTGCCGGTCGCGCGCCCGCTGCAGGTCATTATCCGGATAAAGGGCAAGAACAGATTCGATAAAGGCACGTTCACGTCCACCCGTGGCGTGGCGGTAGAAAACCCAGCTGCCTTCGACATGGCGGGTCAGGAGTCCCGCCTCCGCCAGAATACGAAGATGCCGGCTGATCCGGGGCTGGCTCATGGCGAGGACCTGACAGAGTTCGGTGACTGTCAGTTCGCCGACTTTCAGAATCTCGACGATCCGCAGTCGGGTTGGCTCGGCCAGCGCCCGCAGCAGCTCAACGAGATCCGGTAGCCTTTGGATTTCCATATCAAGATATAAACATATCTTTATATCAAATGCAAGCGGCAAATCGACGCTGCCGGCGGCCCCTTGGCCGGGGCACCTATAATGCAACCGCCTGCGTCCCGATAAGCACGCTTTTGCCCGACGTCACCCGCTCCATCATTGTTCCCTACAGCGCTTCAGAAATGTACGCGGTGGCCGACGATGTCGACAGTTACTGCCGGTTTCTTCCGTGGTGTAGCGAATCGGAGGTACTCGAACGTTGTGCTGACGAGGCCATGGCGCGCGTGGGGATTGCCTACCACGGGTGGCAGACCTCATTTACCACCCGGAACCGTATGGTCGCAGGCCGGTCCATCGAGATGCGGCTGCTCGCGGGGCGGGCATTTCACTCCCTTGAAGGAGACTGGCGATTTCGACCGCTTGATGAGGCAGCTTGCGAGGTGGAACTGCAGGTTCGTTTTTCCCTTGCGGGGAAATTGGGTGACCGCGTGTTAGGCCCGGTGTTCAGCCGAATCTGTACGGAGCTGGTCGATGCGTTTGTCGCACGGGCAAAGGAGCTTTATGGAGAGCGCGCCTTTGCTTGAGATCACAGTCGTCTACGCATTGCCGCAGCGTCAGTTCTGCCAGGCCGTGACCATCGCCCGCGGGTCAACTGTGCGCGACGCATTGCTTGCCTCAGGTGTGCTGCAGGCGTTTTCAGAGATCGATCTTGAAACCGCACCGGTCGGAATATTCTCCCGCCGGGTCGAACTGGATGCCGAGGTCACGGACGGGGACCGGGTTGAGATTTACCGGCCGCTGCAGTTGAGTCCGACAGAGGCGCGCCGGCTGCGCGCAAGGAGAAAAAAGGTCAATCGTCTGAAGGCGTGACCTTGTCCCACAGCCGCGAGAAGAAGCCGGGGCTGTCTTCCTCAAGATCCGGCTCAATGGCGCCAGGCAGTCCGGCACCCTCAACCACCTTGCGCACCACCTGATCGTTTTCGAACCACACGCTCAGGCGGTATTTGGTGACAGGTTCTCCTTTGGATGGATCAAGGCTGTAGTAGTAATCCCAGCGCGCAGCGTGAAACGGGTCTTCAATGAGTGGGGTACCCAGAATAAACCGGACTTCATTCCGCGGCATGCCGGGGGTGATCTTCTCGATCTGCTCCGCGCTGATGACGTTGCCCTGCTGGATCTCCACCCGGTAGGTACGGAAACAGCCGCCCGAGGCCAGCAGCGACGCGCCAATGAGCAGACCGAGCGCGGCTTTCGATAAAGAAAAACCTGAGACTTTCATCGGTAGAATCATAACGGATGAAAAGGGCCTGCGGTGCAGCTAGGTAGCCTGCAATGCTTTTTGCATCGCAATTTCATCGCAATGGTCGAACTTCGGGCAGGTGACACACACGCCGAACACCTTCTCCGGGAGACTTTCCATGGGGATAATATGGTAGCCCAGTTTCCGAAAGAAGCCTGGCACATAGGTGAGCGCAATGATGCGGATGAGCCCAAGCTGCTGCGCCATCTGTTCGATCTCATCAACCATCCGCTGGCCGAGGCCGTGGCCATGATCGGCCGGATGTACGGCCAGACTGCGGACCTCGCCCAGTTCCTGGGAAAAGATTTCAAGGGATCCGCAGCCGCGGACCCCGCCGTGGTCTTCTGCAACCACGAATCCGCGCAGGCGCTCGCTGATTTCGTCAACGGAGCGTGCCAGCAGGCGTCCGTCGTCGGCGTAGTCGCAAAGCAGTTGGTAGATAGCCGGTACATCGGCCATGGTGGCAGGACGGATCAGCGCTGTCATATCAGGGCCCGGGAGAGCAGTTCCTCGGCATGCGCCCGGGTCTTGGCGGTAATCTCCACGCCGCCCAGCATTCGTGCCAGTTCTTCGGAGCGGCCGGCCGCATCCAGAGCCTCCAATTCTACCTGCGTCTCATCTCCGGATAAGCGGGTCACTCGAAGATGATGATGACCCTGCGCGGCCACCTGGGGCAGGTGGGTGATGCACAGCACCTGGCGGGCCTGCGCGAGTGATTTGAGTTTCTGCCCGACGATCTCGGCGACTTTGCCGCCAATGCCGACATCCACTTCATCGTAGATGCACGAGGGCGTTCGCCCCTCAGCGGTCGCGGTGAGTTGCACGGCAAGACTGACCCGCGACAGCTCACCCCCGGATGCGGCACGCTCAAGCGGTGCGAAAGCAAGGTCGGGCGCCGATTGAAGTTCGAAATACACATTCTCAAGGCCGTGGGGGCTGCGTAGGCCGGCACTCTCCTGGCGCAGTGTCACCCGGAACACAGCAGTCTCCAATCCAAGGGACGGCAGTTGGGCATTGACCGCCTCGGCCAGCGTTTCGGCCGCGGTGCTCCGTGCCTCGGAAATAGCGCCCGCCCGCCGGTCGTAGTCTTGCCGTGCTTCCTGCAGCCGCTGCTCCAGCACTTTCGGCTCGTGTGCTGTGGCATCGAGTCGGGCAAGATCATGCTCCAGATCTTCCAGCAGCGGCTTCAGCGCGTCCGGTGTGATCCGGTATTTACGGCCCGCATCGTGCAGCGCGCGCAGGCGCTGATCGATTCTCTCGAGTTCATCGGGGTCCAGCGCATAGTCGTCGCAGAACCGCTGGAGTTCCGCGACCGTATCGGCCAGCTGGGTGCTGATACTCTGGACCTGGTCTGCCAGTGCGCCAAGGCGCGTATCGTAGGATGCGAGCTCGCCCAGCCGGTTGGCCGCGCGGGTCAGTACAACCGATGCTGAGACATCTTCGGCCTGATCGAGCACCTGCAGCAGTTGCCAGGCGCCTTGTGCGAGTTCGCGGGTGTGCGAAAGGCGCGCATGCTTTTCGCCGATCTGCTGGAACTCGTCCGGGTCGGGCGCCAGGGCGGTCAGTTCCTCAACCTGGTGACGGAGCAGCGCTTGGTGCTCGCGACGTGCGTCCATCCCGGACTGCGCCTGGGACAACTCGGCCGCAAGCTGCACTACCTCGGCAGCAGCACCTGCCAGCACCTGGACGTCTTCGGCAATCCCGGCGCTGCTGTCCAGCACCATCCGCTGCACATCGCGCCGCAGCAGCAGATGATGCTCGTGCTGGCCATGAATGTCCGTGAGCAGCGCACCCAGTTCGCGCAGCGACTGTATCGGTACCGGCCGGCCGTTGATGAATCCGCGTGAGGCTTTTTCAGGATAGACCGTTCTTCGGAGTGTGCATTCATCAGCCTCACCGTCGAGTTCCATGTGAGCAAGCCACTGTTTTGCTGCGGCAAGATTGCTGATATCGAAATCGGCCTGGACTTCGGTGTGTTCGGCCCCGCTGCGAACCAGGTCGGCTGATGCCCGTCCCCCCAGCAGAATCGCCAGCGCATCGACCAGAACGGATTTGCCAGCGCCGGTTTCCCCGGTGATTACAGTAAAACCCGGCTCGAAGCTGATCTGCACATGTTTGATGACAACGAAATCACGGACATCGATCCAGTTGATCATAGCGGCCTGCCAGATCAACCCCAGCCCAGTTTGGAATGCAATGCTTCGTAATGGCTGTGGCCCTTTATCCTTACCAGTCGTGCCGACAGTTCAGCCCGGGTGATCCTGAGTGTATCCCCGGGGTCGGCAACTGCAAAATCCAGACCGTCGACAAAGGTATGGCCCTGTTCGTTATCGGACCCGACGAATTCAATCTCGACCGCGGAATGCCCGTCCAGCACGATCGGCCGCTGTCCCAGGGTGTGAGGACAGATCGGGGTCAGCACGATCGCCGGCAGGAGGGGGTGCAGGATCGGCCCCCCGGCGGACAGTGCGTAGGCGGTCGACCCCGTGGGTGTGGCAACAATCACGCCGTCGCCGCGCACGCGGCCGATGGCTTCGCCGTTGACCCGGGTATCAAACTCGATCATCTTGCCTGTCGCTCCCTTGGAAAGGACAACATCGTTAAGGGCAAGACGCTCGTCGTGAACCTCTCCCGCCCGGACTAGGCCGGCCTTGAGCATCATGCGCTCTTCGATCTCGTATTGACCGTCCAGCATTGCATCAAGATCTTCCCGGAAGGTATCGGCGGGAATATCGGTTAAAAAGCCCAGCCGGCCCATGTTGATCCCGATAACCGGCAGGCCGACCCGCGCCAATGCGTTCGCCACATGGAGCATGGTGCCGTCGCCCCCCACCACGATGCCCAGGTCCACCGTTTCGGCAAGGGCCTTGCCGGTATCCCCGATGCGCAGACCTTTGATCTCCTGGTGCGTGGTATCTCCGAGAAAAACGGATCGGCCGCGCTGCTCGAGGTGGCTACGGACCTCGCTCAGCGTCGCCTTGACCGCTGCATCCTGATACCGCCCAAACAAGCCTATTGATCTGAAAATCATGTGTTTTCCAGCGCCCAGCGGCTGCGCCCGCCCCAGCGGGCTATCCGGTCGTGTTGATTGCGCAGGGAAACTCCGGTGGTATGATTGCCCTGCAAAGACAAAGTTGAGTCGCCTATCATTTTACAATCATTTCCCGACGGCAAGAGCGTGACAGAATCCGTAGAAAATCTGCAGCATCTGGAACTCAATGACCGGGCCCACCTCCTGCTGAAGTTGCTGATACGCCGTTACGTCAGCGACGGAGAGCCTGTCGGTTCGCGGACCCTGTCGCGGGAGCCGGGCCTTGATCTCAGCGCGGCGACTGTCCGCAATGTCATGGCTGATCTTGAGGACCTGGGGCTGATCCGGGCGCCGCATACCTCAGCAGGGCGTGTGCCAACCCAACTGGGCTACCGCGTCTTTGTCAACAGCCTGTTACAGGTGCAGACACCCGGGCGTTCCAACTCCAGGGAAATCGTTGATGCGCTGGCTGGCGCCAAGGACGCCGACGAGTTGCTGGAATCTGCTTCGGAACTGCTGTCAGATATCACGCAGTATGCCGGTGTCATCATGCTGCCGGGCTCTGATAAGGCCAAGCTCCGCCAGGTCGAATTTCTTGAGCTTTCGGAGGACCGGGTGCTGGCAATCCTGGTAACTGACGACGGGCGGGTGCAGAACCGGGTGATCTTTCTGGACAAGACACTGTCTGCTGCTGAACTGGTCGAGGCTGCCAACTTTTTCAACTCGCGCCACGCGGGACGCACGCTGCAGGAAGTTCGCCACCGACTGTTGCTGGATATGCATCGGGACAGCGATGAAATGAACCGCATGATGCGCACCGCTGTTGAAATGGCAAGCCAGCTGCTGGATGACGAACCGGCTGAAGAGGGCGTTGTGGTGAGCGGAGAGACGAAACTGCTCGGCATTCCTGACTTTGATCAGTTGGGAAAACTTCGCGAGATTTTCGATACCTTCAAGACCAAGCAGGATCTGCTGAGCCTGCTGGACAAGAGCATGCGTGCCAGCGGCATCAGTATCTTTATCGGCGAGGAGTCCGGGTACAGCGCCCTGACCGACTGCAGTGTCGTCACCGCGCCGTATGAGTCCGAAGGCCGCTGTATCGGCGTCATTGGTGTGATCGGGCCGACCCGGATGGCCTATGAAGAGGTGATTCCGGTGGTCGATATCACCGCCCGGGTTCTCGGCAGCGCGCTACGCGGACTGCACTGAGCCGGATTTGCCCGGCTTTATCCGGCGGGCTTGAAAAACCCGCCTTTATCCCCCAGATAAGAGCAGACCGCCGCTTCGGTCTCATTCCTGAAGAGAGTACTTCCGTTTATGACAGCCGGCAAACAAGATAACCCTACCGACGAAGTGCAGGAGGAGAGCGCCAGCGAGCCTCTTGATCCCACCGTCGATACTGCCAAAGCAGCCCCCGCTGCAGGCGAGACGCCCGATGGGGAAGCCGGCGGAGCGCCCTCCGAGGACGCTGAAGCAGGGGAAAGCGCCGAGCCGCGGGACACAGCCGATGATCTCGAGGCATTGCGGGCCGAGAACGCGCAGTTACGCGACGAATTCCTCCGCGCTCGCGCGGATACCGAGAACGCCCGAAAGCGCGCCCAGACCGAGATTGCCAATACCCGGCGCTTCGCCCTGGAGGGTTTTGCCAGCGAACTTTTGAATGTGCGAGACAGTCTGGATCTTGCACGCTCGGTTGATCTTGAGGATACCGAAGGCGTGGTGGAGCGCGTGGTCGAGGGTCTGGAGTTGACGCTGAAACAGCTGGATTCCGCTTTTGACCGGTTTTCCGTGTTTGAAATCAGCCCCGAGGTTGGCGACAGGCTCGATCCTGAGTCGCACCAGGCAATCACGCTTGCCCCATCGACCGAGGTCAAGCCAAACCACATCTGTCAGGTGATCCAGAAGGGGTATCGACTCCACGACCGCCTGCTGCGTCCGGCGAGAGTGATCGTGGCGAAGGCGCCGGACGGCGATGACGGAGATGAAAAATCCGCGCCAGGCGCTTGAAAACACCGTTTTTAGCCCCACTTTATTAGCAGTTATGGATTTCTACGGTATTCCCCAATACCGTTTCTGAGGACAAAAATATGGCGAGCATTATTGGAATTGACCTTGGCACCACCAACTCTTGTGTGGCCGTTATGGATGGCGGCAAGCCCAAGGTTCTGGAGAACAGCGAAGGTGACCGGACCACGCCGTCGGTAGTGGCCTTCAGCGACGACGACGAGGTGCTGGTCGGCCAGTCTGCCAAGCGTCAGGCGGTCACCAATCCGCACAATACCATTTTTGCTTCCAAACGGCTGATCGGGCGCAAGTTCGACGAGGAAGTGGTGCAGCGCGATCTGGACCTGATGCCGTACAAAATCGTCAAAGCCAAAAATGGCGACGCCTGGCTCGAGGCCAAGGGCAAGCAGATGGCCCCGCCCGAAGTGGCTGCGCGTGTGCTCCAGAAGATGAAGCAGACGGCCGAAAGTTATCTCGGCACCGATATCACCGAGGCGGTGATCACGGTACCCGCATACTTCAACGATTCACAGCGCCAGGCCACCAAGGATGCCGGCCGGATTGCAGGCCTTGACGTCAAACGCATCATCAATGAGCCTACCGCAGCGGCGCTGGCTTACGGCCTTGAAAAACAGCAGGGCGACCGGAAGATCGCGGTCTACGACCTCGGCGGGGGTACTTTCGACATCTCGATCATCGAAATCGCCGACGTCGACGGTGAGCACCAGTTTGAAGTGCTCTCGACCAACGGCGATACCTTCCTCGGCGGCGAAGATTTCGACCGCCGGCTGATCGATTACCTGGCGGACGAGTTCAAGAAAGATCAGGGAATGGATCTGCGCGGTGATGCGCTGGCCATGCAGCGGCTGAAAGAGGGCGCTGAAAAGGCCAAGATCGAGCTTTCATCGAGTTCGCAGACCGAAATCAATCTGCCCTACATCACGGCAGACCAGAGTGGCCCCAAGCACCTCAACCTGAAACTGTCCCGGGCCAAGTTTGAGTCGCTGGTGGATGACCTGGTCAGCCGCACTATCGACCCCTGCAAGACCGCACTCAAGGATGCAGGACTCTCGGCTTCTGACATCAATGATGTGCTTCTGGTTGGGGGCCAGACCCGGATGCCCAAGGTGCAGGATGCCGTAAAAGATTTCTTCGGCAAGGAGCCCCGGCGGGACATCAATCCCGATGAGGCGGTGGCCGTAGGTGCTGCCATCCAGGGCGGCGTGCTCGGAGGGGATGTCAAAGATGTGCTGCTGCTCGATGTCACACCGCTGTCGCTGGGGATTGAAACCCTCGGCGGGGTGATGACCAAACTGATCGAGAAAAACACGACCATTCCGACCAAGGCCAACCAGGTGTTTTCCACGGCGGATGACAACCAGACGGCGGTGACGGTCCATGTGCTGCAGGGCGAGCGTGAGATGGCCCAGCACAACAAGTCCCTGGGCCGCTTTGACCTGACAGATATCCCCTCGGCACCCCGTGGGATGCCTCAGATCGAGGTCACCTTTGATATCGATTCCAACGGTATTTTGCATGTGTCGGCCCAAGACAAGGCGACCGGCAAGGAGAACAAGATCAAGATCACGGCCGGTTCAGGTCTGTCTGATGAAGAGATCGAGCGCATGGTCCAGGATGCGGAAACGCACGCCGAAGAGGATCGCAAAGCACGTGAACTGGTCGACGCCCGTAACCAGGGTGAGGCCATGATCCACACGGTCAGAAAGACGCTTTCCGAAGCCGGCGATAAGGTCGAGGCAGCTGAGAAAGAAAGCATCGAAAGCGCCATCTCGGATCTGGAGGCAGCTCTGAAGACCGAGGATGTTGCCGACATCCAGACCAAGACCAACGCCCTGATGGAGTCGAGCCACAAAATGGCAGAGCAGATGTATCAGGCGCAGGACGACGCCGCAGCGGGTACTTCGGATTCGGCTGCCGGCGGTGATGCACCCGCCGGTGACGATGTAGTGGATGCCGAATTCGAAGAGGTTAAGGACAAAAAAGACGACTAAGCCCTTGTACTGCGGGTATCTCAGCCGATTACCCGTTTGGGACGCTGCTGCAGGGCCGGCACTTCAAGGTGCCGGTTTTTGCTGTTGATCAGGTGATTTAAGTAAAGGGAATATCAGGTAGGATCATGGCGAAACGGGACTATTACGAGGTGCTGGGCATCGACCGCTCGGCATCCGAGGCCGATCTCAAAAAGGCCTACCGCCGGCTCGCCATGAAATATCACCCGGACCGCAACCCGGATGACGAAGCGGCAGAGAAGGCCTTCAAGGAGGCCAAGGAAGCCTACGAAGTCCTGGCTGATCCGCAGAAACGATCGGCCTACGATCAGTTTGGCCATGCTGGCGTGGACCCCTCTGCCGGCATGGGGGGCACAGGCCCGGGCGCTGCCGGCTTTGGCGATATTTTCGGCGATATTTTCGGCGATATTTTCGGTGGGGGTTCCCGTCGCAGCAGCGGTGGCCGGGGTGCTGACCTGCAGTACACGCTGGAACTCTCTCTGGAAGAGGCCGTACACGGCTCGGAGTCGCGGATCCGCATTCCCTCGCAGGTCCGCTGCGATACCTGCAGCGGCTCGGGCGCCCGCCCGGGGACTTCACCGACCGCATGTGCCACCTGCAACGGACAAGGGCAGGTGCGCATGCAGCAGGGGTTTTTCTCTATTCAGCAGGCCTGCCCGGATTGCCGTGGCCGCGGTACGGTGATCCAGTCACCCTGCAGTGACTGCAGCGGGAGTGGGACCGTCCAGAAAACCAAGACGCTTCAGGTCAAAGTGCCTGCCGGTGTCGATGATGGGGACCAGGTCCGACTCGCCGGCGAAGGACAGGGAAGTGCGACCGGCGGCAGTGGCGACCTCTATGTGCAGATCCGGATCCGCCGGCACCCGATCTTCTCGCGTGATGGCGACAACCTGTATTGTGAAATGCCGGTCAGTATTGCGATGGCGACCCTCGGCGGCGAGATCGAGATTCCGACCTTGAGCGGGCGTGCCCAGCTTAAAGTTCCCCCGGAGAGTCAATCCGAGCGGGTCTTTCGGCTGAAGAGCAAGGGCGTGCGTAATGTGCGATCGGGCGCGGTCGGCGATCTTTTCTGCAAGATCAAAATTGAGACGCCGGTTAATCTCAATCGAAAACAGAAGGAGCTCCTGCGCGAGTTTGATGGCATGCTGAAAGCCGGCGGAGAGCGCCACTCGCCCCGGGAAAGTTCCTGGTCCGACCGCCTTAAGAGTTTTTTCACCACATCCTGATCCGCTCATCTGAACCGGGCGGGACTGCATGGTCCCTGATGACCGGCTCTCTGTCCGGTCGGGATGCAATTCAGTTATCCTTGCGGTTTCACTTCTTGGCGCCTTTCAGGACAACCGCTTGATTACCGTTACCCAGACCCCTTTGCCGGGTGTTGTCATCGTAGCGCCCCGGGTGTTTGACGATGAGCGGGGCTTTTTCATGGAAAGCTTCAATGCCCAGGACTTTGCCGAGGCGGGGCTGCCTACCCGTTTTGTCCAGGACAATCACTCCCGATCGACCCGGGGCGTGCTCCGCGGGCTGCATTACCAGTATCCGGCCTGGCAGGGCAAACTGGTCCGGGCACTGGTCGGTGAACTCTTTGATGTCGCAGTTGATATCCGCCGGGGCTCACCCCACTTCGGCGAGTGGTTCGGGCTGACACTCTCGGCCAGAAACCGGAAACAGCTGTACGTTCCGCCAGGCTTTGCGCACGGATTTTGTGTGCTGAGCGATGTCTGTGAGATGGCCTATAAATGCACTTCACTCTACGTGCCAG
>DCXP01000014.1:0-1027 GCA_002327725.1 Proteobacteria bacterium UBA2133
GTGGTTTTGCCCGAGCCGCTCTCGCCGACGACACCCACGGTGCGGCCAGGATGCAGTGTCAGGCTGACCCCATCCACGGCTTTGACCTGACCGACAATGCGCCGCAGGATGCCCCGGCGCACCGCGAACCAGACCCCGAGCTGCTGTGCTTCAACAAGCGCCTTGCCTGACTTTTGGCTTACGGTGCGCCGGGCTTTGGGCTCGGCCTCGATGAGTGTCCGGGTGTATTTCTCCGAGGGCGATGCAAAAATCCGGGTCGTGGTTCCGGATTCCACGATCATCCCGCCCTGCATGACATAAACGCGGTCCGCGGTTTTTCGCACAACGCCGAGATCATGGGTGATCAGCAGCAGGGCCATATCGAGTTCTTGGCACAGTTCATCGAGTAATGCCAGGATCTGCGCCTGCGTGGTGACGTCGACAGCCGTCGTCGGCTCATCGGCGATCAGCAGACGGGGTTCGTTGGCGAGTGCCATGGCAATCATGACCCGCTGCCGCTGGCCGCCCGAGAGCTGGTGCGGCCAGGATTTGAGCTGGCGCTCGGGGTCGCGGATGCGCACCTGCAGCAGCAGCTGCAGCGCCCGCTGCCGGGCGTCGTGCTGTTTCAGTTTTTTGTGCAGGGTCAGCGTCTCACAGATCTGTTTCTCAATGGTGTGCAGCGGATTCAAAGACATCATCGGCTCCTGGAAAATCATGCCGATGCGGTCGCCGCGCACACGCCGCAGCACGCTCTCGCCCGCGCCCAGCAGCTGTTCCCCTTCGAAGCAGATACTGCCGCCTGGATGACTGGCGCGGGGATAGGGCAATAGTCCCAATATCGACATGGCCGTCACCGACTTGCCGGATCCTGATTCGCCCACGAGGGCGACCCGCTCGCCGGGGTCAATGTGCAAAGAGACATCCTGAACGGCATCGATATGGCCTGCGGGCATGGCGAAGCGTACCGACAGACCCCGGATATCCAGCAGCCGACTCGTTGTTGGGTTCCCGTCCATCATGAATCCAGCGTCCTGCGCGGGTCGAAGGC
>DCXP01000014.1:1400-1587 GCA_002327725.1 Proteobacteria bacterium UBA2133
ACGAAAAAGCCGGTGAAGCCGAGCCACGGCGCCTGCAGGTTGGCTTTCCCCTGCGCGAGCAGTTCGCCCAGTGATGCGGATCCGGGCGGCAGGCCGATCCCGAGAAAATCCAGCGAGGTCAGGATCGTGACCGAGCCTGCCAGGGTGAACGGCATAAAGGTGATGGTCGCCACCATCGCGTTCGGCA
>DCXP01000014.1:1992-2831 GCA_002327725.1 Proteobacteria bacterium UBA2133
AATTCCGCGCGCACCACGCCAACAAAACCGATCCAGGAAAAGAGCAGCAACAGACCCAGCAGCCACCAGAAATTGGGTTCAACCACACTCGCGAGGATGATCAGCAGGTACAGCGTCGGCAGCCCCGACCAGACTTCGATAAAGCGCTGCGCCAAAAGGTCGGTCCAGCCGCCGAAGTAGCCCTGCAGCGCGCCGGCGGCAACGCCGACCACCGCGCTGATGATGGTCAGCGTGAAGCCGAACAGCACTGATATCCGAAAGCCGTAGATCGCCCGGGCCAGCACATCGCGGGCCTGGTCGTCGGTGCCGAGCCAGTGCTGCCGATCGGGCGGGGCCGGCGCGGGGACCGGAAGATCCCAGGCCACCGTCTGGTGGTGATAGCGGATCGGCGGCCACAGCATCCAGCCTTCGGCATCGATGAGCTCTGCCAGGAAGGGGTTGCGGTAATCCGCCTCGGTGAGAAAGTCGCCGCCAAAGGTGGTCTCGGGGTAGGCCTTGAAGATCGGCATGTAGACCTCGCCGCGGTACACCACGACAAAGGGTTTGTCGTTGGCGACAAACTCGGCGAACAGTGATACGGTAAAGAGGACCAGAAAAATCCACATCGACCACCAGCCGCGGCGGTTCGCGCGGAAGTTATGCAGCCGGCGCCGGGTCAGGGGACTGAGTCCTTGGCCGCCCACCTAGGTCTCCCGGCTTTCAAAATCGATCCGCGGATCGACGAGGGTATAGGTGAGATCCCCCAGCAGGCTCATCACCAGGCCCAGCAGCGAGAAGAAAAACAGCGTACCGAACATCACCGGGTAATCCCGGGCAAAGGCCGCCTCGAAGCCGAGCAG
>DCXP01000014.1:3231-6224 GCA_002327725.1 Proteobacteria bacterium UBA2133
GGAAAGCCGGCAATGACGATCAGCATGGCGTTGCGAAAGACATGGCCGTAGAGCACCCGTCGTTCGCTTAAGCCCTTGGCCCGCGCGGTCAGCACATACTGCTGGTTGATCTGGTCGAGAAAGGAATTCTTGGTCAGCATGGTGAGCGTGGCAAAGCCGCCGATGGTCATCGCCAGGACCGGCAGGGCGATGTGCCAGAAGTAATCCAGGATGCGTGACGGCCAGGACAGCGTTTCCCAGTTTTCCGAGGTCAGTCCGGCGAGCGGGAACCAGTCGAGGTAACTGCCCCCGGCGAAGATCACCAGCAGGAAGACGGCAAAGAGGAAACTCGGGATGGCAGTCCCGATCACCACCAGCACACTGGTCCAGACATCGAAACGGCTGCCGTCGCGAACCGCCTTGGCGATGCCCAGGGGAATTGAGATCAGGTACACCAGCAGCGTGGTCCAGATGCCAAGTGAGATGGATACCGGCATCTTGTCCAGTACCAGGTCAACCACCGAGCGGTCGCGGTAAAAACTTTCACCAAAGTCGAGTGTCAGGTACTGCTTCATCATGGCGGTGAAGCGCACATGCAGTGGCTTGTCAAAGCCAAAGCGTACTTCGAGCTCGGCAATGAAATCCGGATCAAGGCCCTGGGCGCCGCGGTATTTCCCGCCGAAGGTGTCAGTGCTGCCCGTGCTCGAAAGGGTTTCGCTGGTGCCGGTGCGGGTGACCCGTTCGGTGATATCGGCACCGACGCCGGTCAGCTGCGAGATGATCTGCTCGACCGGGCCGCCGGGGGCGACCTGGATGATCACGAAGTTGATCACCATGATCGCGAACAGGGTGGGGATCATCAGCAGCAGTCTGCGGACGATGTAAGCGCTCATGATCGTGGTAAACCGGGGGAGGGTTACTGGCGGTTCTTGTCCAGCGCAGCGGCACGCTTCGCATCAAACCACCAGCGGTCGGTCATCACGCCGGTGCGCACCGGCATCTTGGGGATGCCGAATCTGTCCCAGTAAAGCACGCGGTCGGCGCGGATATGCCAGTGGGGAACCACATAGTGACCCCACAGCAGCACCCGGTCGAGCGCCCGGGTCCGCTGGTTGAGTTGCTCGCGGGATTCCGAGCGCAGCATCAGCCCAATCAGTTCGTCCACCACCGGATCACGGACACCGGCGAGGTTGCGGCTGCCTTGAGAGTCAGCGGCGGCCTGGCTCCAGTATTCGTACTGTTCATTGCCGGGGGTTTCGCTCTGGCCCCAGACCCACACCATCATGTCAAAGTCGAACTGGCGGAAACGATTGATGTACTGGTTCTCATCGACCAGGCGTACCTTGGCTTCGATACCGAGACGTTTCAGATTGCGCACGTAGGGCAGCGTGACCCGCTCAAACGCCGGGCTCACCAGCAGGATTTCAAAGCGGAAAGGCTCGCCGGTGGTGGCGTTCACAAGCCGCAGATCCCTGACCACCCAGCCCGCGTCTTTCAGCAGCGTATTGGCGCGGCGCAGGTTGTCGCGCAGCCAGCCGCTGCCATCGGTTACGGGCGGCGTGTAGGCATCGCCGAAAACCGAATCGGGTACCTCTTCGCGGAACGGCTCCAGCACCGCAAGTTCCTCACCCTGGGGTTTGCCGTGGGCGGCAAGGTCTGAATTGGAGAAATAACTGGCGGTCCGGGTGTACTGGCCATTAAAGAGGTTGCGGTTGGTCCACTCAAAATCAAAAGCCAGGGTGAGCGCCTCGCGCACCCGACGGTCAGAAAACTGCTCGCGCCGGGTGTTCATGACGAAGGCCTGCATACCGGTCGGCATCCGGTGCTCGACCAGCTCCTTTTTCAGCCAGCCTTTCTCCACCACCGCGACGTTGTAGTCCTCTGCCCAGGCTTTGGCCTGGTTCTCCTGGCGAAAATCAATGTCACCCGCCTTGAGGGCCAGGCGGATCGGTGTCGCATCGCGGAAAAAAACAGTCCGGATGGCACCAAAGTTGTTAAGCCCCCGCCTTACCGCAAGGTCTTTGCCCCAGTAGTTCTCAACGCGCTGGCGCACCGTGAACCGGCCCGCTTCAAAATCGGTGATCTGGTAGGGCCCGCTGCCGAGCGGCGGGTCCAAAGTGGTTGCAGCAAAATCCCGGGTGGCCCAGTAGTGTTTCGGCAGAATCGGCAGCTGGCCGACAATCAGTGGCAGCTCGCGGTTACCGGATTCGCTGAAGGTAAAACGCACCCGTGCGGCATCCAGCGCCTCAACCGAGGCGACCGCGCCATAGTAAAAGCGGTACTGCGGATTACCCTGGCTGACCAGGGTTTCGAAGGACCAGGCCACATCCTCGGCAGTGATCGGCGTGCCGTCATGCCAGCGCGCCTCGGGGCGAATATGAAAGATCACCCAGGAGCGGTCACGGGGCCATTCAATCTGCTCGGCGATCAGGCCGTAGCCGGTAAACGGTTCGTCGGCGCTGGTGACGAGGAGCGTTTCTACCGCGCCGGTGCTGACCGCGTTACCCTTGGGGATGAACGGGTGAAAACTGTCAAAGCTGCCCTGGGACGCAAGCCGTAGACTTCCGCCTTTGGGCGCATCGGGATTGACGTAATCAAAATGGCGAAAGTCGGCAGGGTATCGGGGAATCTCCGAATCAAACATCGAGATGGCATGGCCGCGCAGCACATCGGCCGCCAGTGCCGGGATCGGACTCAGGACGAGCCATACAAAAAGGAACCATCGCATGGTCGGATCATTATATCTGCCCGCACCTGATGGCCCGTCTGAGGCCTGATCCGGTGGCTTTGAAAAAATCGGCGGCGCGCTGCCCAGGAAAAGTACCGGACGCTACCCGGACTTTCGGCCGGTCCGTGCTGCACTGGTATCGCGCACACGGCCGCCATGACCTGCCCTGGCAGGTCAAAGGGGATCCTTACCGGGTCTGGGTCTCGGAGATTATGCTGCAGCAGACCCAGGTCGCCACCGTGATCCCCTTCTACGAGCGCTTTGTCCGGCGCTTTCCCGATGTCGC
>DCXP01000066.1 GCA_002327725.1 Proteobacteria bacterium UBA2133
GACGAAAAGATCGTCCCGCCAACAATGGATACCACCGACAAACGCCCGGGAACCCGCGATATCATGCGATCATTGGCCCCAATCGCCTTGAAAGCGACTCCGGTTTGCAAAAGGATTTCACCCATCAACAAAAAAAGGGCGATGGGCGCAAAGGTAAACTTGAAGGCGTTATTGAATTCCATCGGCATCATAACAAGGCCGATGTCGCCACTGATAAACAGATAGGTTCCAAGTACGTTTGCCGCGAAAAATGCGAGCGCTACCGGCAGACCGATAAACATAATCAGGCAAACCGTTCCCAGCATCAGGGCTAAGGCGAGATACCATTCCATGGTCTAAAAACCTGCCTCTGTAGCGACATCTTTTTCGCGTGCGGCCACCCTTCGAAAACGCAACAGAAATTCGATCGACAGCAGGAAAAACGACAACGCAAATACCGCCATCATGTACCAGTTTTTGATTTGAATGACCTTGTCGGGCATGGTGCCGTCCTGGAATTCGGAAAACGTCGCACGAACGCCGTAGAAACACAGGAAAAGGCACAACGCCGACCCGAACAGGTTAATAAAATGATCCAGTCGCACCGCCGCTGATTTGGGGAGCGCCTGAAGAAGAACATCAACCCGGACATGAGCACCCTTTTGCAATACCCAAGGTGCGCCGATAAAGGCACCGACATAGAGGGAATATTCAACAACCTCGTATATCCAGAAAATGTTGCCTAATTGGGTTTTGATGAGGAAGAGGTTGAGTGGGATCAAAACCGCGTAAAGGGCGATTAATACCGCCGACAAAGAAGCCATAAAAAATATCAGGCAGTTAAAACCAGCCTCGAGCCGATCGATTTGCCTTCGCATAACGCGGTCCGTCGGTTCTATTGGGTCAGCTGGCTGATTAATCGTAAACGGGGGAGCCGAGGCTCCCCCATCACGTTAAATGGCCATTCTTTTACTTTGAGAACAACTTTTTCAGTGCCGGTCCGTGTTCTGGACTGCGCGCGATAACCTCCGCCCAACCTTCTTCGGTCGCTGTTTTTAGCCACAAATCGGCATCCGCGCCTTTAAAGGTGATCGTCTCCATGCCTTCTGAGGCCATCCAGTCCTTTTGCTTTTTTAAGGCCGCCTGAAATGCAGGTGTTGAGGATTCCGATTTAGCTTCGAATTCCATGCCGACTTTGGTCAACAGGGCCTTTTGCTCATCATTCAGGGAGTTCCACGTGTCCAGGTTGATGACGTTGTGTAGAGCGCTGTTATAGAACCCAGGCTCGACGCGATATTTGGTCACTTCGATCCAGGTCGGCACCCAGCCAAGGGCTGGCCAACCGAACCCCTGAACGGTGTTGTTCTCCATGTAGGTGTAGACCTGCGCGGTATTCGACACTTGCACGGTGGCGCCCAGTTTCGTGAATAACGCCTTGTAAATCGGCGAAATACGAAGGTGCAATCCGGTCAAATCAGGTTTGCTAACGGGTTTGTTCAGCCAAAGATGGAAGGGGCCAAAATCATGATAACGGGCTAGATAATGGATGTTTTTCTCGCCAAACAGTTTTTGCAGATAGTCGATGCCGCCTCTTTCTCGCAGTTCCGAATACGGATAATCGGAGAACCTGAGCGCGGCGCCTTCAATCAGAACGTTGCCAAAATACCCTTCGGTACAGCCGACGATGTCGTACGCACCTTTGGACATTTTCTGAACCAAGGTGAAAGGACTGCCAATAGCAGGGGCGCCGCCGACCAATTTAATCTGGATTATGCCTTTGCCCTGCTCGTTCACGGCATTAATGAAAGCTTCCCAAGGCTTGGAGACCGGGTGTCCGACCGGAAAACAGCCCGCGCCGTTAATCGTCCTTTCGGCGGACGACGCCGGAGTTGTCAACCCCGTCAGCATGATCGCGGCCACACCGGCGGCGAATATCTTTATGAATAGTTTCATTATTAACTCTCCCTAGTGTTGTTGATCTTCGTGAATTCAAGCCCTAGTAGCACGACCCGGTTCTCGCAAACTTGATCCAGGTTAAGGCCCCAAGCAGCGCCGAACTCAACCAACTGGCGCGCACCTTCTGCCACGGGGTCAGCTGCCGGGGCCGATAACGGGTGTGATTCTAGTGCAGTTTTTTGTGAACATACTCACTCCGACTCATCCAGACACTACAATGTAGACCCATTCAGTCTGCATTTACAAGGATTCGGGTGAGGGAAGGTGAGTGCTGCTAGAGTTCTATTCAGGCTTAAAATCCCTCGACCTAGCGGTCGAGCTGGTTCGAGTCCGGCCGCGGGAACCAGTTTTATTTTGCCGTTTACGATCTGTGAAAAATTCTGAAAAGCGTTTCATACGATTGCGTTTTTTCGCAGCCGTTCTCTTTTCTGTGACCCCATTGAGTCTCCTGACGGCGGGGACTAGCGAACCGGCGGAGTTCGTGCCGTTTCTGACAGATTCTGATTGGGCGGTCTCCGAGGTGGTTGACCCGACCGGCCTTGCCTCGGAGCCTCTGGTCGAGCGCTTTGAACTGCGCTCCGGTGACTGTATCTCAAAGCCTCCTTATGATGATTGTCGCTCCGGAGTCGAGCGGGCGGAACTTGCACAGAAGGTGGGTGTTCCCGGCCCCTCTTCGCAGGTGTACTGGCATCGGTGGAAGGTGTTTTTCCCTGAAGATTTTGTCAGCACGTACCCTGCTCGAAACCGCCACGGGCAGTTCATCGACCAGGCAACAGGGAAACCGGCCTGGGTGGTCGAGATCGGGAGCACGGGCGCCTTATGGATAGGCAGCCGGTTTGACGACGAATCAAGATTCTTTTCATTAGTCAATGAGAGAGACCTGCGCGGTCGCTGGCATGAGGTTGTAGTGGAAGCCATCTGGAGTGACTCGGATGGAAAACTGAACGTCTGGGTAAACGATGAGCCGCGGGCAAAATACCGGGGAGCGACCTGTACGCGCTGTAAAGTGTTCCTGAGCTACGGTATCTCCCGAGTTGGCGTGGACAAGTTCAAAGAGCGCTACCCAGAGAAGAGCCTGCCAAACCAGGTTGTCTACTACCTTCCCGCCGAGATACATAGCGAAGATCCCGGATGGATTGTTGCGCCGCCGCCGGTACCGGAGGCTGAGGCCGACGCCGTACCCGATGATGTGGCTGAGACGGATGAGACAGCGGGGAGCGCTTCGGAGGAGGAAACTTCGCCAGCGACGGGGATTGAAGTTTCTGGAGAGGGTGAGGAAGCGGTGGTCGAGCAGACAGCCTCTGAAAGCGCGGGCACGCTGGAGGAAGTTACAATCGTGCGCGAGCCTGAGCCTGAGCCCGAAGAGGAAGTACCGGAGGCTCCAGAGGTCCCCGATACCGATTCCCCGGAGTCTGATACTGTATCAGGGTCGACCGAGGAGGTTCTCGAGGCAGAACAAGAAGACACTGAGGCGGATACCGACTCCGATAGTTCAGATGATGAGGCTCCTGATCAGGTTGTAATTCCTGCGGACGTCTATGATATCGATCGCCGCCGTTAATCTCAGGAAATTCGGTTAGTAAACAGTTCATGATTGGAAAGACATACATATCGGCAAGTGAGCTTTTGCGTGATTCGTTCATGCTGGGCAGGCAGATTATCAAAAGTGGGTTTCGGCCCGACTTCATCGTCGGTGTCTGGCGCGGCGGCACCCCGGTCGGGATTGCGGTGCAGGAACTGTTGGATTACGCCGGAATCTCAACCGATCATGTTGCTATCCGGACCTCCTATTACCGAGGCATTGCCGACACGTCAGAGTCGGTGCAGGTTCACGGGCTTGGGTATCTGATCCGGAAGTTAAATCGTGAAGACAAACTGCTGATTGTCGATGATGTATTGGATTCCGGCAGGAGTATCGAGGCGATCATTGAGGAATTGACATCACGCTGCCGCCGGAATCTCCCCTCAGACCTTCGTGTTGCGACCTGCTGGTACAAGCCAACAAAATGTGAAACCGGCCGGGTGCCTGACTTCTTTATCCATGAAACCGACCAGTGGCTGGTGTTTCCCCATGAACTTCAGGGGCTTTCTCTAGAAGAGGTAAAGAAAGGAAAACCCGAGGTTGCGGATATCGTTACTGGGCTTTAGCCGGGAGCAGCGGCTGGCATAACTGCGGGCACTGCTAGGGGGCAGGTATCATCGGCAGGGTCACTATGAGTTCAACTCCGGCGCCACCGCGGCGGTTTCTTGCGGCTACTGTTCCCTTGTGAAACTCTACGACCAGTCGGGCGATATAAAGTCCAAGACCAAGGTGAGTCTTGCGGGCATCGCGCGCACTGGAGACCATCGGATCAAAAAGTCTGTCGGCAATCTCGTTTGGAAGGGTAGGGCCGTCGTTAGAGACAGTCAGTTCGATCTCGCCAGCCACGCGCCTGACGTTCACAACAATGAGACCGTTATGGGTGCCAAATGCAATGGCGTTATCGATAAGTTTGTCCAGCAGTTGCGCGATGCGGTCTGGAACGCCCAGCATCCAAGCCGATCCGGGGGCTAATGTCGGGACGATCCGGTACCCCGGATTTGCAGACTGATACCCCTCGACACAATTCTGCACCAGCGCGCAAAGATTAAAGCGTTCCAGTTGTTCCTGTTCCTGGCTTAGCGCTTCCTTGAGACTCGCCGCTTCGGTGAGGCTTGTGATAATTGAACGCAAGCGCCCGATGCCATTTCGCGCGCGCTGCAGGTGTTTGTCGTCGGTGAGTTCCCGGTGGTTGTATTGCAGGTTCTCCAGCGACGAATTCACCACGTTTAAGGGGTTGTGAAGCTCATGCGCGAGCGTGTCGGGCAGTTTCTCAAGATAGCGCGTGTACTGCCCGAGATTGTGCAGCATCAAGGAGATACTGCGGGTGAGATTTCCCAGTTCGTCGGAAGAACGGGCGCCCGCACGAATTCGATCTTTCAGCAGTCTTCCTTCAGACGAGGCGGCTTGCTCGGTCTCCCGCTGAAGTCGGCCGACCCGATAGGTAAGCCGTGTTGAAAAGATCAGGATCGCAAGTGAAAGAAAGATAAATACCGCGAGGAAGAGAATCGTGAAGCGCTGCAGGGTCTCATATTGCAGTGCCAGAAGCTTATTGGCACTTTGCTTGACCAGGACGGCCCCCTCGATTTCCCCCTGTGCCCAGATCGGGGCGGCGGTTACGATCAGTTTCGCGTCTCCATAGCGCCGTCGCTCGGTGTTCGGTTCCCCGCCCGACAGGACCCGGGCGAGGATACGCTGGTCTTCAGCACTGGAGTCAGCCGGCATATCGGCAAGACCCCGTGCGGGGCTTCTCAGAATCCAGTCGAAAAAGCGGATCAACTGGTCTTCAACGCGCTGGAAGAGCGAGGTGGCGTTGGGCTGCGCTATCCCGAAGGCCTCCCTCGCGGGCGGCACAACTGAGCCGATCTGGGCACGTACGCGGTATGATTTGTCCCAGACGGAAATATTGGCTTCCGAGATGTATAACGGCTGTATGAGTTTTGCGAGTTCAGGAGTGACCAGGCGAACGCTGCCAAACGCATGAGACCTTGGGTCAGGCTCGGTGCTTATGATTCGACCGATCGCGCGGTCGCTCTGGTCATCAACGTCAACCACCTCGAATTTGAGCCGGGCACCTACACCGAGCAGCTCTCGGGGTATCCGCACTTTCACGGCGTACCCGTATTCAACCGGATCGATCGTTCCCGCGATCTCTCTCAAAGCCTCGCCGTCCACCACGTCCTTCCAATTGGCACGCATCAGGTAGACGCTTAGCCGCCCCGGAGCCTGAGCGGTGAGCAGGTATCTCAGTATTTCTCCGTTGTTTTTCTGTACCGTCATCCGGATCTGGTCGTTGGCATCAAGGGAGAGGAGGGCGGGATCCCGCAGTACCAGGACATCGTCATCGATTTCAAAATAGGCGAAAACCGAGTCGGGGTCGATGGCGAGACCATGGCGGACGACTAGTGACTCGGGCTGGTAATCGGATCCACATTCAAAAAGGCCGGAACCAGAGAAGTGGGTGAGGGCGCCAACGGCAGTAGCCCAACTGTCCGCAGGTGCATCAATGGCGAGCGGCTCCGCTATCTCCGCCAACAGACTGGTCAGTGGTCTTCCAATGAGTTCCGGGACACCAACGCCGGGATCGAATAGGTCTGTACGGTTGCCAAGAATGCTCGAGATACCCTGGGTGGTCAGTTCCAGGGCCTGTTCCTGGCCTTCGAGAAGGAATTTTTCCATTTCCCTGACAGACTCATAGCCCATCCAGGGGATCGCCAGCAGGAGTATTACCAGCAGCAGGAGTTTTGTCCGGATTTTGAGGCCGGGCCTGATTCGGGCAGACCCCGAGGTTACAGCACTGTCCAGCGGAGCCTTGACCGATCGCGGGCCCACAAGAGAGTTCACTCGTTATCCTGCTCCCATTTGTAACCGGTGCCATGAACGGTCTGGATCCGGTCGAAATCCGGGTCCAATTCCCGGAACTTGTTTCGAATTCTTCGGATATATCCATTGATGGTATTGCGCTCCACCAGTCCCTGGCGGGTGACGTCACTCAAAGCGTCGTAGGTGCGAACATGGCCTGGGTTTCGCGTCAGGGATTCAATGATCCAGAACTCGGTCAACGTCAGATTCACTGGCTTACCTTTCCAATGCACCAGCATGCTGTCCTCGTTTATCTCGAGAGATCCTACGGCAACACTACTGTCGGTGGTTGGCTGCGTTTGGAGTTGTTGAGAGATCCGGAGCAGGGCGTGCACGCGTGCCACCAGGAATTCGAGGCTGACAGGCTTGGTAATGTAATCCCAGGCGGTCATTCTCTGGGATGAGATCCGGTCAGCATCGCTGTCGCGGGCGGTCAGGAATATGACGGGAAGGGTGGGGCTCAGATTGCGCAATTGCATGCAAAGGTCAAAACCGCCATCCATATCTTCACCGAGCATGATATCCAGCACGGCGAGGTCGGGAAGCTCCCGATCAAAAGCGGCTTCGGCGCTCGGGCGGTCCGCGTAGGCGCGTACCTCATAGCCGTGAGCGGTCAGGACGTCACTGTAGTTTTCCCGTTGGTCGGTATCGTCCTCTACGATTGCTACTACGGTTGCCATTTGCTGCCCACCTTTGGAAATTGGCCTCTCCTGCGGATGCGGTCGGGGCCGTCCGGGTTCGGGAAACGCCATTACCTTGCCATTGTTTTACCACAGGTTCCCCGGGTTAAGACCCCTTCTGCGGCCTAATATTTCTAAAAGGAGATTAGAGCAGGCACGGCAATATGAAAAAGTTGGTATTCGTCCCGCTTTCAGATGAGATGATTTATGAGCACCCGGAACTCATTACCGGGCCGATCCGGGCGTTTTCTCCCGCCCAGACGTCATCAGTCGAGGGGAATGCGAATACAAAGAGCAGCCGGGGAGCCGTGCGCAGCGCTCTTGGCACCGGCAACCAGAGGAGGCCCAAGGTAAGGCCAGCGACCGGCAAAGTGCCCTGAAAGAAGAACCGCGACGCAAGCCGCGGTTTTTTAGTTTCGAAGGGAGCCTGTCTCTGGCACATCCCGTCCTGGCCGAACGGGCCGGGAAGTGGCGGGGCGCAGCCTTGGTGTCGTCGCTCGCTCGCCCACATTGGCTTTCTCGGTCTCCATATCAACGGAGCCTTTAAACGTACAGCCGTCCTCCAGAACAACACGCGGGGCGCGAATGTCGCCCTTGACCTTACCGGAAGGGCTGATCACGACCTGCTCGCTGCCGTAGAGCTCGCCTTTCACGTCGCCATCCACGCGGATGATCCGCGCATTAATGTTCGCTGTGACGCGCCCATTCTCGCTAACCACCAGGTTATTGTCTTTAAAGTTAACTGTGCCGTCGATCGCGCCGTCCACCACAAGATCTTCCTCACCTGTGACATCGCCGTGAATGACAATCGACGAGCCGATCGTTGCGGGCTTACGAGAACCCGACTTGGACGGTGAGATCGCCTTGGGGGCGGCTTGAGCGGGCGCTGTGTCTTCGCCGGCGCCTGCGGCTTCAATTTCCTTCTGAGTCATTTTAGGTAAGAGGTCCTCGGTCAATGAATATCACAACCCTCGGGGAGGGCCCTAAGACGAGTTCAGTGCACTCGTTCTGGCAACAATTGTCGCTGAGGGAGGAAGTAGGGTCAAATCAATGTACTAGGGGGTGGATTTCGAGCCATGCTGTAACTTAACATAATATACATTATGCGAAGTATACGCCCTAAGGCAATCCCGAGACTATTGCGATTCGCTCCTTCGCGCCCCGGCAAAAAGCCGGAAAAAGTTCTCCGTTGTGACTTCCGAGAACGCCTCCAGATCCATTTCACGAAGCTCCGCTAGACACTCGGCTGTATGCCTTACGAACGCCGGTTCGTTGGTTTTGCCCCGGTACGGCACAGGTGCAAGATAAGGAGCGTCGGTCTCAACCAGCATTCGATCCAGCGGTACCTTTTTCGCCACCTGACGAAGTGTCCGTGCGCTCTTGAAAGTCACAATGCCGGAAAAAGAGATATAGAACCCTTCATCCAGCGCCGCCCTGGCCGTATCCCACTCTTCTGAAAAACAGTGCATCACGCCCCCGGCCGATCGGGCATCTTCACTTCGCATCACATTGATGGTGTCCAGCGCGGCACTTCGGCTGTGGATGATCAGCGGTTTGCCGACCCGGCGGGCGGCCTCGATATGGCGGGCAAACCGGGTTCGCTGAATATCAGGGTTGCAGTCGGTGCGGAAATAATCAAGCCCGGTTTCTCCGATCGCGACTACTGTTGGAATCTGTGCCAGCGTTTCCAGGATATCCACTGAGGGCTCATCTGCTTTTCCGAGAGACGTATTCGGGTGAACGCCTACACTGGCCGATATACGCCCGGACCGCTCGGTCAGCTCGAGCATTGCCGGAAAGTCGGCAAGGTTGACCGAAACACACAAAAGGTGGCTAACCCCCGCGGCCTGCGCTCGTGACAGCATGCCGGGGAAGTCACCGGCCAACTCGGGAAAATCAATATGGCAATGAGAATCCACCAGCATGATCGGTCACCTGCGCCGTCAGAGTTTCTGGCTCTAAAGTGTGTGCGTGGCAGAGGCCTGCTGACCGCTGCTCGCCACAAGCTCTTCTATACGTTCTTTGAGCTTGGCACCGTCAGGCCCCTTAAAGTGAACGCCAACGCCTTTGGTACGACTGCTTTGCGCGCCTGTGGGGGTCATCCAGACGACGGTGGCGGCAAGTGCATACTGTTCTTCTCCCAGCAGTTTCACGACGAGAAACACCTCGTCCCCCATGCCATACTCGTTGTGGGTGGGGACAAAGAGGCCTGCATTCTTCAAAAATGGCATAAACGCCGCTCTAAGCGTTCTGAGATCATTGATAGAGACGGAAAGGACTCTGGGTCTCGTTTTCGGGCTGGAACTGGGTTCGGTCATTGTCGGCGCCGGAATCAGGGGCGGGATTGGGAGTAATGTCTGTCAGCGGACAGCCACGCGCAAATATCCTCCAGACACAGTTGTTCGTCAACTTGCCCGTTGACGCGCTCGCGGGCGGCGCCCAGCCGGTAGAAGGCTTCAAAGGCGAGATTCTGGTCCGCGAACAGGCTCCGCGGCTGTTGTGCGCCCTCTGGAGGCCCCTGCAGAGACTGGCGGACCGCATCCAGTGCTGTCGACTGTAAGATCGAAAGTGCCTGCCGGGTGCCGATCTGGGCGCAGAGCGAGGACAGGAATAAAGGACTTGCCGCTTTACCCGAAGGGTTTTCACAGCACCGAATCAAGTCCTGGACCATCGCCGCGCGGTCTTCTCTGATGATTTCATCCAGATCCATCGGCCCAAGGCCGGATTTTGCAAGGCCTATGAGGTCATTGGGGCTCGCGCCGTGGCGCGACTGCAGCCACCTGATGGTCTCGTCTTGCGACGGCGCCCGGCAATCCAGGCGGATACAGCGACTGTGGATGGTGGCGGGGAGCCGATAAGGGTAACTGCTGACGAGGATGAATCTGGTGCCTTCTGTTGGCTCCTCGAGCACTTTCAGCATCGCATTTGCGGTATTCCGATTCATCGTGTCGGCACCGACAATGAGGACGACCTTACGCCCGCCCGGCCGCACCGTGGTCAGGAGTGCTTCGGAAAGCGCCCGTGCCGAGTCGATGCTGATCTGCTCGCTGGGTTTGCGTTTTTGACCGGTTCTCGCAGGCTCCAGATAGCGTTGCGCATGCGACTCCAGTATTGGGTCGGACGATTCGGTCAGGAACTCTGGCATCA
The DNA here is from genome assembly GCA_002327725.1 of Proteobacteria bacterium UBA2133. Classification (GTDB taxonomy): domain Bacteria; phylum Pseudomonadota; class Gammaproteobacteria; order Arenicellales; family UBA868; genus UBA868. The sequence continues at coordinate 10,204 of DCXP01000066.1, forward strand.
GCACGTGGAAATCGGGATGCAGACTGCTACAGAGCAGATGACAGGCCCTGCACTTTTTGCATGGTCCTTCGGTTCCGGAATCCTCGCACAACAGCTGCGCGGCGAACTCAAGAGCCAACATTGCTTTTCCGATGGCCGGACCGCCGGCAAGAAAAAGGCAGTGGTGAAGTTCCCTCCGGTCACCAACCAGCTTTTGCCGCGTAGACTGCAGCCAGGGATAGTCGCCTGCGCTAGTCAATCGATACTCCAAGACAGTGATGCATAAGGGACTTCACTTGCGCATGTACTTCCTCAATCGATTCGCTCGCATCGACACTTTTTATGCGCTCCGGATTTTTCCTTGCGAATTCCTGATAGGTTGAGCGCACGCGGTGCTTGAATTCCAGCTCCTCGGCCTCAAATCGGTCCCGGCTGCTGCCCCTTCCCCCAGAACGCCGAACCCCCTCTTCCACACTTAAGTCGAGAAAGATGGTCAGATCAGGCCGGAGTCCCCGAGTGGCTACGGCCTCCAGAGACTCGATGACCTCAAAGGGCAGCCCCCGCCCTCCTCCCTGATAGGCATAACTGGCATCGGTAAATCGATCGCACAGCACCCACCGGCCGTCTTCCAGCGCCGGTACGATCACCTCTACAGTGTGCTGCGCGCGAGCGGCAAATATGAGAAGCACCTCTGTGACAGGATCGATAGCGTCCGGTTCATGGAGGATCCATTGACGGATTTCCTCAGACAGTCGGGTACCGCCCGGCTCACGCGTCAGTACCGGTGAGATGCCAATATCCGTCAGAGACCTGGAAAGCAGGGAGATCTGGGTACTCTTCCCTGCTCCATCGCCGCCTTCAAAACTGACAAATTTCCCTTTCAACGCGACTTTCGGTTCCTGACAGCGCGACACTCAATTGCGATATTTTTTGACGGCACGATTATGTTCCTTGAGGGTTTTTGAAAAATGGTGCGAGCCGTCGCCTTTGGCTACAAAGTAAAGATCCTCGGTGGCCAGTGGGTTTACTGCCGCCAGGAGCGCTGATCGTCCTGGAAGTGCAATCGGCCCTGGGGGCAAACCGGCCCGGGTGTAAGTATTGTAAGGGGTATCCTTTTTTAGGTCGCTTCTTTTCAGGGGACCCTTGAACCCGGGCCCGAGACCAAAGATGACAGTAGGATCGGTTTGTAATCGCATTTTGCGTTTGAGCCGGTTATGCAATACCCCGCTAATCCGCGGCATCTCTGACTCCAGCATGGCCTCCTTCTGGATAATCGATGCCATGGTCAGTGCCTCATAAGGGTCATCGAGAACAAGATCCGCTGCCCGGTTCTGCCAGGCATGCATCAACTCCCGATCCATCTTGCCGGCCGCTTTGGTGAGGATGCTCATATCGGTATCCTCCAGAAGGAAATAATAGGTGTCGGGGAAGAACAATCCTTCAACAGAGGGTCGGTCCGGCGCGAGTTCGTCCAGGATGTCGCGCTCAGACAAGGAGGCAACCGTAGCAGCCAAATGTGTCTCGCCCACCAGCCGCTCGCGAAGCTGTGAAAACCGCAGACCTTCGATAATCGTGAGCTTCCTCTGATGGACACCGCCGCGGCTGAGCTTACCGAGAATCTGGGCAGGCGTCGTTTTTGCCGGTATGAAGTATTCGCCTGCCTTAAACGACCCTGCCGTCCCGCTGAGTACTGCCCAGGCAATCACCGGCCACTCTGAGCCTGCAAGGCCTTCGGATACGAGCTGTCGCGCGAGGTGGGTTACGCCAGAGCCTGGCTTCACAACCAGAAAACTGTCATTACTGCTTACGGGGGTGCGGACCGTCTGGTAAAGAAAAATCAGTGACGTTCCGAGAACACAAATTCCAATCGCCAGCGTGAGCGTGCCAAGTGCCCGCAGGGACCAGGCAAATCTCGGAACTTCCCGGACTTTCGGTGCCACCGTATCTCGGAGGAGTCGCCCGTAGAAACCTACAACTGGGTGAAGACCAAGGTTCCGTTCGTGCCACCGAACCCGAACGAGTTAGACAATGCGGCCTGGATGGGGGCATCACGGGCGTCTGCCGGAACATAATCAAGATCGCAATCGGGGTCTGGGCCGTCGAGATTGATGGTGGGCGGTACTGCATTGTGAAACAGGCTGAGCACCGTCGCCACCGCCTCAACACCGCCTGCGGCGCCCAGTAGATGGCCAATCATAGACTTGTTTGAACTGAGCATAAGGTCGTAGGCGTGACTGGCGAAAACCGATTTGATCGCGAGCGTTTCGGCGAGATCCCCAAGCGGGGTTGAGGTGCCATGGGCATTGACGTAACCCACTTTTTGCGGGTCGATCCCGGCGTTTTTCAGGGCATTGCGCATACAGCGCGCGGCCCCTTCTCCACCGGGCGCGGGCTGTGTCATGTGATGGGCATCGCCACTCACACCATAGCCGGCTAGTTCCGCGTAGATCCGGGCACCCCGGCTCTTTGCGTGTTCCAGGGATTCGATGACGAGCGTCCCGGCTCCTTCGCCCATGACAAAGCCATCCCGGTCGCGATCCCACGGTCGACTCGCGCGTTCCGGAGCGTCATTCCGGCGGCTGAGCGCCTTTGCAGCGGTAAAACCTGCTATGGAGGTAGGGGTGATCGCAGCCTCGGTACCTCCGGCGATCATGACCTCCGCGTCGCCCAGCGCGATCATCCGCCCGGCTTCGCCGATTGCATGGGTTCCCGTGGTGCAGGCGGTAACCACGGCGAGATTGGGACCGCGCAACCCCAGCATAATTGAGAGATTTCCCGAGACCATGTTGATGATGCTGCTGGGAATGTAGAACGGGGAAACCTTCCGCGGCCCCTTCTCCGACAGGACACGGGTTGTATTCTCGATCGTCTCCAGCCCGCCGATCCCTGCCCCGATCAGAACACCAATCCGATCCCGGTCCGATTTCTCAAGGTCAATCCCGCTGTCCTCGAAAGCCTCGAGCCCGGCACAGAGTCCGAGTTGAATGAAGCGGTCCATGCGCCTCGCCTCTTTAGTCGCTAGCCGCAACTCCGGATCAAAGTCGTCCGCCTGTCCGGCAATTCTTGACGCGAGCTCGCCCGGCTCGAAACGGGTAATTTGGGAGATGCCGCTTCGGCCAGCCAGGAGACCTTCCCAGGTTGATTGCACATCCGCTCCTAGCGGCGATATGCACCCTACGCCGGTGACGACGACCTTCCTGAGGTTGAACATTGTATTTCTGAAACCTAAAAACAAAGCCGCCGGGCGCTCGGCGCCGGGCGGCTTTGTTGATTATGATTAACAGCCGTTGTCAGGGCGATCAACCGCTGGTGTTGGCTTGAATGAATTCAACCGCCTGCTTGACGGTCGTTATCTTCTCGGCCTCGTCGTCGGGGATTTCTGCGTCGAATTCCTCTTCAAGGGCCATCACCAGTTCCACGGTATCCAGCGAGTCCGCACCCAGGTCATCAACAAATGACGCCTCGGGCGTCACCTGGTCCTCGCTTACGCCAAGTTGCTCTACTACAATCTTTTTGACGCGATCTTCAACACTGCTCATGAGCTCTCTAGCCTCCTGGGATTAGAAATACTGTCGCCGGCCGGTTTGTCGCAGAGCCGGCCTATTCGTGGATTATAAGTCTGCTTGACGAAGCGCGATTAAACCGTATTCGACGCGCCAAGTCCAACAAAAGCGTCTCTTGCAGGCGTCAGGAGAGCGCGCTTGGTCGGTCGACAAAAAAGTAAAAAACGTTGTAAAACCAATGGGATAATGGCGTTTTCTCAAGACGCCATGTACATTCCTCCGTTGACGTGCAGGGCCTGCCCAGTGATGTAGCCGGCATCATCGGAGACGAGAAACGCAACCGCTTTGGCTATATCTTCAGGCTGCCCCAAGCGTGCCAGGGGAATCTTCTCCAGCAGATGATCACGCTGGTTGTCGGCCAATTCGGCGGTCATGTCGGTTTCAATAAAGCCCGGGGCAACCGCATTGACCGTGATGCCACGAGAGGCAACCTCAAGAGCAAGTGATTTGGTAAAACCGATCAGGCCCGCTTTGCTCGCAGCGTAGTTGGTCTGGCCGGCATTGCCGGTAGCGCCCACCACCGAAGACAGGTTTATGATTCTTCCGTAACGGGCCTTGGTCATCCCTTTGAGGCAGAGTTTGGTAATGGAGAACACCGAGGCGAGATTGGTCCCAAGGGTTTTCTCCCATTGCGAAGCCTTCATTCGAAGCAGCAAGTTGTCCTCGGTGACGCCGGCATTGTTGATGAGGACCGTGATCGGGCCAAACTCGGTCACAACTTCGGAGACCACTGATTCGCTCTGGTCCGGATCCGTGATGTTGAGCACTGCGCCTCTGCCCTTGGCCCCAATATCACCTAGGGCCTTCGTGATATTGCCGGCTCCGGCAGCGCTCGTTCCGGTTCCGATGACGGTATGACCACGCGTCGCAAGCTCGAGTGCGATTGCCCGGCCGATTCCGCGGCTGGCGCCGGTGACCAGACAAACCTGAGGTGAAGTTGTAGCTTGGGTCATAACAAGGTACTCCGCGTGGGTTTAAATCTGTACCAACATGCTGCCCCAGGTGAATCCCCCGCCGAAGGCCTCAAAAATGACTTTATCGCCTGTCTTGATCCTACCGTCCCTGACCGCGACGTCGAAGGCCAGTGGAACTGATGCGGCGGAGGTGTTGCCATGCTGATCAATAGTGACAACCACTCGATCCATACTGAGTTCAAGTCGTTTGGCAATTGCCTTGATGATTCGGATATTCGCCTGATGGGGTACCAGCCAGTCTATTTCTGACTGGTGAATCCCATTGCTCTCCAGGACTTCGACGACGGCGTCGCCCAGGGCCGAGACCGCCCAGCGGAACACCTCTTTCCCCTGCATCTCGGTGTATGCCTCTCCGTTCAGGAGCTGCTGGTAGGCGGTAGAAACCCCTACTGGCACACAAAGCAGGTCCTTATAGGTTCCGTCAGCGTGAATATGGCTCGACAGAATCCCCGGTGTATCAGCGGCCTCCACCAGCACTGCCCCGGCACCATCGCCGAAAAGGACACAGGTGCTTCGATCCTCCCAATTCAGGATTCGGGAAAAGGTCTCGGCGCCCACCACCAGCGCACAACGGCTTGCTCCGGTCGATATGTAGCGATAGGCCACATCCATGGCATACAAAAAGCCGGCGCAAACGGCCTGAACGTCGAACGCGGGACATCCGTGAATACCCAACCGGTTCTGCAGCAGGCACGCTGTGCTTGGGAAAACCTGGTCCGCTGTGGTCGTGGCGACCACGATCAGGTCAATATCTGTTTCACGGCGGCCGGCGCTCTTTATCGCCTCTCGTGCAGCGACTTCGGCGAGATCGCAGGTGAACTCCCCCTCGGCCGCGATGTGTCGCTGTCGGATCCCGCTTCGAGAATAAATCCAGTCGTCACTGGTATCGAGAAACTGCTCCATCTCCTTGTTGGTCAGGATCTTCTCAGGGAGATAGGACCCGGTTCCGGTGATACGCGCCGCACTGATCACAGGGGTGCGGTCCGGGCCACTGCAACCTGAGACGCTTCAAGATCGTGCCGGATATGCCCGACGAGGTCCTTTTGCGCCGCGAGCCTGGCAGTGTCTATGGCATGAGAAAAAGCGACACCATCAACGTTTCCATGACTTTTCACTACGATTCCATTGAGACCCAGCAGCACGGCGCCGTTATAGGCCCGGTGATCGAAGCGATCACTGAACGACCGCACTACCGGCGCGGTGATCACCGCTGAGAGCCGGGTGAGCAGTCCACGGCTGAATTCTTCGCGGATCACCTGGGTCAGCATCTGGGCAACTCCTTCGCTGGTCTTGAGCGCGACGTTACCCGCGAAACCGTCGGTGACAATAATGTCGACCTTGCCGTTGAAGATGTCGTCTCCCTCAACATAACCAACATAGTTGAGGGAACTTTCTTTCAGTAACTCGTTCGCCGTCTTGATGACTTCGCTTCCCTTGATCTCCTCGCTGCCAACGTTGAGGAGCCCGACAGAGGGACGCTCAATACCCTCTATCGTACGGACCATGCTCTCACCCATGAGTGCGAACTGCATGAGAATAGCCGCGGGGCTGTCGATATTTGCCCCAAGGTCAAGCATGTGGACATGCCCTTGCGCCCTTGGCAGGGCCGAGATAATTGCTGGCCTGTCGATATCTGGCAGGGTCTTTAATACGAACCGGGCGGTAGCCACCAGCGCACCGGTGTTGCCGGCGCTTACACTCGCAGCAACTTCGCCGGATGACAACAGGTTCAGCGCAACGCGCATGGAGGAGTCTTTCTTGAAGCGCAGCGCCGATGCCGGCGACTCATGCATATCCACGGATTCCGAGGTATGCACGATTTCGTATCTTCCGCCACTGACTGCGGGGTTCAGTACTGCAGCAATCTGTTCCTCGTCGCCGACAAGAGTACAGAAGAGGTCGGCATGTCGGTCCAGGGCGAGAGATACGCCACTGGCCGTGACCTCAAGCCCGTGATCGCCCCCCATCATGTCAATGGAGAGTCGGAGCTGTTCGTCAGATTGAGCCACGCTGTCTAGGCAGGAACCCGAACAGAGGCAATCAGAGGGAAACGGCTAGGCTTCCGGCTCTCGGTTCTGGATGACCTTGCGACCTCGGTAGTAGCCGTCTGCGGTCACGTGGTGGCGCCTGTGCAATTCCCCGGTAACCGGGTCGGTGGATAACGTAGTTTTGTCCAGACCGTCATGAGAGCGACGCATTCCGCGCTTCGAAGGGGTTTTTCTGTTCTGCTGTACGGCCATGTTCGTACTCGTTGATTCGAAAAAGTGGGTGACCCGGCCTAAAATAGCCGGGCCGACTATCCGTAAACGGGATGGGTAGAAGCCGGCGGCTTCACTCGCAGCCCGATAATTTTAGTGGTTTTGGTGATTTGATGTCAAAAATCGAGTGCGATCATCCCCTGATCCTGGCTTCGACCTCGCCGTTTCGAAAGGAACTGCTGTCAAGGCTCGGTCTTGAGTTTGAAGTAATTCCGCCGCAGCTGGAGGAAGAGACCCTGCCGGGAGAAGATGGGCGAAGCCTTGCTTTGCGCCTATCCGCGGGAAAAGCAAATGCGGTCGCAGCCACGATGGAAAAAGGTCTCATCATTGGCTCTGACCAGACAGCGGTTCTCGACGGCGAGATATTTGGCAAACCCCGTGACCGCGCGGATGCCGTCCGACAACTCACGATGTCGTCCGGCAGAGAGATGCAGCTGCATACCGGTGTGGCACTCGTGAATGCGGCTACCGGGCGGGTTCAGCGGGATGTGGTTTCATATCTCGCAAAATACCGGGAACTCACCCGGGATCAAATCGAGCACTACCTGGATATTGACACTCCTTTTGGATGCTGTGGCAGTCTTCGTGCGGAAAGTTTAGGGATCGCGCTGCTGACAGAACTGAGCGGCCCTGATCCGAGCGCCCTCATCGGTCTGCCGCTTATTTGTCTTGTGCAGATGCTTGAGCGGGAAGGTATCGAAGTGATCCCGAACTCGCGCTCAGCGTAGCGCAGGGTCTGAAAGCCCGAGCGCTTTTACAATGCTCACCCCGAGCTGATCCAGCAAGGCCGATCGCCAGTCTGGCTGAATTGAGAAGTCGATGATCTCCGGTGCGTCAAGGATTTGCTGGGCGACTTCCGTCAACGAGGCCATCCCGTCAGCGAGACCCAGGCGCACCGCTTCCTCGCCACTCCAGACTCTTCCGGAGAAAAGTTCGGGATCTGCCTGGAGCCTGGAACCGCGGCCTTCTTGCACCGCAGCGATAAACTGCGCATGGATGTCGTCAAGAATGCCCTGAAGCATCTCCTGGTCCCGCAGCTGAGCCGGCGAAAACGGGTCGAGCATGCTTTTATGATCACCCGCCGTCACCAGCCGCCGCTCGATGCCAAGTTTCTCTAAAGTATCGACGAAACCAAAACCCCTGGAGACGACACCGATCGATCCCACGATGCTGGCTGGATCAACGTAGATCTTGTCTGCGGCAGCGGCGATGTAGTAAGCGCCTGATGCGCCGATGTCGGAGATTACCGCAAGAAGGGGTACCTCGGGATGTTGCTGCTTGAAAGTCCGAAGCGCCCGATACACCTGACCGGACTGGACCGGGCTCCCGCCGGGACTGTTGATGAGTGCGACCACGCCCCGCGCACCCTGGGCGCTAAAGGCGTCCATGAAACTCGATTCAAGGTCCTGAGCCATATTTTCCTGGTCGAGACCGATCAACCCAGAGATCTCGACAACCGCCGTGAATCGGGAAGGATAGTCTTCCCGAAGCATCAGGGACGCGCCAGCAAACCCGCCGACAAGGAGTAACACCAGCAGCAGGCTCCACAACCGAAACCACCGGCGCCGGCTACGGTCTTTTCGATATTCACGCGTCAGAACCCCAACCAGGCGCTCCAAGTCGTTCGCCGTGCTTTGCCGGCCGGCACGTTCTGACGGGAGCGCTTTGGAGTCCGATAGGTCTTGCGGTCCTTTGGAATCCTGGGTCATTTACCTCTCCTCATTGTGCTTCCCCGGGGGATGCTGCCTTGCCGCGATAACGTGTATCGACCAGATAAATTACGCCCTCTACCTCGATAATATCAAGACGGGTCAGTCCGCTACGGTTACAGGGACCGCTTTTGCAGGACCCGGTGATGGGATCGTACAGTGCTCCGTGGGTTGCACAGATAAGCCATCTCGCCTCCTGATCAAAAAATTCACCCAAAGACCAGTCCAATTCCAGATCCCGATGCCCGCAGCGATTGAGAAAAGCCGAAACGCCATGAGTGTGCCGGATGGCGAATGCAGGTAGCGTCTGCCCGTCACGGCTCACCTCAAATCGAAAGCCAAGACGCCCGGACTCTAACGAATCTGCCGCGCACAGGTAGGTTCTTGCAGGGGCTTCAGTCTGTCCCATCGTTTCGTCTTGAGCGCAAATTGGCGAGTACTGCTTCAAGGTCCGGAGGCAGCGGTGAGTGAACGTCGACCGGTTTACCAGTCCGAGGGTGAAGAAAGCATATTCGCTCGGCGTGTAAGAACTGTCGGTGTAAACCGAACTCGCGGGCTTGACGGTTCTTAAGAGGATCGCCATAAACCCTGTCTCCTGCAACCGGCAAGCCCACGGCATGGGCATGAGCCCGTATCTGGTGTAGGCGCCCCGTTTTCAGTTCAACCCGCATAAGGGAGTGATCCTGATAAAGTGCTAAAGGATGAAAAATACTGCAGGCCTCACGTCCGGTCGATGTCACCCTGGATCTTTTGATTGCCCCGTGTCCGCGCACGGTTTCCAGCCGATGATGCAGTGTGCGGGCCGCTCCCCGCCAGCGCCCGGTTAGAAGGGTTTGATAGGACTTGCTGACTCCGGAATTCAGGCCCGGTCGCCGGAGTCTGTTGTGCATTTTCCGCAGTGTCTCCAGGTTCTTGGCCAGGATCAGAATACCGGAAGTCTCTTTGTCCAGACGGTGCACGAGCTCAAGATAGCCGGAGCTGCCGAGTCGAAGCTGTTCTATGACACTGACCCGCTGGCCGGTGCCGCCATGAACGGCGATTCCGGCGGGCTTATCGAGGATCAGGAGATCCTGATCCTCAAAGAGTCTGTGGGGCTGAAAACCCGATTCCCTGGTGGCTCCCGGTGATTTCCCGGGGATTGACGTTCTTATCGGGGGTATCCGGATCCGGTCGCCAGTGCTGATCCGGGTCGCCGGCCGCGAGCGGCCGCCATTTACCCGCACCTGTCCGTCGCGGACGATACGGTATACGTGGCTTTTGGGGACCCCCTTGAGTTTCCGAAGGAGAAAATTGTCGAGCCGCTGACCGGCCTCAGAATCGCTGACCAGATGGGTCCGAACGTTTTGTTTCGCCGGCGTTTCCACAAGATCAGAATGCTTCAATAAATATTTGTAAAAAAGCGTGTTTTTCGCTAGACTGTCGGCGCCCTGTCGGGTACTCGGCAGACCTTATATGGTCTCGCACCGCCATGAGCGGTGCCGGAACAGTCGGATTGGGAGCCCGTGAGGCTGCCCCAAAGGACCTTACCCTATGTCGATAAGGAGCGCATCAACAAGCGTTCGGACTGTTCCCTAAGACTTGCGCCCCGGCACGGAAAATGTGTCTGAGAGTAATCGAGGCACAATGACGAACAGGATACCGTTCGCATGAGCGCATGCGAACATGCCACCAAGAGGTGGGCCCCGTACCGGGGTTGAAAAAAGCGGCCCCGGTCGATCCGGGGACGAAGCAAACGCCGGAAAGATACCGGCTTAGCTAACCGGACCGGTTTCGGTCCAAAGACAGGCTGGAGCACCGCGGTGCCCAACCTTCCCTCCTGTTGTTCGTCGATTCCGTGTCGATGGCTCGTCTGCGCCGCCTGATGGGTCATGAAACTAACTATCCGAATGCAGCGCTGGTGAACCCCTACTCGGGGTGCTCCCAGGCCTGGAATCGGGTCACACGGAAAATAAAATGAAAAGAATGCTATTTAACGCGACCCACCCTGAAGAACTGCGGGTCGCTATCGTCGACGGGCAGAAATTGCTTGATCTGGATATCGAGTCATCAAGCAACGCCCAGCGCAAGGGAAACATCTACCAGGGTCGAATAACCCGTGTAGAGCCAAGTCTTGAGGCGGCGTTCGTCGATTACGGCGCCGAGCGGCAGGGTTTCTTACCCCTCAAGGAAATCAGCCGTTCGCACTTTCGAAACTTCTCTCCATCGACTCCGATGGCGCAGGTGCGGATCAAGGATGTGGTTGAGGAAGGCCAGGAGTTGCCGGTCCAGGTTGAGAAGGATGAGCGCGGAACGAAAGGTGCGGCGCTCACAACGTTTATCAGCCTAGCCGGACGCTACCTGGTTCTGATGCCCAACAATCCAAAAGGCGGCGGTATCTCAAGACGGATCGATGGGGAAGAACGGGCTGATCTTCGGGAGGCGATGTCCGGGCTGGAGTGTCCAGCCGAGCATTCCCTGATTGTCCGCACCGCGGGAATTGGCAAGAGCCCGGAAGAACTCCAGTGGGATTTGGATTTCCTCCTGCAGTTGTGGACTGTGATTGCCGAAGCGGCTGCAAGCCAGGAACCGCCCTTTCTCGTTTACCAGGAAAGCAATCTCATTGTTCGTACCCTCAGGGACCACCTGCGAAGTGACATCCAGGAAATTCTGATTGACGAGACGTCGGTGTTTGACCGCGCTTCACGGTTCATGTCGCAGGTTATGCCGCACAACTCGGCCAAGCTCAAGCATTACCAGGATGCCGTTCCGTTGTTCTCCCGTTTCCAGATAGAACACCAGATTGAGAATGCCTACGCACGATCGGTAAAACTGCCCTCGGGCGGTGCCTTGGTTATCGATCATACGGAAGCGATGATATCCGTCGATGTGAACTCTGCTCGGGCGACGAAAGGTGCCGACATCGAAGAAACCGCCCTTCAGACAAATCTGGAAGCCGTGGACGAGCTTGCCCGGCAGATGCGCATTCGTGACCTTGGCGGACTGCTGGTGATCGATCTTATCGACATGACCTCGGCGAAAAACAAAAAGACGGTGGAAAACCGGCTTGAGGAGGCCCTAAGGAGCGATAGAGCGCGAATCCAGATGGGGCATATTTCCCGCTTCGGACTTCTGGAAATGTCCCGTCAACGCTTACGGAGTTCGATCAGTGAGTCCAACTACCGTGTCTGCAGTCTGTGTGATGGGACCGGACAGGTCCGCCATGTGACATCGTCTGCGCTGAGCTTCCTCAGGCTATTGGAAGAAGAGGCGCTGAAGGAGAATACCGAGGCGGTATTTGCCGAACTGCCGGTCGAAATCGCCACCTTCCTGCTGAACGAGAAGCGTCACGAAGTGAACCAGATTGAAGCGCGCCTGGGGACCCGGATTGTCCTGATCCCCTCCCCCGCGCTCCATGGTTCACAGTCAAATATTCAGAGGCTGCGAAGCGAGGATTTGGACGCCAGCGAAAACATCCTCGCGAGTCACAAGATCAAGATTGTCTCAGATTCTGAGACCAAGGAAGAGTATTCACTGAGTCGCAAGAAGGGCCGAGCGGCAGTCAACCTGGATCAGATCGATACCCCGCCTCCTCCGCCTGCACCGGTGTCGAGTGAAAAATCCGGCGACGGATTCTGGGCCCTCCTGTGGAAACGCCTGACCGGAAATATCGAAGAACCGGCGCCCACGAGCCAGCCTCGCAAAACGGGTCAACGTTCAAGAGCACGTCCCGATTCAAGGAGAAAACCTCAGGGGCGGCGCGATGACAGGCGTCGGGACGGCTCCCGGCAGAACCGCCGGACGGGTTCGGATGCCGGTCGCAAGCGTCCTCAGAACAACCGCCCAGATGCTAAAGGCAGGCCCGAGGCTCAAGGCGACTCCTCGAAGGCGCCACAACGACGCTCACGTGGCGGAAGGGGTCGCTCTGGCGGTCAAAGACAAGCAAACCGTCAGACCCAGTCATCAAGACCGGAGAGCGATGTTGGAGGTGGTGGGAGTCGAGTGACGACTGGCGGTGCCGAAACCGAAAAAACCGGGACGACGGGTTAATCTGACAGGGTCATCCCTTAGCCGCTCCGTCGTGGCGAACAAACAACGCGGCCGTTTCCACCTGGGATGTGTGCGGAAACATATCCGCGACAGCTAATCGGGTCAGTTGGTAACTGCCTGAACCCGTGAGGTAGCGGGCATCGCGCGCGAATGTGGCGGAGTTGCAGGAAACGTAGGCGATCATCCGGGGTCTGATATGCGTATTCGCCACCTTCAAGACTTCGATCGCGCCACTGCGCGGAGGGTCCACCAGAACGTGCGAGCACTGGCCGGGCCGCCAGTCCTTTATTGATTCGTCAAATAGATCAAGGACTTCGAATCTCGCGTTGGCGATCTGATTTACCGCCGCATTCTCCCGAGCCTGCGCAACCAGGGCAGGCTCGCCCTCGACCCCGATAACCTCACCTGACTGGCGCGCGAGCGCCAGCGAGAAATTGCCCAGGCCGCAGAAAAGGTCCAGGACCCGGTCCCGATCACCCGGGTTCAGCCAATCAGTCACCAGTCCCACTATCCGTTCGTTTACCTCAGCGTTGACCTGGATAAAGTTTGTGGCGGAAAAACAGATCTTCAGGTCAAAGCGCTTCAGCGTATAAAACAAAACCGGCACGCCCTCGGAAGTTATCGGGACCGCGGTATCAGGCCCCTTGGCCTGTGTATAGACAAGCAGGTTCTCTTGCGCTCCAAACTCTCGCAGGCGCGATACATCATTGTCAGTAAGCGCTGAGAGATGGCGGAATACGAGCGCGGTTGCGTTTTCACCGGCCGCGATCTCAATCTGCGGGATCCGGTTTGGTATCGCCAATCGCTCTATCAGCGCCGGTAACTTCGGCAGCACGCGATCTACTGACTGGTGGATAACCGGACAAGTCGGGAGCGGCGTGATGAAACTCTTGTTCCGCTCGCGAAACCCGACCAGTACCCCTCCCTTCTTTGGAACGAGCCGCACTCCAAGGCGTGCACGGCGCCGGTAGGACCAGGGAGCGGCGCTGATTTCGCATACGTCAGAGGGGGGTTCAACGCCGACGCGGTCAAGCGCCTCAATTACGCTCGCCTTCTTGAATTCGATCTGATGCCCGTAGTCGATATGCTGCAAAGCGCAGCCTCCACACACGCCAAAGGCTGGGCAACGTGGATCTACCCGTGCTGGGGATCGCTCGAGGAGTTGCTGGGCAATCCCGAGCGAATAAGAACGTTTGCCGCGGGTTGGCTTGACCAACACAGTCTCTCCGGGAAGCGCCCCCTCGACGAACCAGACCTTTCCCTCGACGCGGGTGATGCCGCGTCCGTCATGGCTCAGCCCCTCGATCCTGGCGGAGAAGACGCTTCCGGCGCTAGCGGGCACTAGGTGCCGCCCGCCATTGTCCGAGAAACTCAGCAAGATGGGGCTCGGTGGACGAGCCAAGCAGTTCCGCCAGGCGCCGCGCCTCGTGCTCAAAACCACTGTCGTCCAGTGCGCCGCGGATCTTTTCAAATTGCAGGAAGATCAGGTATGTGTTGAGAACATCAGTCTCACAATAGGCGCGTATCTCCCCGATCTTCCCCGCTTGGAAGAAATCCCAGACTTTGCTTCCACTCATCCCCATCTTGCCCGGCAGGCCGAGCATCACCGCGATCCCGTCGAGGGAACTGAATGCTCTTGGCTGGTAGCCGGCCAGAACGTCCATCAAGTCCAGGTGGCGGCTGTGGTAACGGTTGAGATAGTTGTTGTACCGAAAATCCCGTATCCCGTCACCGCTCTCCCAATACAGCGGAGCGCTCACCCCGTGCTTCAATGAACGATAGTGAATCACGGGCAGATCAAAACCGCTGCCATTCCAACTGATCAGCACCGGTCTGAATCGCTCGATCCCGTCGAAGAAACGCTCGAGCAGTTCGCGCTCAGTGGATTCCACACTGCCAAGGGACCAGACCTTGAGTTTCTCCGGGCTTCGCAGGACGGCCGAAATAGCTACGATTCGGTGCTGCGAATGGGGCAGAAAGTCGGTGCCGCCGGTTTTTTGAATCCGAAGCGTGCGCATGGCCCGGGCCACATCGTCATCGTTCAGATTCTCTAGGTCGTAAAGGCGGCGCCCGGATTCAACATCAGGTACGGTTTCGATATCGAAAACAAGACTCGTTCCAGTGAGCATGACGGGTTTTCCGGGCTAGCGCCGCGAACTGATGGGTCACCTAGACGTGTTCAGCCCAAAATCGTGTCGCGAACGGCCGATAGGGTAGGCGCCACACGGACCGGCGCCGGACTCTGCGAAATTGCAGTATCGGGGTCTTTCAGTCCATGTCCGGTCAAGGTGCAAACGACGCTCTTGCCATCCTCGATGCTTTTCCCATTCAGTACCGACATCAGACCGGCGACAGACACCGCGGATGCCGGTTCGCAGAAGATCCCCTCCTCTCGCGCGAGGAACTTCTGTGCCTCCAGAATTGCATGATCGTCCTGCGCCAAGAACCATCCCCCTGAGGCTTCGCGAGCCGACTGAGCGAGTTCCCAGGACTGCGGGTTGCCGATCCGTATAGCGGTTGCGACGGTCTCAGGATTAGAAACAGGCGCGCCTGCGACAAAGGGTGCTGCACCAGCGGCTTGGCAGCCGACCATAATTGGCAGCTTGCCTGTCTTTTGGGCCGCGTGATACTCAGTGTAGCCCATCCAGTACGCGCTGATGTTACCGGCGTTCCCCACTGGGAGAAAGTGATAGTCAGGCGCACTACCGAGCACGTCGATGATTTCAAAAGCTGCGGTTTTCTGCCCCTGCAGCCGGTAAGGGTTGACCGAATTGACCAAAGCCACCGGGGCTTCCCCGGGCATCGACTTGACGATCTCCATGCCATCGTCAAAGTCTCCGCTGATCTGAATTACCGTAGCGCCGTGCATCATGGCTTGTGCCAATTTTCCCAGGGCGATCTTTCCATCGGGGATGACCACAAAAGCCTTGATCCCGGCACGCGCGGCGTAGGCTGCGGCTGCGGCAGAGGTATTTCCCGTTGACGCGCAAATGACCGCTTCGCTTCCCTCGTGGACGGCCATGGTCATGGCGACCGTCATACCGCGATCCTTGAACGAGCCGGTTGGATTTGAACCCTCAACTTTGGCGAAGACCTCAATTCCCCGTTTAGGGTCGCTGAGGGAGTTCAGCCGGATAAGCGGGGTATTGCCCTCGTTGAGGCTGATCCGGCTGGCGTCAGCGGGAACCGGCAAATACTCACCGTAGCGCGAAATCAGTCCGACATCCGTGCGCCGCCCAGTGGCGCTGTGGTTCACCATGAGTCTATTCCAGGGTTTCCAGTCGGATGCGAACGATCGGGGCCGAACTGACCTCGAGTGCTTCAATTTCACGAACCGCTTGGGCAACATCCGCCTCTTTTGCGGTGTGCGTGACGATAACAACGGGAACGACGCGATCGTCTCCTCCGAGATCTTTCTGAATGATGACCCTGATACTCACCTGCCGCTGTCCGAGAATTTTCGTTACCTCGGCAAGCACCCCGGGCTCATCCCGGACAGACAGGCGGAGGTAGTGGGCACACTGGATCTCGGTGATTGCGAGGGTTTCCGAGTCGGCCAACTGGGCCGGCTGGAACGCAAGATGCGGAACACGATTCCCAGGATCTGCGGTCAGAGTCCGCACAACGTCGACCAGGTCCGCGACCACTGCGGAGGCAGTTGGCTGGGCGCCCGCACCTGCGCCGTAGTGGAGTGTATCTCCGACGACATCTCCACGAATAAGCACCGCGTTCATGACGCCTGATACGTTGGCAAGCAAATGTTCTTCCGGCACCAGACAGGGATGCACCCGAAGATCAAGGCCGCCCTCTTGTCGGCGGGCAATACCGAGGTGCTTGATGCGATAACCGAGTTCATCGGCGTAGATAATGTCCTGCTGCCGCAGTTGGTCTATACCCTCGATATGTACGGAATCGAAGTTAAGGTGGGTACCAAATGCAATCGAGGCGAGAATGGTGAGCTTGTGTGCCGCGTCGATTCCTCCGACGTCAAAATGCGGGTCGGCCTCCGCATAACCCAGCCGCTGGGCTTCGTTCAGCACCGCCCCGTATTCGAGGCCTTGTTCCCGGATTTCGGTAAGGATGAAGTTGCAGGTCCCATTGAGGATCCCCGCCAGGCTGTCAATCCGGTTGCCCGCAAGACTCTCCCGCAACACCTTAATGACCGGTATACCGCCCGCAACCGCTGCCTCAAAAGCAACTACCCGGCCCGCTTCCGAGGCTTTCGCGAACAGTTCATTCCCGCGGGTTGCGATGAGTGCCTTGTTCGCGGTTACCACGTGTTTTCCGTGCTCCAGCGCGGTAGTGACAAGATCGAACGCAGTCTCTTCCCCGCCCATGAGTTCCAGAACGACATCAATCCGGGAGTCGGCAACCACCGCAAATGGGTCGTCGGTGAGTGCGATGTTGCGGGTATCACAGGCGCGGGGACGGGAAGTATCTCTAACGGCAGCGCGGGTGACAGTAATCTCGCGTCCGGCACGTCGAGCGATTTCTGGTGCGTTACGGGCAAGGACATCGACGGTCCCGGCACCGACGGTCCCAAGGCCAATCACACCCACATGTACAGGTTTCATATAATTTGAGGGTTCCCCGGAACCAGAACTGACATTCCCGAGACTGGGTATAAAGGTCGGATTTTATCGCAATACACCCGGGGTCAGAATCTTTCGGGCCGTTTCCGAAGAATACAGTACCACGTTTGCTAAGCGTCTCGCACCATGGAACTTGAAACCGAAAAGTCCGAAGGCAGAACGATCATCTCTTCCTATGAGTCTGAGTGGGTCCTGGTCGGCGCCGAAGCATTATCCGAGAGTTTCATCCTTGTGCCCGGTCTTAAGCCGAGGCGCTGGGGCATTGACCGGTTCTCGGATCTTTCAGCCCCAGCCCTTGGGGATCTGTGCTCGGTGGACTGTGACGTTTTACTGGTGGGAACAGGAATTAAGCAGCAGTTTCCAGGACCTGAGCTTGCCAGGGTACTTGCCGAGCGTGGGCGGAGTGCAGAATTCATGAGTTCACGTTCGGCATGCATCACCTTCAACGTGCTGTCTCTGGATGATCGCAGCGTAGCGGCCGCGATTATTCTGCCACTCTAGACCTCTTGGGGTTTACAACCTTGGCAGATAGCTGAGCGGGTCTACAGGCTGTCCATCGCGCCGAATCTCAAAGTGGAGTCGAACCGTGTCGGCACCTGACTGCCCCATTTCGGCAATGACCTGCCCACCGTGGACCGGGTCACCCTCGTTGATCGTAACCGCCCGGTTGTGGGCGTAGGCACTCAGAAAGGTCTCATCGTGTTTGATGATAATCAAAAGCCCGTACCCTCTTAGTCCCGTGCCGGCGTAGACGACTTTGCCTTTTGCGGCGGCCCGGACCGGGCTGCCATCGGAGCCCGCAATATCAATGCCATTGCTTCCGCCGTCAGGATCAAAGCGTGAGATCAACTCGCCCTTGGCGGGCCAGATCCAGGCACCTGTCGCCTGTGTTGGGGCTGTCGATGTGGATGTTTCGGTAGTCTGGGTTTGTACGGCAGTGTCTTCTGTAACCAGCGGTACCGACTCGGGCTCGACGATGGCCCGGGTCACCGATTGACCCTGAGGGCGGCTCAGGTCACCGCCAAGGAACAGCTCTTGACCTACCTCGAGTCGATAAGGGGGCTCTAAACTATTCCAAAATGCCACGTCCCGGTAATCCAGGCCGACCTCCCACGCGATCGTGTAGAGCGAATCTCCGGCGCGAACCACACGAATGGAAGCTGTGGTACGTGCTGCCGTGAGGTCACTGACGGGGACTACCGCAGGTCCGCTACACCCGGCGACTAGCGCAACAAGCAGTAGGGCCTTAACAGTCCCGCGAAACTGTCTAGAACACCTGTCAGACATAAATCCAGACCACGACTACTGCCGACAGAGCGAGAACCGCCCAGCCGATGGTATCGGCGTAGCGGTGCAACTGCTTTTCGAAACGTTCTCCGCCTGCATAGATCAACCCGGCAACCAGAAAAAATCGGGCGCCCCGCCCTACCAGAGACGCTGCAACAAAGGGCAGCAGGCTCATAGATGCGAGCCCAGCGCTGATGGTAAACAGTTTGTAGGGAATCGGTGTGAAGCCAGCCAAAAACACGATCCAGACACCATGCGCCTGAAATTGCGCTCGCGCCGCCTCGAACGCCGCCTCAGCCTCGTAGAAATGAATGAGGGGCTGGGCAACAACGTTAAACAGAAACATTCCAATGAGATATCCCGCCACCCCACCCAGGACAGACCAAACCGTCGTCAGCGTTGCCAGGGACCACGCCCGATGCCGCTGGGCGAGAACCATGGGTGCGAGCATGACGTCGGGCGGGATGGGAAAAAAAGACGACTCCGCAAACGACAAAGCAGCAAGATAGCGCGGTGCCCTCGGATGTGCCGCCCATTTCAGCACGAGCTGGTAGAGGTGGGAGAAGATCCTCATTGCACCTGACCCGGGCGCAGCGGCACAAAAACCACAGAAATGGACTTGTGACGAAGAATCGAATGGTTGGTCTTCGTCCAATACAGCAGCCGCTGCTGGTAGGTATCGCCTTCAGGGGCAACCAGCACACCGCCTTCTGCCAGCTGAGAATACAATGATTCAGACACTCGTTCGGGTGCGGCCGTCAGCATAATGCCGTCGAAAGGACCCCTGGTGGGCCACCCATGAGTGCCATCGCCGTGTCGCAGTGACACATTGCGGATGTCAAGTTTCTGCAGGTGTTCCCGGGCGCGATCCGCTAGCGCCCCGACCCGCTCAACCGAGAAGACCCGGCTGGAAAGGCGGGCTAGCACAGCGGTCTGAAAACCCGAGCCGGCTCCTATTTCCAGAACACGTGTTACCCGACTGCGCCCGGCCATCAGGATCTCGGTCATCAGGGCAACGACATAGGGTTGGGAGATGGTCTGGTGATAGCCGATGGGCAAAGCCGTGTCCTCATACGCCCGGCTTTTCAGAGCCTCTTCGACAAATTCATGTCGAGCAACACTCGACATTGCGGCGAGCACCGGCTCACTGGTGATCCCTTTGTCGCGAAGGCTCTCAACAAGACGCTGTCTGGCCCTTTCCGACACAAAACCGCCAAAACGGTTATCGGTATCGAACTCAGGGTTCGTCATACGCTCAACCATTGCCGGATCTGCTCGGTTTGACTGTGCCGTGTCAGGTCGACCTGTAGCGGGGTAACCGAAACAAACCCGGAGCGCACAGCAAAAAAGTCAGTTCCCTCTGCGCAATCCTGCTCCTCCCCGGCCGGGCCTACCCAGTAGATATCCTTGCCGTTAGGGTCCTTTGCGCGGAGAACGGGTTCAGATTTGTGGCGGCAGCCAAGGCGGGTGGACTGAAATCCCTTGATTTCGTCGAACGGCAGGTCCGGTACGTTGACGTTGATGATGCTGTCTCGAGGGAGCGGGTTCTGCTGGACACGTTGCAGCAGTAAGAGTGCAACCTGGGCGGCAGCGTCGAAGTGCTGGGCATTCGACCCGACCAACGATATGGCGACCGCAGGGAAACCCAGATATCGGCCTTCCATGGCCGCAGCGACAGTACCCGAATAAATGACATCGTCGCCCAGGTTTGCGCCGTGGTTGATTCCGGCGATCACCATATCCGGTTCCGGATCCATAAGGCCCGTCAGGCCGACGTGAACACAATCTGTCGGTGTTCCGTCCAGGTGGAGGAACCCGTTCGGGCCCTGCTGAACCCTGAGAGGTCGGGTGAGAGTCAGTGAATTACTGGCCCCGCTGCGATTTCGGTCTGGCGCGATGACCAGGGTCTCAGCCACAGTGTCGATAACGCGATGAAGCGCGGATAATCCTGACGCCAGATAACCGTCATCATTACTGATCAGAATGCGCATACCAAAGACTTTCCACTAAGGTGGACATTACCGCGGGCGAAACTCGAATTATCTCAGAAAACCCCTGGCGGGCGCATACCTGAGCAAAACAATCCATCGCCAGGCCGGGGTACGGGCCGGGGAAGTTGCCGCTGATAGACTTGCCTGATGGAAACAGTGTCGAAGGCAGCCGCTGATTACCGGATCATCAGAAAGGTTACGGTGCTGAGCGGGTTCGTGGATGGCGTTCTGGCTGTTGCAAAGCTGATCGGCGGCATGGCCGCGCAGTCACAGGCCCTGATTGCGGATGGAATCCACTCGATATCCGATCTGGTTACGGACTTGCTGGTGATCATCGCCGCCCGTCATGCCAGTCATGAGGCGGACTCGGCGCACCCCTATGGCCATGGGCGTATCCAGGCTATTGCGACAGCGGTATTGGCTGTTCTGCTCGCGCTGGTCGCGCTTGGGGTTACGTGGGATGCGGTCACCCGCCTGCGCGGCGATGGAGACCTGCTTTCCCCGGGATGGATGGCGTTGGTGATCGCGGGAATCTCAGTGGTTGCCAAGGAAGCCGTGTATCAGTACACCAACCGGGCCGCCAAAGCCCTGGATTCGAGCCTGTTACGCGCCAATGCCTGGCATAGCAGAACCGATGCGCTGTCTTCGTTGATTGTGATCGCAGGAGTTCTGGGCGTGATGCTGGGCCTTGCGTGGGCGGATGCGGTCGGGGCGATCGGCGTTGCCCTGATTATTCTCCATGCGGCCTTTCAAATTGGTCGAGAGGCTTTTGATGAACTCATTGATGCGGGCCTCGACGAGGATACGCTCGCCATGATGCGTAATACCATTCTGGGGGTTCCCGGCGTCATAGGGGTCCATGAGTTGCGCACGCGCCGAATGGGGTCCCAGCTGCTCGCGGATATGCACATTCATGTGGATCCCCTAATCAGCGTTTCTGAGGGGCACGCCATTGGTGATCAGGTGATGCATGTTCTGGGGCGAAAATTCAGGCGCCTTGGTGATATTGTGGTGCACATCGATCCGGAAGATGATCTCGTCACGCCAGGCCCGATCGATCTTCCGTTACGACCCGACATCGAGCGCGCTCTCCGGAAAGTCTTGACCCGTGGCGGTGTCGGATCCGAGCATGCCGGCGAGACCTACCTGGATCTCCTGCTTCACTATGTCGGGGGCAGCGTCATTGGCGAGTTGACCTTCCAACTGCCTGCGCCTGAACAGCGGAGTGATCTGGGCGAGCAAAGCAGAATACTGTCAGAGCGGCTTATCGAGCAAACCCCGCTCAGCGAAGTTAAGATCCTCTACAGGGGATAAGCAGGACAAGTGCGAAAGAGCCACGCGGCCGCAGATCCTATTTGGTGTAATCGAGACTCATCTGGTTTTTCCGGACAGGACCGCGCCAGACGAGCACTTCCTGTATACGCCGCGGAGTCGCACGGACTACGGTAAGTTGCAGGCCGTCGAGTTCGAACTCCTCTCCGCTCTCAGGAATCCGCTGTGCGTGCGCGAGGATCCAGCGGCTGACAGAGTCTGTCGGTTTCCCGGAAAGGTTGGCGCCAAAGTGTTCGCAGAGAATCCGCAATTCTGACGCGCCTTCTATGGTGATCCGGTCCGGGCCATGAACAGTGTATTCACTCGGCGTGACATCGCTTTCGTCGTAAATTTCCCCGACCAGCTCCTCCATCAGATCCTCGAGGGTAACCACCCCTTCCATGATGCCGTGCTCATCCACCACGATGGCAAGCTGGTTGCGCTCATGGCGCAGCGCGGCGATGGTGTCATTAAGTGACTGACCTTCGGGAATAAAATAAGGCGCGCGGGCGAAGTCTTCTATATGTCTGTCGGACACCATGTTGAGGATAGCAGACAGAAGTTCCCGTACATGGACCACCCCGACGATCTCATCCGGGTCCTTCCCGTGCAGGGGGATTCGACTGAACGGGACGTCGACGAGTTTTTCGACCGCGGCGGTCAGAGGAAGGTTGGCGGCAAGGCCAAAGACTTTGTGCCTCGGTGTCATGACATCACCGGCGGTAAGGTCGCTGAACGCGAATGCCCTTTCAATGAGCTGTTTTTCGCTCTCTTCAATAGTCCCCTCTTCTTCGCCATACCCCGCCATGCTGATAAGTTCAGACTCGGTGACGGTCGGATCCTCGCCCGTCCCTGAATTTGAAAGCCCGGGCGTGAAATACTCAAACACCCGGCTGACTGGAGCCGTGATGTGAACCAGAGCCAGAATGACCGGCGCGACGGCAAGGGAGATCCGCTCCGAGTATCGGGTGGCAAGACTCTTGGGTGTGATCTCTCCGAATACAAGAATCACGATAGTCAGCACACCCACGGCAATACCCGGACCCATACTCCCAAAAGCCTGCGTTGCGAGTACGGTGGCGAGTGCAGAGGCGCTGATATTCACGAGGTTGTTTCCGATCAGGATAGCAACCAGCATGCGGGAGGGGTTTGCTTTCAGCAGCTGCAGGGATCGCGCACCGGGGCGGTCATCGTCGGCGAGCGCATCCGCGCGGGCACGCGACAGCGCGACCAGAGCGGTCTCTGAGCCTGAAAAGAAAGCAGAAAGACCCAACAGGAGGATCAGCGAAAGTCCTTCAATCACGGCAGGTCGTTTCCCGGCATAGCGGCACGGTCCGCCATCCTAGTGCGGTTCACGAAGCGTCTCGACATAGGCCGCGATGAGGTCAATCTCGTCGAGCGTTATCTCGAAAGGCGGGTAGTAAGGATCAACATTCGACCACAGGGGGTAACCTGAAACACGGGCAAATACGGGGTGTGGCCGCCGCGAATAGAACGTCAGGAAGCGCTCGCGCCAATCGTCACTTTTAACCATCCAGGTAAATGACGGGGAGTTGCCAATGCCGCCCATTCGGTTGTATTCGCCGATGACATGGCAGCGCGAGCAACGCTCCCGTGACAGCTCAAAACCCTGCTCAACTTCACCGTCGGCGCGCGATAGCGGGAAGCTCAAAAGCAGCAGGAACACGCCTGCAAAAACGCTGTGGAAAATCCGGGTCAGCATCTTCTTGAGCCCCTACGATACGGAACACACCCAGTTGTACGGGTCCTCAATCTCGCCATGCTGGATGCCCAAGAGCGTTTCCCGCAGGCGCTCTGCCAGCGAGGGCCCCTCTACAGGGGTGGTCGAAATTTCTTCGTCGAGATGCCTGATCGAGGCGACGGGCGCAACGACCGCGGCGGTTCCGGCGCCGAAAATCTCCACGAGTTCACCAGATCGGGACGCCTGGGCCAGTTCCGACATGGATACGCGTCGGGTAGCCGTAGCGATTCCCCACACATCGAGCAGAGTCAGCACGCTGTCACGGGTGACACCCGGTAGAATCGTGCCGGAGAGTTCCGGTGTTACAACCTCGTCACCGATGCGAAAAAAGATGTTCATCTGCCCCGCTTCCTCGGCAAAGGCATGGTCGCGCGCGTCCAGCCAGAGAATCTGGTCGAAGCCCTCTGCCGCGGCGGCTACCATGGGTCGAAGGGTTGCAGCATAGTTTCCGGAAGTTTTTGCGGAGCCGGTTCCCCCTATTGCGGCCCGGGTAAATCGCGCTTCCGCTTTAAGCCGCAACGCCCGGCTGTTGGCCGAAAAATAAGGGGCCACAGGGGCAGTCGTGATCACAAACTGATACCGGCTTGATGGGCGGACCGCGAGATGACCTTCGGTCGCAAAGACCAGGGGGCGGATGTACAGGGCGTGCCCCCGGCGTTTGGGAACCCATGCAGCATCAACCAGAATGAGTTCGCGGATGCACTCGATAAACTCATCCGTCCGGACGGGTGGAATGCACAAGCGTAAACAGGATGCCTCGAGCCTGGCTGCGTTCTGGTCTGGTCGGAACAGCCGGATCGCATCATCCTGAGTGCCTTGATAAGCTTTCAAGCCCTCGAAAACACTCTGACCATAATGAATTCCAAGTGCCGAAGGCTCGACCTCAAGCGGGCCCCGCGCCACGATCCTGGCGTCCCCCCAGGCGTTGCCGGACCATTCTCGAACCAGCATATGGTCTGAAAAGAAGTTCCCGAATCCGGGGTCCTGTCCATTTAACGCGGACAGTCCCGAGTGATCACGGGGAATGACCTGAATTTGCACGGTGCTTTCTCGCTTAGGATGCGGCTAGGCAGAGTCGGCGTGCTGGCGGATGGTCGCAATCAGTTGTTCCACCTGGGAGTCCGACAGCGCATTCGCACCGGAGAAGATGACCCGCCCGTCCGGAGCGGTGACCAACACATGATAGCCGTCATCCACGAGACCCCATGCACCGGCCAGGACACGTTTTAGATCCCGTATGTAGAGTGTGTTCGGAAACTTTTCCTGCTTGTTTTTCAGCAGCAGGTCAATGGCGAAGTTTGGCTTCCAGGTCGCGGCCATGTTAATGACGGCGACCGATGCCACTTTGGAGCGATCGAAGTTTTGCGCCGCGAGCGCCTCTTCGACATGTGCATTGACCTTTACCTTGTCGGGATCAACGTACATCAGTATGTGGACCTTGCCGGTGAGGGAATCGCTATTCCAGGCACCGCCGCCTACCCGTCCTCCAGTCTCCCCGTCGAGAATGACGGTCGGGACGGTTTCGCCGATATTGAGTTGTGCTGCAGCCGGCAGGCCCAGCAATGTTGCCAGCAACGCAACCGCCAGCCTCATGGTGTTCCGGGTCCCGGAGGGATCTTGATTCATAACTCGCTCCTTGTGCTCCTCTGCATTTTCGCGCATTTGCGGACGCACACAGGGTTAGCGCCCTCGCTCCATGCTCGAGGATAAATGGTTCTGTAAGGCTCTTCCAGCAGGATCTCTTCCAGAGGACGGTTGCGGATATTGTGCTCCGGCTCGTGGGATATCCCGGCAAGTGCATACATCTGCCGTTCATCCTCAGAGCCTTCGATCCAACAGCAGGCTGACACCGCACCGGTAGCCACAATGTAGGGCCGGTTCTGGCGCGCCGACTTGCATTGAACAGCGCCAGAGGTGGCTTGCGGGGTTCGCGCCTGGGCGCCGGTACCTTCGGATTCAGCGGTGTTCGTGGCGCGGACCAGAGATGGGTCCGCCGGATTCAGTTCACGCAGACTCCCGTCCGGCATTTCATAGCAAAACCTGTTTTCCTTGCCAAAGCGGATCGTGTGAATAACCCGGAATCTGGAGAAGCCCATCTTGCGGCTTATTTCAAGGGCGTCGGCAATCTGGTGCTCGTTATGCCTGAAGGCTATGAAGTGCCACTCTGCGGCCGCACCGCTAGCGAGATAGGCGGTCGCGTTCTCCATAATCTTCCCAAAGCGGGTGTTTACCCGGTACAGGTGGTTGGTGTCCTTGAGGCCGTCAATGTGAAATTCCACCAGCGAATCGTTCTCTGTGAAAAGCTCGCCCAGACTTCGCCACCAGGAGGCACTGCGCAGACCCCCATTCGACGACAGCACAACCTTGATATCAAAGCCGATAAAGTAATCGCAGATCTCAATGCATTCACGGGCGGCCGCCGGGTCACCCAGGCCGCCGCATAGGTCAATCTCGCTGATCTTCGAACATAGTTCCGGCGTAAAGTTTCTTTTTATGAGCGCGAGATCAAGTTCAATGTTGCGAACCTTCGACATATCCGGAAGGCAGCGGTTCATTTGCTGCGTCCGTCCGCACATCGGGCAGGCAGCGTTACATTTGTCCGTCAGTTCGAGATGAAACTTCAGCGGCCGCCGAAGGTCAAAAATCGGCAAGTTTTCGCCCATTCCCCTATCTCCCAGCCGGTTCATGAGATCTTCGAGTACATGTAATAGCGGTTCTGGTCCACCCCGGCCGGCAACGCCAGGCTTTCCCAGACGGGCCAGTCAAAAGGCTGGTCCGAGAGAATGACGGCACCCACGGACAACAACGCGTCGAGATCCGGAGAAATCACCCGCGCGAGTTGCTGGTCGAACTCTTTAAGGCCTGTTCCAATATCGCAGTGCGCAAGCGCTGCCGATGACCTAATACGAAACGGCGCCTGGCCGAGTGTTATCTGGAAGTCCCCCTCGATGAGAAATTCTGGATCGGGAGTGCAGTCCGGGTGGGCAGCCGGTTTTCGTTCAAAGACGTAAACCGCACGCTGGGGAGCGGTCTTGCGGATGTGATCGAAGGTCCGGCCATTGCCCAGGCCCAACTCAAGGAACGGTCCTGGAAGCGCCTCCACCCGCTGTATGGCGGCGACGAGACAGGCTCTTTGCGCCTCCAGCCGTCGAATCATGCTGTCAAGCCTGCTCATTGGTTCGCAAAGCGGGAGTGGAGGGAAGTGCTGGGTGAATTGCGACGGTGCCGGACCCAATGTTAGGTGCGTTCCAGGGAACTCCGGAGAATGGTCGGGGCGAGAGGATTTGAACCTCCGACCACCGCAACCCCATTGCGGTGCGCTACCAGGCTGCGCTACGCCCCGATCGACTGTAATTGTAAATCACTAGGCCTTGAGAAGCTTCGCGATCTGTTCAAGCTCGTCGACCAGTTGCTCGACGTCAGAATCGGTGAGAAGCCCTCCAGCAGACCCGTCCCGGTCCGTACTGGTGGCGTTGAGCTGATTGCAGGCACCGCCGATGGTGTAGCCTTCAATGTAAAGCAGTTTACGAATCGTTCGAATCAGTTCAACTTCGTGGCGTTGATAGTATCTGCGGTTCCCGCGCCGCTTGACCGGCTGGAGCTGCGGGAATTCCTGTTCCCAGTACCGAAGCACGTGCGGCTTCACGGCACATAACTGCCCTACTTCGCCGATGGTGAAATATCGCTTACCCGGGATTGGCGGTAACTCTTCAGCGCCGGGGTCCAGCATCGTCACGAGGATGACCCCTGTTCGCCAACAGCCACATCGATACGATCGGTATTGGCACCCACCTGATCTTTCACTTTCTGACTGGCCCGGTAGGTGACGACTCGTCGGGCACAAACGGGGACCGCTTCGCCTGTCTTTGGGTTCCGGCCCGGGCGGCTGTTCTTTTCGCGAATCGAGAACCCGCCAAAACCCGAGAGCTTTACACTCTCTCCCGATTCCAGCGATTGCCGGATTGTTTCGAAAAACAGTTCAACGAATTCTTTGGCCTCACGTTTATTCAAGCCGAGTTCGTCAAACAGCGTGTTGGCTAGGTCGGCTTTGGTGATTGTGTTACTCATTTTTGTTAGACGCGGGTGACGCAACGATCACTTACGCGACGAAGCCATTGGTTTTCGTAAACGACAATCGACTATATCAAAGACCGCTCTGGCAAATCTTTAAGCAGATGGCGGATGTCTTTGCGGGTTACAAAGACCGGAGTTCGCCTTCAAGCTCCGCTTTGATTTTGCCTAAAACTGTTTCGATAACGCGATCAGCTTCCTCATCTGTAAGATTGCGGTAATTCGACTGTAACGTCAAGCGGTATGTCAGGGATTTTTTTTCATCCCCGATCGCCGGATCCCGATAGACATCAATGAGATCCAGGGCGACCATGAGTTCATGAGCGGTCGCTTCGATACACTTCCTGACCGCGTCGGAGGGGGTGTCTTTGCCGATCACGAGGGAAATATCTCGGCTCACGGCGGGATAACGGGAGGCTGCACAGTGTTGGGGAATATTTTTCTGATTTATCCGTTCCCAGTCCAATTCAAAGCCAAAAACGGGACCGTTGATGTCCAAATCCGCCAGTAATGTTTCGGATATACGGCCAAGACGTCCTATTTTTCTGCCTGAGGCGATGATTCCGGCGTACTGCCCCGCCTGATAGGCCGGGTGTTTGCCGGGTGCAAAAACCGCCCTTGAACCCGCTTCGCCGGTGCCGATTAGCCCCTCAACATCACCCTTCACGTCGAAAAAGTCCACTTCGCGAGAGCCCTGATCCCAACTGGCGGCATGGGTGGACCCCATGACAACACCTCCAAGCCACTGATCTTCCCGGATCTGCCCGCCTTTCTTTACAAATACATGACCCGTCTCGAACAGA
Organism: Proteobacteria bacterium UBA2133; assembly: GCA_002327725.1. Lineage (GTDB taxonomy): Bacteria > Pseudomonadota > Gammaproteobacteria > Arenicellales > UBA868 > UBA868. The sequence goes on from DCXP01000066.1 coordinate 38,530, forward strand.
CGCACGTCGCGGACCTGTCGGCGTGCGTTATTGGCAAGCGCCTCCAGCAGGCCCGGAAGCAGCGACACCCGCATCTCCGCCAAGTGGGCCGAGATCGGATTCTTCAGTTTCACCGCAACTTGCCTGCCTCGGATGCGCTTCTGCAGCTGTGGTGAGACAAAACTGTAGGTAATCGCTTCCCGGTAGCCCTTATCGACGAGGAAATCTTTTGCGCGCTCGAGCGGCCGAACCGCCTCCGGAGCGAGGGCACGGCCGGCAACAACCCGCAGCCGGTTTAGCGGAAAGTAGTCATAGCCTACGATCCGCGCCACTTCCTCCACCAGGTCGTGTTCGGCGGTGATATCGAACCGGTGACTCGGCGGTTTTACCTGCCATCCGCCAGCGGTTGATTGGCAGTCCATTCCCAACGAAGAAAACACCGCGAGTACGCGCCGATCGGGAACCTTGGCACCCAGCAGGCGTTTCAGGCGGGAGGCACGCAACGTAACACGGCGCCGTTTCGGCAGGTATTTCTTATCTACCGATTCAATACGCGGCCCGCAGGTTCCGCCACACACCCTGAGGATCAGTGCACTTGCACGATCGATGGCCTTGGCGGGGAGCAGGAAGTCGACACCGCGCTCAAATCGATGGGAGGCGTCGGTATTGAGGGCATATTGCCGGGCCGTCCGGGCCACTCCTTCCGGATTGAAAAATGCGGCTTCCAGAAAAATCGCCTTGGTGCCTGAATGAATCATGGTGCTTTCACCACCTTTAATCCCCGCGAGGGCGACAACCCCCGAGCGATCTGTAATCACCAGCGACTCCGGGTCCAGCGTGACCCGCTCACCGTCGAGCAGTGTCAACCGTTCTCGAGGTTTCGCGGCGCGAACGTGAATGTCACCTTGAAGCCGGTCATTATCAAACGCGTGCAACGGTTGGCCGAGTTCGAGCATGACGTAGTTAGTAATATCGACAAGCGCATCGATGCTTCGCAGGCCGGCCCTTCTGAGACGCTCCCGGATGAGGTCAGGGGTACGCGCTCCGGGCAGCACCTGGGTGATCGTACGGCCGGCATAGCGCGCGCAGGCACCGCTGCCGTCGAGTACGATGGCCCGCGGTTCAGGTCCTGCCGCCCGGACCCGGGGAACCCCTGGCTCCTTAAGTGACCCACCCGTTAAGGCCGCGACCTCTCGAGCAACACCCAGAACGCTGAGGCAGTCTCCCCGGTTTGGGGTGAGTTCCACCTCCATCAGGCGGTCCGGGAGTTGCAGATGAGTATTCAGGGGGTTGCCGGCAGTTGACTCCGGATCAAGCGCCAGAATCCCGCTGGATTGTTCCTCCAGTCCCAGCTCGGCGGCAGAGCACAGCATGCCCGCCGACACCTGCCCCCGGATCACGGCCTTCTTTATCTTTTGCCCGGTGGATAAGCGGGTTCCAGCGCCGGCAAATGGCGCAACCACCCCCACCCGGACGTTGGGCGCAGCACATACAACCTGATGCATTTGCGCAGCACCGATATCGACCTGACACAGCGTTAATCCATCCGCATCGGGATGGGCGGCGATTTCATCGATACGCCCGGCCACAACAGACTCGGGGATGGGGCAGACATCTTCGACTACACCCGTTTCGAGTCCTGCGGCGGTGAGTATTTCCGGCAGCGACGCAAAATCCAGATCGAAATCGACCCATTCACGAAGCCAGTTTTCGCTGATAATCATGCCAACTCGGCCTCAGGCGAATTGACTCAGGAATGAGACCTCGTTCTCGAAGAACAGTCTCAGGTCGTCCACCTCGTAGCGCAGCATTGCGAGGCGTTCAATTCCCAGGCCAAAAGCGTACCCGGTAAACAATTCGTTATCGATCCCTACCTGCCTGAAAACCTCCGTATGCACCATGCCGCAGCCGAGGACTTCAATCCAGCCGTTGTGCCCACAGATGCGGCAGCCAGCGCCCTCGCAAAAGACACAGCCCATATCAACCTCAGCCGAGGGCTCTGTAAACGGAAAGAACGACGGTCGGAAACGGACCGGGAGTTCGCGCTCAAAAAACTCCTCGAGGAAAAATACTAGAACGCCTTTCAGGTCGGCAAAGGAGATGTCTGAATCCACGGCCAGGCCTTCGACCTGGTGAAACATGGGAGTGTGGGTGACATCCGAGTCACAGCGATACACACGGCCGGGCGCGATCACAGCAACCGGGGGAGCGTTGGACTCCAGGTAGCGGATTTGAACCGGGGATGTATGCGTTCGCAGGACGGTCTCCGCAGATACGTAAAAGGTATCGTGCATGGCGCGGGCAGGATGATTCTTCGGGATATTGAGCGCCTCAAAGTTATGAAAGTCGTCCTCGATTTCCGGTCCGTAAGCAACATCAAACCCGGCCCGGGTAAAGATTTGTTCAATCCGTCTCAGCGTGCGCGTGACCGGATGCAATGAGCCAAAATGCCGCTTGCGGCCCGGGAGCGTCACGTCGATCCGTTGGGCATCGACCGCAGCCCGGCGTTCCTGCTCGGCAATTGCGGCAGCTTTCTCAGTGAGGGCCTGGCTGAGCTCATCCCGGATACGGTTCACGGCCGCGCCAAATTCCCGTCGAAGTTCCGCCGGTTGTACGCCAATCTGTTTCAATTGGGCGGTGACTGTGCCTTGCCTGCCGAGTAGAGCGACACGAAGGTGTTCGACTGCCGCCGAATCACCGGCGTTTGCGATTTCCACCATGCCTTCGCTCAGCAGGCGATCCAAATCGGCGATGGGACTGGAGTTCATCAACAACCCTTGGTCTTGAAAGAAAAAAGGGAAAGGTTACTTTGGCCTTTCCCTGATTCTACGCCTCGCTATCAGGCGCGTTCCAAATCGTCCGGTGATCAGGCGGCAAGCGCAGCTTTTGCCCTCTCTGCCAGTGCCGCAAAAGCCGCCTGGTCGTTCACCGCCATGTCAGCGAGCACTTTCCGGTCCAGCGAGATGTTGGCCCGGCCCAGGCCATCAATGAACCGGCTGTAACTCAGATCATGACCCCGGGCGGCAGCATTGATTCGGACGATCCACAGCGCTCTGAACTGTCTCTTGCGCTGACGACGATCCCGGTAGGCGTATTGTTCGGCTCTCATGACGGCCTGATTAGCCACCCGGAACACGTTCTTGCGGGCGCCGCGGTACCCCTTGGCCCGCGAAATCACTTTGTTGTGGCGGGCCTTGGCCGTAACTGCTCGTCTTACTCTTGGCATCGTTTTACTCTTCTCAGTATTTTCTCAGTTTTTCGTCTTTTGTGACTTCTTGGAGCGATCTTAATAATGGCAATCAGGTCTTTGCCTCGGCTCAGGCGTACGGCAGCAGTTTGCGGACCGCGGCCTGGTCAGCCGGATCAACCAGAAGCCCTGCGCGCAGCTGGCGTTTCCGTTTGGTCGACTTTTTAGTCAGTATGTGGTTCAGGTACGCTTGCGAGCGCTTGAACTTTCCCTTTGCGGTTTTGCTGAACCGTTTGGCAGCGCCCCTATTGGTCTTAAGTTTTGGCATCTTTTTGAATCTCGCTAAATCTCGATCGATCAAATTCTCAGTGTTTCACCGGCGCCAGCACCATCACCATCTGTCGCCCTTCCATCTTCGGCATCTGCTCGACGACACCGATCTCTTTCAGATCTTCTTCCACCCGCTTGAGCATCTCCATGCCCAGTTCCTGATGGGCCATTTCCCGGCCTCTAAAACGTAAGGTCACCTTGACCTTGTTGCCGGCATCAAGAAAGCGCGTGAGATTTCTAACCTTGATGTCGTAGTCGCCGATATCGGTTCCTGGCCGGAACTTGATCTCTTTGACCGTGATCTGTTTTTGCTTCTTCTTCGATTCCTGTTTTTTCTTAGCGCTTGCGTAGAGATATTTGCCATAGTCCATCAATCGACAGACCGGCGGTTCCGCGTTGGGTGCGATTTCAACAAGATCCATGCCGCGCTCGTCTGCAATCGTTCGGGCCTCATCCGGGGTAATAATCCCTAACTGTTCCCCTGTCTCGCTGACCAGGCGAATATGATCGTAGGTGATCTCTTCGTTGAGCCTTTGCTCTTTTGTTCCTGCTATTGCCAATCCCTCCAAAAATTAATGCCGCGCGCTGGCGTCGGGGAGAAGACATTGCTCAACCACGTCTGACACCGCTATGGTGCCCAGGTCTTCACCTTCCCGCGTGCGCACGGCAACACAACCCTGTTCCACCTCCCGATCTCCAACAACCAGCAGATACGGAATCCGTCTCAGGGTAGATTCGCGGATTTTATAGCCAATTTTCTCGTTTCTCAAGTCAGTTTCGACTCTGAGCCCATGTTTTTTAAGGAAATTTTCGATTTCCAACGCGAATGGCTGCTGTCGATCGGCAATGTTCAGAATGATTGCCTGGACCGGCGCAAGCCAGAACGGCAGTCTACCCGCGGTATCTTCGATCAGAATTCCGATAAAGCGCTCCAACGACCCCAGAATCGCCCGGTGAATCATCACCGGAACCTGCTTTGAGCCGTTCTCGGTAACATAGGACGCCCCAAGCCGGCTGGGCATCGAGAAATCGACCTGAATGGTGCCGCACTGCCAGCGGCGTCCAATGGAATCGCGCAGCACAAACTCGTGTTTGGGTCCGTAAAAAGCGCCTTCGCCGGGCTGGACAACGTAGTCGATACCCTTCTCCTCCAGCGCACGGGCGAGCGCATCCTCTGCGCGATCCCATAACGCATCTTCACCGACACGTTGCTCGGGCCGGGTTGAAAGCGCTACTTCGATATCGTTAAAGCCGAAGTCCCGGTACATCCGGTAGGTCAGTTCAATGAGGGTGGATACCTCCTCGTGGAGTTGATCCTCGGTACAGAAAACATGGGCGTCATCCTGGGTGAATCGCCTCGCCCGGAGCAGGCCATGGAGTGTCCCCGAGGGCTCGTTTCGATGCACGATCCCGAATTCGGCGATGCGGATAGGAAGATCCCGGTAACTTCGAAGGCCCTGATTGAAAAGCTGCACATGCCCGGGGCAGTTCATCGGTTTAATGGCGTAATCCCGGTCATCAACATGGATGATGAACATGTTGTCGCGGAATTTGTCCCAATGGCCGGAGCGCTCCCACAGGCTGCGGTCAAGCATCTGCGGTGTATGGACTTCCTGGTAGTCGTATTCGGACAGGAGGTTACGGACATAGCGCTCCATGACGGTATAGAGCGTCCAGCCATCGCGGTGCCAGAACACCATGCCCGGCGCTTCCTCCTGAAAGTGAAAGAGATCGAGCGTTTTTCCGATCCGTCGGTGGTCTCGCTTTTCGGCTTCTGCAATGCGGGTAAGGTATTCCTCAAGAGACTTCTTGTCGCCCCAGGCGGTCCCGTAGATGCGCTGCAACATCTCGTTGCTGGAGTCGCCCCGCCAGTAGGCTCCGGCCAGTTTGGTCAGCTTAAACGCACGAATCATGCCAATGTTCGGCACGTGCGGTCCGCGGCACAAGTCGGTAAAGTCACCCTGGCGATAAATGGATAAGGCCTCTTCTGCGGAGATCTCTTCGATAATTTCGGCTTTGTACCCTTCTCCGGCATCCCGGAAATAAGCGATCGCCTCTGCACGGCTCATGGCAATGCGCTCCACCTGCGCGCCGGTCTTTGCCAGCGTCTGCATTCTTTCCTGAATGCGCTCGAGATCGTCCTCGGTGAACCCGGGGGCATAGGCGAAGTCGTAGTAAAAGCCATCTTCGATCACCGGGCCGATCGTGACCTGCGCCTCGGGGTAAAGCTGCTTTACCGCCTGCGCAAGAAGGTGGGCACATGAGTGGCGCAGGATCTCAAGACCTTCCGGGTCTTTGGCCGTGATAATGCGCACGGCGGCGTCGCTATGGATTTCGTGGGATGCGTCTACCAGAGCGCCATCCACATCTCCACCCAGGGTGGCTTTGGCGAGTCCAGGACCGATATCTGCGGCAATCTGGGCCACCGTACGGGGTCCCGGGTATTCACGAACGCTGGCGTCGGGCAGAGTGATCTTCATAGTATGGGGCGAAACTGGTTAAAGGGCCGGATACCGGCCCGCCAACCGGGTAGACCGAAGTGCTTTCAGATACCCCTTTCGTCTCCAGAGTGGCAGGCGAAGGCAGAATTGCACGATCGCGCGCTCAAGTGGGAATCACCAGCCGCGAATTATAGTTGTAAAGCAATTGTGCAGGCATGATGCGGCAACTTTATTTCTCCTTTGAGATGTCAGTAGCGGTGCTCGGCACCCAGCAGTAACCGTCGGGGTCCAGCAGGTAGCATTCACGCAGGCCGTGCGGCCGATCCAGGCTGGTGCGCAACACCATGTGGTTTGCCGCTCGTGCTCGCGTTTCGCAAGCATCGGGGTCGAGTCCATATAGCCGCAGTTCAACGCCTCCGCCACGGATCTCTGATTCCTTCACGACGGTGGGTAATGGGTTGTCGTGGTAGGTGTGGTCGGCGTGGAGTTGAAAAAATTCTCCGTTAAATTCCAATACAGCAAAATCTGCATCGGCCCGGTGGACCTGCATCGTCAGAACGTCTTTGAGAAAGGCGACGGTACGGCCAATATCCCGGACAAGGAGATTGATGCCAAAGCCTTTCAGGGCGCGGCCGAAGTCTGCTGCGGACGCATCGCGGGCAATCCTAGTATCCACCGCGTATCCCCAATGCATAAGCCGGGCTAACTGCCCGGCTTTTTTTGCCCCCCAACTTTACCCCCCAAGAGGATCCAGCGCGGATCTATCGGACCTAAGTCATTGATTTTCTGGTAGGCGCGAGTGGGATCGAACCACCGACCACCACCATGTCAAGGTGGTGCTCTACCACTGAGCTACGCGCCTTTAAGCCAGCGATGGCATTTTATACCTTCATCGCCGGAAATTCATCTGGAGTGCCTCCCCTCCTCGCACGCGCCTGTGCTCCCCGATTTTGAGACCTGATGGGGTTATCGGAGCGACCTCTTTTGTCCTATTGCGCGCCGACTAAATTAGAATCCCGTACCGTTGATAAACCATCTGGGGAATTCTACTGCCTCCCCGACCTGATACGAGGAGATCATCAAATGACCGAATGTCCTGTATGCGGTGCCGAGATCGTCTTTGCCCAGGGTACTGTGGTGGGAGAACTTCTTGAGTGCGCCGATTGCGGCTCAGAACTCGAAGTTACCGGCCTTGATCCTGCAGCCGTGACTGAAGCGCCTGAGACCGAGGAGGACTGGGGCGAATGAACGTTGGGCTGCTGCACTCTTTGATCCGCAAAGAAGAAAAGCTCCTGATTGAGGAGTTTCAGGCCCGCGGGGCGGGCCTCACGATGATCGACGATCGTGACCTGGTGTTTGATCTTCAATCCGTCCCTGATGTCGATGTGGTTCTGGAACGAAGCATTAATCATTCCCGCTCTCTCTATGGCCTTCGATTGTTCGAAGCGGCAGGCATACACTGCATTAACTCCGCCAACGTAGCCAAAATATGCGGCGACAAGATCCTGACTTCCGTTGCGCTTAAAGAAGCGGGTGTCAGGCAACCGGCCGTTCGCGTTGCATTTACCGAAGCCTCTGCGCTCAACGCCATTGAGGAACTTGGCTATCCTGTGGTTCTGAAGCCAGCCGTGGGTTCCTGGGGCCGGCTGTTATCGAAGGTTAATGACCGCGAATCTGCCGAGGCCATCCTTGAGCACAAGTCTCTCCTCGGCAGTTATCATCACTCGATCTTCTATATTCAGAAGTTCGTTGAAAAGAAAGGTCGTGATATCCGCAGTTTCGTGGTCGGTGATGTGTGCATTGCGGCCATCTACCGGACCTCGGAACACTGGATCACAAATACCGCGCGTGGCGCCGTGGCGAGCGGATGCGAAGTGGATGCCGGTATCGCCGAGATATCCCTGGCGGCCGCTAACGCTGTCGGTGGCGGCATACTGGCGGTCGATCTATTTGAGACCGACGACGGCCTGTACGTTAATGAAGTCAATTACACCATGGAATTTCGAAACAGCATTGAGACCACCGGGGTCGATATACCGGCACGGATCGTTGATTTCACGTTGAGATCAGGGCAATGATCAACGTCTCCATCGTCGGCGGGTCCGGTTACACGGGCGGAGAACTGCTGCGGCTGTTGCTCCTGCATGAAGGATCCCGGGTCACCCAGGTCACCTCCGAACGCTTTGCCGGAAAGGCCGTCCATAAGGCACACCCCAATCTGCGCAAGGCCTGCGCGCTCAAGTTCTGCACCCTGGGGGAGCTTGAGCCCTGTGATGTCCTGTTCCTGTGCCTGCCGCATAGAAAGACCGCTGAGCGTTTCGATGCGTTTTCGGCCCTGGCGCCCAGAATTATCGACTTGAGCGCTGACTTCCGCCTGTCTGATCCCGACGTGTATGCGGAGTGGTATGGGCAGCCGCACCCGAGGCCGGAACTGCTTGAGCGTTTTGTGTACGGTATTCCGGAGCTGCATCGCAGCGAGATTCAGGCGGCGACGCACGTTGCCTGTGGCGGCTGCAATGCCACCGCCAGCACACTCGCCCTGGCGCCGCTGGCGCGGCGCAACTTGATTTCCTCAGTGGTCATTGATGTCAAGGCGGGTTCAAGCGAGGGCGGCAACGCGGCAAGTGAGGCAAGCCATCATCCGGAGCGAAGCGGCGCCGTCCGATCTTATCGGCCGACGCGACACCGGCACGTTGCCGAGATTACCCAGTCCCTTGGTGACTTCCCGGTGTATTTTTCCGCGACCTCAATCGAGATGGTTCGGGGAATCCTGGCAACTTGTCATGTGTTCCTGAATGAGCCGCGGCAGGAAAAAGAAATCTGGGGCATATACCGGGAGGACTATGCGAACGAGCCCTTTATCCGGATCGTCAAAGAGCGAAGCGGCATCCACCGTTACCCTGAGCCCAAGCTATTGAGTGGAAGCAACTTTTGCGACATCGGGTTTGAGATTGATGCCGGCAGTACGCGGCTGGTCATGATCAGCGCGATCGATAATCTCATGAAGGGAGCAGCGGGTCAGGCTGTTCAGTGTTTCAACATCATGCAGGGGCTGGATGAGTCAACCGGGCTGACGTTCCCCGGTCTGCACCCGATCTAACCGCCTATGTGCCGGCTTCTCTGGCTTCGGGCAGATAATCCCTTTGAGATCGCGTCACACTTACACCCGTTCGGCGCACTGTGCCGTGACAGCGAGGAGTATCAGGGTCACGGCTGGGGCTGCGTCTGGCTTGAAGATGGGCGCTGGCAATTCCACCATAACATTGCGCCGATCTGGACAGATGACCTCGATCGGTTCGGCAAGACCAGCCTCTTGCTGGCGCACGCCCGCAGTGCGTTTCGGGATGAAGGTATCGCTGTTGAGAATAATATGCCTTTTGCTCGGGATAACGAGGTATTTATCTTCAACGGCGAACTCTCAGGAGTCCGTATCCGCGAAGAAGGCCGTATCGGGGCTGAGAAGATTTTCAACTACATCGGGCGCTTCGCACACCATGGCACCCTTCAGGGCCTTAACAAGGCGGTCAACGTGATCGAAAAACGCAGCCGCTACATACGGGCGATGAATATGATCCTGGCCACTCCGGAACGTTCGCTGCTGGCAACCCTCTACAATGAAAATCCGGGGTATTTCCAGATGCATCGAGCATCAGCAGGCGGCTTAAACGTGGTCTGCTCCGAGCCATACCCGCTTGATGCGACATGGCGCCCTATTGAAAACCGTACTGTCACCGAGTTATAGCAACACGCCTTACTATGTTGATTATCAAAGTCGGCGGCGGCGCCCAGATTAACCTCGAGGGGGTGGCGACCGATCTCGCCACCATCGAGGAGCCGTATGTTGTCGTGCTGGGCGCCAATGCCCTTCGCGACGACCTTGCAAGCCGTATTGGGCACGAGAACGTCCAGTTAACGTCGGTGTCGGGCTATACCAGCATCTACTCAGACCCCGAGGCCATCGACCTGATCATGATGGCCTACAGCGGGCTTAAGAACCGGCGCTTTGTGGAGCTGTGCCAGCGCAACGGCATCAACGCCGTGGGCCTCACCGGACTGGATGGCCGCCTGATCCAGGGCCGGCGCAACAAGGGGATTAAAGTGCGGGAAAACGGAAAGACCCTGATCAAGCGGGATTTTTCCGGCAAGCCTGAGACGGTAAATGCGTCGCTGCTGAAAACACTCCTTCGAGACGGCTATCGCCCGGTGATCAGCATTCCGATCATCGACGAGCAGGGTTTTGCCATCAATTCGGAAAATGATGACATTGTCGGGGTCCTGCAGAAGACCCTGCACACACTCAAGGTTATCCAGCTCATCGAGGCGCCGGGTTTCCTGGAAGATAAGGATGATGAACATTCCGCGCTTGCCGAGCTCCCGGCGGCAGAACTCGCGGATCGGGAAGCCACTGTGGAAGGCCGGATGAAGCGGAAAATTCTCGCGTTGCGGCGACTCTTTGACGCCGGGGTCAGCGAGGTCGTTATTGCCGATGGCCGAACAGAGCGCCCGCTACTGGATGCGCTGGCTGGCAAAGGAACCACGGTGCGATGACCACCGAACCTCTCGAAGCCCGCTACGCGCTCGAGGTATATCCCCGTCGAGGCATCAACGTGGTGCGCGGCGAAGGCGCCCTCGTCTGGGACAGCGCGGGCAATGAATATCTCGACTGCGCCGCCGGGGTCGGGGTCGCAAATATCGGTCACAGTAACCCGGCGGTGGCTGACGCCGTCGCCAAACAGGCCAAAACCCTGCTCACCTGCCCGGGCATTTTCCATAACGATCGCCGCGGCGAGTTGATGCAGAAACTGGTGAATCTCGCCCCTCAAGGTCTCAACCGTGTCTTCTTGTGTAACTCCGGTACGGAAAGTGTTGAAGCCGCGATAAAGCTGGCGCGTGCCAGCACCGGACGGAGCGGTCTGGTCACGGCTATGCGCGGCTTTCACGGCAGAACCTTGGGCGCGTTGAGTGCTACGTTCAAATACCGGGACGCTTTCGAGCCCCTGCTCCCAGGGAACACATTCGTTCCGCTTAATAATATTGAAAAACTTGATGCGGCCATCGGTGAAAGCACCTCAGCCGTGATCCTGGAGGTTGTCCAGGGCGAAGGGGGAGTCCGCCCCGCCGAAGCAGAGTACCTTGCGGCAGCCAGACGTCTGTGTACTGAACGGGGGGCTTTGCTGATTATTGATGAAGTGCAGACCGGCTTCTGTCGAACCGGCCGGTTTTTTGCCTGCGAACATTTTGCCCTGCATCCGGATATGATGTGCCTCGCCAAGGGGATTGCAGGGGGAGTGCCGATGGGTGCGGTGCTGTGTGCCGACAGTGTCATCGCTCGAATCGGCGTACACGGGTCAACATTCGGCGGCAATCCGCTGGCCTGCGCCGCAGCCTCTGCCGCGGTCGATTTTATGTGTCAGGAGAAACTGGCCGAACGGGCCGCAGGGCTCGGCGCCTATTTTGCAGAGCGGTTTTCGAGCGCGCTGCCGGAGTCTGTCAGAGAGCTAAGGCAGCTGGGCCTGATGATCGGGATTGAGCTCAGGCAAAAGGCAACACCTTTTCTGCAGGCACTGCTGGAACATCGCATTATCGCCCTTCCCGCCGGCCCTACCGTGATCCGCCTGTTGCCGCCTTTGACGATTGCGCAGTCAGATCTTGACCGCGTGGTTTCAACTCTGCAAAAAGTCCTCTAGGCTGCCGCAATGACCGGGTGAAACTGCCCGTGTTTGAACTCTGAAATCTGGTCGCGAATCCGCGCGGCCTCTTCGAACTCAAGGTCCCGTGCGTGGGCATACATCTTCTCCTCGAGCTGGTGGATCGTGCGCTTGAATTCCTCGGCGGATAGCGCCACAACATTGGCAGATGCAATTGCGGATCTCCCGGGTCTGTCGGATTTCGATCCGGTTCTCGTGCCGGGCCCGGCCGCGACGCCATCAATAATCTCGTTAACCGGCTTGACGACTGAGCGGGGGATTATATTGTGACGACGGTTGTAGGCCCGTTGTTTCTCCCGCCGCCGCTCTGTCTCATCAATCGCCCGCTGCATGGACTGGGTGGTTTGTTCTGCATACAGGATTGCCCTGCCGTTGATGTTACGGGCTGCGCGACCCACGGTCTGGATCAGCGACCTTGTGGAGCGCAGAAACCCCTCTTTGTCAGCATCAAGCACCGCAACGAGCGACACCTCCGGCAGGTCCAGGCCCTCGCGAAGGAGATTAATGCCAACCAGCACGTCAAAAACACCCTTTCGAAGGTCAGAGAGAATCTCAACCCGTTCGACGGTATCGATGTCGGAATGCAAGTAGCGCACCCTGATGTCGTGGTCATGCAGGTAGTCGCAGAGATCCTCGGCCATGCGCTTGGTCAGGGTGGTGACCAGTACCCTTTCGCCGATCGCCGCTGTGGTGCGCGCCTCTGACATCAGGTCGTCAACCTGGGTGGCGACAGGCCGCACCTCGATTTCCGGATCAACCAGCCCTGTGGGACGGACCACCTGATCGACCACACTGGAACTGTGCTCCCGCTCATAGTCAGCGGGCGTTGCCGATACGAAAACCGTCCTCGGCATCAGTGATTCAAACTCATCAAAGCGAAGCGGCCGGTTGTCCAGCGCAGACGGCAGCCGGAATCCGTACTCCACAAGGTTCTCTTTGCGCGAGCGATCGCCCTTGAACATGGCGCCTAACTGCGGAACCGTGACGTGGCTTTCGTCGATGATCATCAAGGAATTTGTCGGCAGATAGTCGATCAGTGTGGGTGGCGGCTCGCCGACATTTCTCCCCGACAGGAAGCGCGAGTAGTTCTCGATCCCGGCGCAGTAGCCGAGTTCGCGCATCATCTCCACATCGTAGCGGGTCCGCTGTTCCAGCCGCTGCGCTTCGACCAGTTTTTCATGATCGCGCAGAAACGTCAGGCGCTGTGTCAGTTCCTCGTTAATCTCGTCGATGGCATCGAGGACGGTCTCGCGCGGAGTGACGTAGTGACTCTTTGGGTAGATTGTGAAACGCGTCAACCGTTCATCGGTTTCACCGGTCAGCGGATCGAACCGGGAAAGTTTTTCGATTTGATCACCAAAAAGCTCAATCCGTACCGCGAACCGTTCAGACTCGGCTGGAAAGATATCCAGGACATCTCCCCGAACCCGGAAAGTCCCCCGCCGAAGCTCGATCTCGTTTCGGGTGTACTGCAGTTCAGCGAGCCGCCGCAGAATGTCGCGTTGCTGCGCCAGCGCCCCCTCACGAAAGTGCAGGATCATTCCGTGATAGGCGACCGGGTCTCCGAGCCCGTAAATCGCAGAGACCGTCGCTACGATGATGACGTCTTCACGCTCGAGGATCGCCTTGGTGGCGGATAAGCGCATCTGGTCGATGTGTTCATTGATGGAGGCATCTTTTTCGATGTAGGTATCGCTGGCGGGAACGTAGGCCTCCGGCTGATAGTAATCGTAATAGGACACGAAATACTCAACCGCGTTATCCGGGAAAAACTCCCGCATCTCCGCGTACAGTTGCGCCGCCAGAGTCTTATTCGGCGCCAGGATCAGTGCCGGCCGGCCGAACTCGGCGATGACATGCGCCATGGTGAAAGTCTTTCCGGAGCCGGTGACGCCGAGAAGCGTCTGGAACGCCTCCCCTGCGTGAATGCCATCAAGCAGCTGCCGGATCGCCTCAGGCTGATCACCCGCGGGGCTGAAATCGCTTTTAAGCGCGAACTGGCGGGTCATTTTCAGTGCCCAAGTTCACTGGGTTGCTGCCGCAGATCTGCAAGACTGCGCTTCATGAAGCGAGTCTTTGAGTCCAAAAGTCCCGGTTTCACCCCGCCTTTGAAGTGCAAAGGCTTCACGATTTCGGAAATGCTGGTGGTCATAGCCGTAGTTGGCGTGTTGCTGGGGCTGACGGTTCCATCCTGGCGAGGTCAGATTATCGCAAAACAGGTGGATACTGCGTCGCAGCGCCTGCTGCACCACCTCAGTCTTGCGAGGATGGAGTCTATCCGCAGCGGATGGTCGGTGATGGCATGCCCGGGAAGCGCGGATACCGGATGCGAAGTGAACGGTTCCTGGGCCGACGGCTGGCTTGGGTTCGTAGACCGTGATCAGGACCGGACGTATGATCCCGACGAGAGGATTCTATTCGCATCCCCCCGGACTTCAGGCGTTGACATTCACTGGCGGTCGCCAAACTGGATACGTTTTAAGCCACAGGGTGAAGCGTGGCCGAATGGCCACTTCAGGTTTTGCGGTCAGTCGGAAAAGCATGTTCGAACCGTCATTGTGTATCTGACGGGAAGAGTTCGACTTGCCGACAGCGCGCCCTCCGGAAAGCAGGTGTCCTGTTGACAGAGACCATCGCTACGCGAAGATCACTTCTTAACCCAAGGAGCATGACAGTAGCATTGCGACCCCGGTATTCCCCGGTAGTTCAGTTTTCTTGGTGTTTCATACTGACAAAAGAAAAAGGGCATCCGGGGTTTGGATGTCCTTTTGTGATTTCTTCTATATCAGCCTCATGTCTAGACTACTAAAGGATAAGTGTATAAAGACTACCCTCTCTAGTTATCTCATTGGCTCTTTTTCAGTTCGATCACATTTCAGAAGCAAACTCAGCAATTGTTACCCCAAGAATAATTAGAACAAGCAGTCCGACTATAAGCACCAGGTAACTGATTATCAGCCCCGCTAACGCCATACCTGATCCAGTCTGATTGCCATTACTTTTCTCTATCTGCGATCGCGCGATATGGCCACAGATAATTGCCGCGATTTGAGTGATAATCGGAATGAACCAAGTGACAATTACGCCCAACAGAGATACTACGAGACTAATGACGGCTAATGCGTTTGTTCTTGGCGCGGTAATACGATGCTCAAACACCTGATGATGGTCGGACCCTGCACTTATTGATTCATCAATGTCATGCTCAGTCTCGACTAACTCTTCTACTTCAATTCCTCTCCCCTTCAGGATTGAAATAGCGTCATCGAGAGATTCGGATTCTAATTCCCCTCGAACAACTATCCCTTCTTTCCTCCCGGTCCAGGTAAATTCTTTCATCGATCGCCCCCCCACGAGAATCTCAGGGTGTA
>DCXP01000073.1 GCA_002327725.1 Proteobacteria bacterium UBA2133
AGAGGCGCTTTGGGCTAGCGCAAGGACGATCCATAGGTTGGCGCCGGGTGCCAAGGCTAGAATATTCGGCCCGGACCGCAGTCGGCCGCCTTGTGCCACCGACAAGGCGCCGGGGCCAGCACAGGTTTTGCAATTTTAGAGATCGACATATGGGAAAGACCAAAAATGCCTTTTACGCACAGTCAGGCGGTGTCACCGCCGTCATCAATGCCAGCGCCTGCGGGGTTATCGAAACGGCCCGGCAGCATCGTGAGCACATTGGCAAGGTCTTTGCAGGCCGTAACGGAATTATCGGTGCGCTTAGCGAGGACCTGATCGACACCGGCAAGGAAAGCAAAAGCGCTATTGCGGCACTTAGGACAACGCCGTCGGGCGCTTTTGGCTCATGCCGCTACAAACTGAAAAGCCTAGAGGAAAACCGGGCCGAGTACCAGAGACTGATTGACGTCTTCAAGGCCCATAACATCGGCTATTTTTTCTACAACGGCGGCGGTGATTCGGCAGATACCTGCCTCAAGGTATCGCAACTTTCCCGGACCGCGGGCTATCCGATCCAGGCTATTCACATCCCCAAAACGGTCGATAACGATCTGCCGATCACGGATAACTGCCCGGGCTTTGGATCGGTTGCCAAATACATTGCAGTGTCGACCCGCGAGGCGAGTTTCGACGTCGCTTCCATGGCAAAAACCTCAACCAAGGTATTTATCCTTGAGGTCATGGGGCGCCACGCCGGTTGGATTGCCGCCGCCGGGGGCATGGCCAGCGACGAAAATACGCCGATTCCCATTGTGATTCTCTTTCCGGAAGTCGCCTTCGACCGAAAGCGGTTCATGGCGCTGGTCGATCAGAAGGTAAAGCGTTTCGGCTACTGCTCCGTGGTGGTTTCGGAAGGGGTTCGCAGCAGCGACGGCGGCTTTCTTGCCGACCAGGGCCTGCGCGATGCTTTCGGCCACGCCCAACTCGGCGGCGTGGCACCGGTTGTCGCCGCAATGGTAAAAGAGGATCTTGGCCTTAAGTATCACTGGGCGGTGGCGGACTACCTGCAGCGCTCAGCTCGGCACATCGCCTCGGCATCCGATGTTGCACATGCTTATGCCACCGGTGCGGCGGCCGTTGAAATGGCGCTCGCCGGCAAAAACGCGGTGATGCCGACGATCGTTCGCTTGTCGGATAAACCTTACCGCTGGAAAGTGGGGGAAGCGAGCCTTAAGCGGGTTGCCAACAAGGAGAAAATGATGCCCCGCAGTTTCATCAGCTCCGATGGGTTCGGCATTACCGCGCGCTGCAGACGCTATCTGGAGCCGCTCATCCGTGGTCAGGACTACCCGCCCTACCACAGGAACGGGCTGCCAAAATACGTCCGCCTTAAAAACGCGACGGTCAGGAAAAAACTTGCCGAATCCTTTGAGGTCTAGACTACCGCTCACGGCTACTGTGCGCACCAAGGGTACGAAACTCAAAATGTCCATGCCTGCATCAGAACCTGCCGCCCAGACCATCGACACCGAGCCTTTCTACGCCACCCAAGGCGATGAGGTCGCCCTCTTTGAAGCGGCCTGGCACAACCAGTTGCCGGTGCTGCTCAAGGGGCCTACCGGCTGCGGCAAGACACGCTTCATGGAATATATGGCGTGGCGCCTTAAGCGCCCGCTCATCACCGTATCGTGTCACGACGACCTCACGGCGGCAGACCTCGTCGGGCGCTACCTGATCGTCGGTGGGGAAACCCGGTGGATAGACGGACCGCTCAGCCAGGCGATTCGCGCAGGGGCCCTGTGCTATCTTGATGAGATCGTTGAGGCCCGCAAAGACACGACGGTCATCATCCACCCGCTTGCCGATGACCGTCGACAGCTTCCCATTGAAAAAACGGGTGAAGTGCTTAATGCATCGCCTGAGTTTTGTCTTGCCATATCCTATAACCCCGGCTACCAGAGCGTGCTCAAGGATCTGAAACAGAGTACCCGGCAGCGTTTCGTGGCGATCGATTTTGATTATCCTGATGAAAAGCTCGAGCAGGATATCGTGGTGCGTGAGTCCGGTATTGACCGCGAGACCGCGGCACGGCTTGTGCGATTTGCCGGGATGACCCGAAATCTCAAGGGCAACGGGCTGGAAGAAGGCGCCAGCACCCGCTTACTGGTGCATGCCGCAAAACTGATGGCGAGCGGCATCGACGCCAATACCGCCTGCCGCTGCGCGATCGCCGAATCCCTGACCGATGAGCCGGAGATGCTGGCAGCCATTAAGGAACTGGGCGACTCGCTGTTCTAAAAAGGCCGCGCAACTGTCGCTTGGGGTTCTAAAATGCTCACTCTAAAGGTTTAACGCCCTTCGGCAACTCATTGGGAAATCATCAGCGATGACTGAACACCACCAAAGGCCGGTTCTCGGCATCATCGGCGGCAGCGGCCTTTACCAGATTGATGGACTCGAGGAGGTTCGCTGGGAAAAAGTTGCCTCGCCCTGGGGCGAACCCTCGGATGAGCTGCTTTTCGGCACACTGGATGGGATCCAACTGGTGTTCCTGCCGCGGCATGGCCGGGGCCACCGCTTCAGCCCAAGCACAATCAACTATCGCGCCAACATTGATGCCTTAAAACGCGCCGGGGTAACCGACATCGTTTCGCTCTCTGCGGTGGGTTCTTTCCACGAACATCTGACGCCGGGCACTTTCGTGATCGTCGATCAGTTTATCGACCGGACCTTTGCGCGGGAGAAAAGTTTTTACGGCACCGGCATGGTCGCCCACGTGTCCATGGCGCATCCCGTCAACGCGCGGCTTGGGGACTGGTGCGAAGCGGCCTGCAGGTCCGCGGATATTCCGATGCAGCGCGGCGGTACCTATCTGGTGATGGAAGGGCCGCAGTTCTCGACCCTGGCAGAGTCGAACCTCTACCGGCAGTGGGGCTGCGATGTGATCGGCATGACCAACATGCCGGAAGCCAAACTTGCCCGCGAGGCTGAGATGCCCTACTGCACGGTGGCCATGGTCACCGACTATGACTGCTGGCATCCGGATCACGACAACGTTGCGGTCGACGCGATCATCCAGGTGCTGCTGAATAACGCGGATAAAGCACGCCAGCTTGTCCGGACTGTCGCGGGCAGGATGTCAGAACGCCCTGCCGTGTGCCCCTCGGGTGATGATCGCGCGCTGGAGACAGCCCTGATTACCCATGCTGATGCCCGGGACCCGGTACTGCTGGAAAAACTCGATGCGGTCGCGGG
>DCXP01000063.1:0-429 GCA_002327725.1 Proteobacteria bacterium UBA2133
GAAATTGTCACTGGTGATTTACCAATGCCAGAGCCATACGGCATTCAAACCTCGCCCCAGATCGACCAGATATCGACGGCTTTATCGAAAGCTTTGCCCGACCTTCACGATATTCCAAAGACGGCGCAAGGATATGGGTATAAATACGCTGCCCTCGATTCTGTATTGCCGATTATTCGAAAGGCTTGTGCCAAACACGGGCTTTTTATGCTACAGACCCCTTGCACCGGCGCCGACGAGATTGGTGTGGCGACCATGGTTACCCACTCCTCCGGGCAGTGGATCAGCACCTCCTTCTCGGTGAAATATGAGTCGCTCAGGAACATGAACGGCTACCAGTCTGCGGGGAGTGCAATTACCTACCTGCGCCGTTACGCCGCACTCAGCGTTTTCTCGATTTCCGGCGGCGACAACGACGCTGCCGGCATT
>DCXP01000063.1:637-2112 GCA_002327725.1 Proteobacteria bacterium UBA2133
TGAGTCGCTCAGGAACATGAACGGTTACCAGTCTGCGGGGAGTGCAATTACCTACCTGCGCCGTTACGCTGCACTCAGCGTTTTCTCGATTTCCGGTGGCGACAACGACGCTGCCGGCATTGAAAAAAAAGAGAAAAAGGAAATTTTAAAAACCCCGAAAAAGATCCTGGGACCGCTAACCAGGTCAGCGGGTGAGGGGGCAAAGACTTTAGCGACCGCTTTCAATCAGTTGACCAAAGAAGAGCAAGCCGCCATCACCCCGGCTGACAAAGCGAAATTAAAGGCAATTGCCCGTGCCATACATTGACCTGGTGCAAGGAAGCGATGAATGGCTGGAAGCGCGTAAGGGTCTGTTAAACGCCTCTACTGCAGCAGCAGCTGCCGGTATGAGGGGCGCTTATTCATCACGAGCCGAATGCTGGCGCCAGTATATGGGACAAAAAATTAAGGTCAGCTCCCATATGGTCTTCGGCAGCGAGCATGAAGAGGATGCACGCCATGACGGGGAAATTGCAATTAGCGCGCTCAGTTTCCCTACCGGGCTATTTATTCATCGTGAGCACGACTGGCTGGGCGCCAGTCCTGATGGGGAGTTTCTGGAACTGGGTTTGCACGAAATCAAATGCCGTAACTCAGAACCCTATTCCGCTATTTCTCCGCAACACATGGCGCAGATACAGGTACAGCTCGCCTGCGCCGGCTATGACCAGTGCATCTTTCAGTCATGGACCCCGATAAGACAAAGAATCTGGCGGGTTCCGCAGAGCGCCGGCTACTGGAACTGGCTTTTCCCCCTGCTGGAAGAGTTCTGGCAATACGTTATCAAGCAGCAGCAGCCGCCAACGGTGAGGCCCAGAAGAATTGCACCAATTGATATTCAATCGGAGATCATCTACGAAGGTTAGCTATGACCTGTGCCCAGCACCTCGACCAGGACAACTACTGACAACGACCGCAAGTGTTGAGAATTCTGACCCGTTATGGTGTTTGCAGGTCGGGTCAGTATTTGCGGCATAATCTGGGCCCATGTCGCTGGTTCGATACCGCGTCGGTGAGAGCATCGGTTCAGCCACCGTGACTGATGGGGCCGGGACGGTCAGGGATAGGCGAGAAAGCCCTCGGCCGGGGCGGCGTCCCCGTGCAGATCGACCAGCCGATCGATCTCGTCGTAAAGAGTCTGCTCCTCATCATCTTCCAGTTCACCAACTCCGATGAGTTCGGCCACCAGGCCGTTGTGCATGGTGCGGCGAACTTCGCCCAGCGTGGGTGGCAGTTCCTCACCGGTGTGGTCTATGTAATTCTCGATGACCGCAGAGAGTGTTTCGCTGGCGCGGGCGCGGACGAAACTGTCGGCGGCCACATCATCACCGAAGTTTTCGATAAGCGCATCGAGTTCGGCCAGCACGGCAGTATGGTTAGCTGGGTCGACCACCCCGACTTCGCTCATGCGTTTGAGCAGGTCATCTTCCATCATT
>DCXP01000063.1:2493-3887 GCA_002327725.1 Proteobacteria bacterium UBA2133
TGCAGGGTTGCCGAGAGTTCGGCGCTGACTTCTTCGCTGATGTCTTCGAGTATGGCCATAGTGTGTTAACAACTGGCCGCGGCCAGCGTCACTCATTGTGCCGGAGAGCGGGCTCGGGTGCAAAAAATACCGGCGCTTTCGTGCTGTTCCGTGATCCAGGTCAAACCGGTGGCATCGATGCGGCTAACCCCTGCCCCGGCGAAGCGGATTAGAATCATCCCCGCAATAGCGCGGCACACCACAGCATGATTCCTCTGCACGACGACAATCCAACCCAGATCACGCCGCTGATCACGATCGCGTTCATCGGCTTGTGTGTGCTGGTTTTCTTCTGGCAGTTGTCACTGGGACCGGGACAGGAAGCGGCGCTGTTAGCGCTCGGTGTCATCCCGGCAGTGATTTTTGATCACGCCCGCCTGCCGCTTGAGCTTGTGTGGGTGCATCCGGCACTCACCCCGCTCACTTCCATGTTTTTACACGCTGGCTTCATGCACCTGGCCGGCAACATGCTTTACCTGTGGATATTTGGTAACAACGTCGAGGACGCTATGGGCCATGGCCGTTTTATCGTGTTTTACCTTATCTGCGGCGTTGCTGCCGCCTTTGCTCAGGCCTTGTCCAACCCCGAGTCGCCTATCCCCATGGTCGGTGCGAGTGGCGCCATCTCCGGTGTGCTCGGCGCCTACCTGTTGCTCTATCCACACGCCCGGGTACTGGTAGCGATACCGCTGGGCTTCTACATCCACACCATGTCGCTGAAAGCCGGTGTGGTGCTCGGCATATATTTTGTCTACCAGATTCTCAGTTCGATGGTGGCCGGTGACGGCCCCGGGGTGGCGTGGTTCGCCCATATTGGTGGCTTCGTTGCCGGGATTGTGTTGATTCCGCTGTTCAAGCACCGCAACGTGCGCTTGTTGGCGCCGGCCCGCAGCGGTGGCTCATGGCATAAGCGGGGCCGCCGCCGCTGAACCCATGACACCCGCCGCCGCTGAACCCATGGCATCCGCCGCGCTGCAAGATGGTGGGGCTGGCGTTGCGGTTGCCTGTGTTCGAAGCTGGCAGCAGGTGCTGGCAGCCCGTGGTCACCGCGGTATGGTGCTGGTGGCAGGTCCGCGGGACTGGTGCCGTGAGTGCGCCGGTGATTTGCTGCAGGCCCTGCCGGCGCCAGCTGATCAGTGGTTGTGGTTGGGTGCCGGGGCGCCGGCGGGCGTGACCGTGTTGCCGGCGAGCGCGGCAGAACGCGTGCTCGGCAGCGAGCAGGTCGGCGTAGTCTTCGATGGCTGGCAGGGGCTCAACCCGGATGCCGTTGGTGCGCTGAGCGGTACCATCAGAGCCGGTGGCTTGTTATTGCTGCTCATGCCTGTGCCGGCCGTGTGGGGTGAGTTTGACGACCC
>DCXP01000091.1:0-1810 GCA_002327725.1 Proteobacteria bacterium UBA2133
GTTGGTCATGGCGCCGTAACCCCAAGTATTGGCTACGCCCGCGACCGTGGTCGAGTGACAGATACGCGCCTGGTGGTCACCATTGTTAGTGCCCCACAGCGCGTAGAATTTGCGGAACAGATAGGACTGCTCGTTGTTGAATTTGGCCGATCCCAGCCAGTACACCGAGTCTGGGCCAGACTGCTGGCGAATCTGCAGCATCTGGTCGCCAATCTCGTTAATAGCCTCATCCCAGCTGAGCCGCACCCATTTACCGCCGACCAGTTTGGTGGGGTATTTCAGGCGGCGCTCGCCATGGCCATGATCACGCGCCGCTGCACCCTTGGCACAGTGCCCGCCGAGGTTAAACGGGTGATCAAAGGCCGGCTCCTGGCCGACCCAGACTCCGTTATCGACTTCGGCATTGATGCCACAACCCACCGAGCAGTTAGTGCAAATCGTGCGCACGGTCTGGGTGCCGCCGCCCCCTGAGGGGATCGCGGCCTGGGCCTTGCGCATCATGGCAGGTGCCAGCGCCGTGGCGGCCGCAGCACCCCCAAGGGTGATTCCTGAACGTTTCAGGAAGGTACGACGATCGATCGCGCTGCCGACAGCCTCGTCTTTGGGCTGTGCTGCCGGCTCTGTCGCAGTTCTGATCAGTTTCATCTTTATTCCTCCGTTATCCCGAGCTGCGCTCGAAAAAAGGGTTTAAGGACGCAAACTTCCAGCCTAGAGCCGGGCAGTTTTGTAGTAATCCCTGATATGACCTGACTCCTGGTAGCCGGAGCCGGCTAAGGCATCGCCCGACACGGGGTCGCTTGCCGCTACCGCTCTTTGGCCAGAAGCCAGCGCAGCAGCTCCACCTGCAACCGCCGCCCCTTTGAGGAATGCACGTCTTCCTGAGACGTTTTTTTCCTTTGGTGATTGTTTCTTACTCATGCTTCTTACCTCGCTGTGGAAGAGTTGATAAAGTTCCGACAACGTACTTAAGGCTATACCTCCATCGCAAAGTACTGCTTTTCGATTGCGATAAAGGCGCGGCCAAATTCACCGACCGCCCGATAAAACCCACCCTCGCGGGCCTTGATCAGATCGTCGAAGAATTCTGTCATCCACGATCCCAGATGCTTCGAAAAAACCGCTTTCTGAGTCTCGTGGGAAAATTCATCCGGGGATCCTGCCATGATGCCCATCACTTCACAGAGCGCTCCGGCATGGTCCTCGGGTTCGTGTGTGCTGTCGGTGACCTCAAAGCCGAGCCTTTGAAGGTCTGCGCGAAGATCTGCCAGGGGCTTCTCCTGCAAAAATCCGGTCAGATAAACCGATCCGTACGGCAGCAGTTCGCCGCGTCCCAGCCCGACAAAGAGGGCATGGTATTCATGGGCCAGTTCCTCGAGATCAGCGCTGGCAATTTCGCTCTGAAGTTTCTGCCAGGGCAGCTGTACGTCCGCCCCTGCACCGTCCAGCGGGATCGAGTCCAGGAAATCGCGCACCTCTGACGAGCAGGGTTTCGCCAGCACGCTTCCGAGCAGCGCGTAGACGCCTGCCCGCGCCTGCTCTTCTTCAGAAACCGCGGATGGTGGCGGGGTTACTGCCAGGGCGTCTTCTGCCAAGCTGCCTGTCTCCTCCCTATCGTTTTTTTTGAGATTAAGGCCGGATTGTCGCCCTTGCTACCGGTTCGAAATGAGCGGCGCACTTCCCGGATAAGGCGGCTTTATCCAGACCATAAATCTGCTAACGGTAATCTTGCCCCTATCCGATACCAAATGCAACCCTACAAATATCGTACCTTTCTTTAACATAAAGAACAGTAGAAGCGTCTCTTAAATCA
>DCXP01000091.1:2132-46064 GCA_002327725.1 Proteobacteria bacterium UBA2133
TCACTAAAAACAATTAGTAATTTAAGCAAACTCCTGGATCGTACGCAGATCTGCTGCGGCTCAAGCCTCAAACATCTCTTTCACCCGGCAGTCTTCGCATAATTTCAGACGCCGCATCCCATCGCCCTGAAACATCCGGTGTCCTGCCAATTTTTCCTCCATCTTCTGGATCATCCTCTGCGTGGTGAAGGGTTTAGCGCATCCGAGGCACTTGAAGGGTTCGTCTTCGTTAAGGACCCTGCGCTCCATGCGGGCATTACTGTCGGTCAGCAGCCTTGCATTGAGACTGATCGCCTTTTCCGGGCAGGTATTCTCACAAAGACCGCACTGGACACAGTTCCACTCAATAAACGAAAGACAGGGGCGATCCTTGTTGTCGAGAATCGCACCGGCGGGACACACAGAAACACAGCCCATACAGAGCGTGCATTTTTCAGTATCGACACGGGCTTCCCCGAACGGTGTCCCGGCCGGCAATGCAATCTCTGCCGGCGCGTCACCCGCCTGCGCAACGAGGTGATCAATCGCCGCCCGAAGAACGGCGCGCTTGTCATCAATGCCGGCGTAGGTTGCCGGCTTGAATTCATGCCCCGTGTCTTGGGTATGGCCGCCACTGCTCAACCAGTGTGAAGCGATATCCTCATCCGCGGGGATCACCCTGACTGTCTCCCCCGGCCAGCCCAAACCGGTTAACACCGCGTTGACTTCGCGTGCCTGCCGTTCGGCTGCGGTGCAGACGCTCTGGGGGGTCCGCGGGAGCGTGATCACCGTGACTGATCGCACACCATACGCAATCGCCGAAAGCCACACTTCCGGGCCGGCGCTTCCGACTTCTTCGCTCCTCCAGGGAATCACGTGATCCGGAATCTGGGCCAACCGCTCACTCAGCACCGCGGAACTTTCCTCGCCTCCAAAGAATGCAACATCCGGTACCAGACCTGTCTGTCTACCAAACTCCGCGATGGTCCGTCTGAGACGATTTAGCGTATCGACCCGGTTGGGGTAGGCATAACTCAGGGCCCCTGTCGGGCAGGCTGATGAGCATGAGCCCATGCCCTGACACAGATGCGTCTCGACCGAGATGCGCTCTCCTGCCGTACTCAGCGCATCGGCTGGACAGACGTCAAGACAGCGCCGACAGCCGTTGATCCCGCGCGCGCCGTGCGCACAGATATCCGGGTCATAAAGAACATACTGCGGTTTTTCAAATTGCCCTTTAAGTTCCTGAATCGACTGGCATGCCTCATCCAGTGCTACGCTGTCACCCCGTGGCGCGAAATATCCCGGCGGCAGGACTTCCGTCGTCAGCAGGGGCGCACGCAGCAGATCAAGGACCATATCGACTGTCCCGCCCGGCAGTTCCATGGCTTTGGCGAGGTCAATCTCACTGCCACCCCGGGCGATGGTGATCTCAAACTTTCCGAGAAAACCCTGAATCGCCGCCGGTTTTCCAGAGACCACCGGGAGAGACCGGCCCCCGATTTCACGAATCTCGGTTTTTCCTGGGTCCGCGCCATCGGTTGCTAGCACAAGACACCCATCAAGCCCTTGCAGATCCTGCGCAACCGCAAGCGCCGGGGGCAGCGGTCCAATGATGGCGAGGACGCCGCCTGAACTGAAAGCAACCAGAGAGGTTGGGGTCACCTCACCTGCAAGTCCTGTCGCGAGCGCCTGAAGGCGCGCCTGCTGTCCGGCCGAATCATTCGGAAGATCGAACCCGAGAAAGTCCGCCACGCGTTCGGCTGCACCTGCGCTCATCCGGTTCCCTTAGTTGAGGCCGGGTCCGGATCCGGTTCGGCGGCGCGAGCAACTGATGCTGGCTCGCGGTCCGGGATCTCTTCCTCCGCCGGGTGATCCCCAAGCACCACGTTGTTGTCGGAGGCCACATCATCGCTGCCCACGGAATCCCTGTTGGCCAGGCGATCCTCACCGGGCTCGGGAGTTGCTGGCTCTTGCTCGGATTGCGACTCTGCGTTTACCGCAATCTGCTGTTCTTTCCCGTCCGTTTTCTTGGCCGCTTCGGCGGCCTCACGCGCCTTGCGTTCCAGCATCTCCTCGCGATGACGCATGTCCGCCGTCACAATGTCGCCCAGGGGTTCGAAGAGCGTAAAGTCCTCATCGTAGTCATCCAGTCCGTCGCGGATATTAAAACCGGCCCCGTGGAACAGTTTGCGCAGGGCTGCCTTGCGTAATTTTTCACTGACCTTGGGCGAGAGGAAATCGCCATAATTGTCGTCCTCACCCAGGGATTCAATCGGCGGCAAATCCTCATCGGTCGGCAGCGGCGCTTTGTCTTCAGCCGAGTCAGACGCAGCTGAAGCGACTTCCTCCGTCCCGCTGAGGGTCGCTTCGTCCAGTTCCTCCTGACGCAGTGCTTTGCGCCGCGACCAACGGCTGAGGAAGTTCCGCTCTGAGTCATCCATAAGCGATATCAGTGGGTTCCCGCCTGATCAGCGCCCCACAGGGCGACGCAAGGGCTTCCACGTTTCATCCGCCCACTTCTGGCGGACCCTTTTGTGTTTCTTTTCGGGCCGATAGTTTTCGAGCACCCAGCCTTCAACCCACTGATACACCGGTGGCGGAATCGGCAAACCAAACACCGGGGTATCGACCTCAATATAGGAGGCCATCTCATCATAACTCAGCGTCACCAGCAGCGGCCGCAACACTTCCTCCTCTTCCTCCTGCTCGCACACCACAAAGACTCCCGGATTACGCCCCGTGAGGTTGGCATAGTAACTCTCGGCATCATCGGCGAAGAGTTCGATGCAGTAGCCCTGGTACAGAAACTGTTCACTGTCATCGCGCTGGTAGATGCTGGTGCAGGACACGCCGGAACATTGCGTTTCAGCGGGAAGCACCCCCACTGCTGACCAGCTGTCCAGCATCCACGCTTTATCCGGATATAACCGGCGCTCGATGATCACAGAAACGGGAAATCGGTCTTTCATCAGGTTTTGGACTTGCCTGCGGGACGATATCGGTTCACTATAACTGTGTCACCATAGGCAACTCAACAAATCGACTGAAAAATCATGTCCGCGGAGATAGAAGAACACCGTGTGCTGTATCGACCCGTGCTTTCTGATGAAGGCCTGGACCCGACCCGGCCGGTGAGCGCCCGGGATGAGTTCGGCGACCCGCGTGAACTCAACATTGCCGGCGAGTATCCGCTCACGATCAAAGTCGATGACGCCGAGGTGGTGACACTGATGACGCTCGGCACCTATCCCGAGAAACTCACGCTGGGATATCTTCGTAATCAACGGCTCATCGACGATATCAATGAAATCGCCGAGGTCCGGGTTGACTGGGACCGTGAGACAGCCGATGTTTTGACCACCCATGGCGACGGCATCGTCGACCTCCATGAAAAGATCTCCAAACGCACGGTCACCAGCGGCTGCGGACAGGGAACCATCTTCAGCTGCACGCTGGACAAACTGTACGACACCCGCCTGCCACGGGTTGAGATTCGCCAATCGACGATCTATGCCCTGCTGAAGACGATTAACTCGTATAACGAGATCTACCGGGCGGCCGGAGCGGTGCACGGCTGTGCACTATGCAAGGGCTCGCGTATTCTCTATTTCATTGAAGACGTGGGCCGGCATAACGCAACCGACACCATTGCCGGGGAGATGTGGCTCGAAGGCATCGGCGGGAGCGACAAGATTTTCTACACCACCGGACGTCTGACCTCCGAGATCGTGATGAAGGCCGCCCATATGGGCATACCGGTCCTGGTGTCACGATCCGGCATTACCTACATGGGTCTGGAGCTTGCACAGGATCTTGGCGTGACCATGGTTGCCCGGGCGAAAGGCCGGCACTTCCTGGTCTATAACGGCGAAGACACTATTCTCTATGATGAAGTTCCGGAGAAAAGAGCCGTCCTGAGCGGCCGGCAAACCTCCTGAGAGCTCAGGCAGGCATGGCCTGGTACCAGCCGGCCGCCGCCACCAGACGCACATCGACACCATAAAGCGCCGACAGGCGCGCTTCGGTAAGTACCTCGCTTTTGGGCCCGTCAGCCCAGACGCGGCCCTGATTCAGCATGACGACCCGGGTGACCTCGGGCGGGATCTCGTGGATGTGATGTGTCACCAGTACCAGCGTATGGCCTGAGCGTATCAGGTCACGCATGGTATGCAGGTACTGGAAGGTCGCTGAAAGATCCAGTCCGCTGGTCGGTTCATCCAGAATCAGATGGGCCGGCTCGTTGACCAATGCACGGCCCAGCAGTAAGCGACGTTGCTGCCCCGACGACAACTCCCCAAACGGCCGGTCCGCGAGGTCTTCAATATCCAACTTGGCCAGAACTGCCTGTACCCGGCTGTGTTGCTCCTCGCTCAGCTTCTGATGACCCCAGACCCCGACGCTGCTGAAAAATCCCGAAAGAACAACCTGCCTGCCGAGCACCTGCGGCGAATACACTTCCTGAAGGTCGGACGAAATAATGCCGAGCTGGCGGCGCAACTCCCAGATATCGCCGCGCTCTTTACCCAGAATCCTGACCACCGGATGCTCGCACCAGAGCGGGTAAATCTCCCGCATCAGCAACTTCAGCAAAGTGGTCTTGCCTGCGCCATTGGGGCCGAGAATAGCGACGCTTTCATGCTGGGAAAGCGTGAGACTGAGATCGTCAAATACCCGGTTGTCGCCACGGTAAACCGTGGCACCGACGATCTCGATCAAAGGCGTGGTGGTATCCACCTCCGGTGCTGCACCCCTGGGGGCCTGAAGCGGGTCAGGCAAGCTTGATATCGTCCTCTATCGTAATGTCAAGACCGGTTTCGCCAAGCTGCAGTCTGACAGAAGCATTCAGCGTTTCGTTACCCTGCAGGCGGCCTGAGGCAATACCGTCGCGGACCGCCTGCTCGATTTCCCGCTGGGATTGAATTCCGACCTTCTTGAGAAACTTGCGTAGTTGAATATTAAAGACGTCTTCGTCCATGGAATCCTCCTGAGATGGGTCTTGATCAGTTTTGGGCAGGCTCGATAGACTCGAGCAGTTCCTGCAGCTCCCGATTGCGGGCCTGATCCTGGAAGGGCTGGCTGTCGACAAACTGCTCAATGGATACCTCTGCCGCCCGAATCCCCCGACGGAGCGCGTCGATGGCTTCTTCGTCACGGCCAAGTTTCTTCAGCGTTGCTGCGGAATAGAACAGTCCGTCACGGCTCTCCGTACGCATCTTCTTGAAACTCGCGAGAGCGCCTTCAAAGTCTTCAAGCCAGAAGCGGCACTTGCCCTCTTTCTCCAGAAGATCATCCGGACAGAAGGGATTGATCCGCATAGCCCAGGTCACTTTCTCAAGGCCGTCCTGGGCGTCCCCCAGAAACAAGCGCATCTCGGCGTTTTTACCGATAATGTAGGAATCGCTTGGGCAGAGCTCTTCCGCGCGGTCATGGTGATGGCGCGCAAGATCAAAGTCCCGCAGGTAAAGGGAGATCGATCCCATGATCCGGTTGGCTTCGTGGTCATCCGGGTCAAGCTCCAGTGCGCGGCTCGCCGAGGCACGGCAGATATCAAACCAGTCCTTGGGATACGACTCAGGGTCCCATCCAGCACAGTTGGATAAAGAACAGGCCCGCCAGGCATAGGCTCGAGCATAAGTGGGATCAGCTTCTATTGCCTTTTCAAAGAGCGTCAACGCCTTGGGCGCCTCGGAGCGGGTCAGGTTGCTGCGTCGGTGGTACTCGAGTCCCTGCAGCACCAGGTCATAGGCAGAAAGATTCTCCGGGCGTGCATTGCTGACCCGTTTGGTCTCATCGACTTCGACCCGGCCGGCGATGGTCGCCACAATCGTTTCGATAATCTCATCCTGGGTGTCAAAAATCTCATCAATGGTCGTGTCAAATTTCTCGGACCATACCGTCGACTCATCCTGGGCGTTAGTGAGACTGGTTGTGATACGCATCTTGCTGCCGAGTTTTCGTACGCTGCCATCGAGGATGTAGCGCACACCCAGATCCCGGCCGATCTCCTTGGGGCCCATCTGCTTGTCCCGGTAGGAGAAACTGGCGTTACCGGAAACCACGGTGAGGCTGCGAAAACGGGACAGCGACGCGATCAGGTCCTCAGAGAAGCCTTCGCAGAAATAGGCCTGCTCCTCGTCTTTGCTGAGGCTTTTAAAGAGCATCACCGCCAGTGAGCCCGGCTCGGCTTCGCTCACCGAGACCTGGGGTTTTTCGGCCTGCTGCAGGTAGCGCACGCCACCCTGGCTTTTGATTACAAAATAAGCCTGCACCGGCTGTTCTATATTTTTTAGTGCAAGCCTACCGGCATCTTCAAACGAAACCATGACCTTCTGACTGATCATGTCGAACACCGTCTGGGACACGCATATGCCTTCCGGCTGGGCTGCAGCTTCCAGCCGCGCCGCAATGTTCACTGCATCCCCGAACAGATTGCCTTCGGTAACCATCACGTCACCCAGGTTGATACCCACCCGGAACACCATCTGCCTCTCTTCGGGGATGTCCTCGTTGAGTGAGGTCATCCGCTCCTGCATCTCTACCGCACAGCGCGTTGCATTTACCGGGCTTGAGAATTCAGCAATGATGCTGTCGCCCGCCGAGCCGAAAATCTCCCCGTCGTGCTCGGCGACGACACCATCGATCACCTGCCGGCGACGGCTGAGGTCACGCAGGGTATGCTCTTCATTGGCCGCCATCATCTTGCTGAAACCAACCACGTCCGAGGCCAGTATTGTGCTCAACTTGCGCTCCACCGATTTCTCTCCTTGTATATTTTTCGCCAAGCCCTCTGGATTTGGCACCGTGGGCCTGATTATATGACCCTCGCTGGGGGCCCAGGTTGGTCGTGGGAATGATGATCGTCAGACATCAATCGAGGATCTTTCTCTCAAAGATCAATGCTGGTCGCTTCTCAATCCGCTCGACAGGTGCAACATCCAGTCGACCACAAAGTTCACCGCCACCGTAAGGCCGGCAATCGCCATCGCCGGCAGCAAAGGTGTAATGTCATTGTAATTGATCAGGGTCGCGCTCTCCCGGACCATAGACCCCCAATCCGCCAGGGGCGGCTGGATTCCCAACCCGAGAAAACTGAGCGCCGCGATAAAAAGAAAGACAAAACAAAAGCGCAGTCCAAACTCTGCCAGCAGCGGCGCGGTGATATTTGGCAGCACCTCTTTACGGATCACCCAGGCCATCCCCTCACCTCGCAAACGTGCGGCCTCAACAAATTCCATAACCACTACATTCATCGCGGCAGAACGGGCAATACGGAATACCCGGGTACTATCCAGCAAAGCGATAATAAAAATAAGCGAGGGAATCGAGGTGCCGAAGATGGTCAACAACAAGAGCGCAAATACCAGTGACGGAATTGCCATGAGGATATCGACTATCCGGCCGATGATCATGTCATATCGACCACCCAGGATCGCGGCCAGCATCCCGGTTACGCCACCGATGAGAAACGCTAACAGCACCGTGACAAAAGCAATACCGATGGTGTTTCTTGCGCCATATATCAGCCGGGTCAGCATATCGCGGCCGATGTTGTCGGTCCCGAAAACAAATTTGTCGGACCACAGTTCGTAGGCGCCCCCAACGATTGCGGTCTCTTTATAGGGAGCAAGCCAGGGTGCGAACAATGCCAGCACAACATAGGCCACGATGATGACCATTCCAAACTTTGCACTTAATGGCGCTGACAAAAAGAGCTTAATCATCGATGCCCGTCTCAGCGTGGATGCATCAATCGCGGATTGGAGATAATCGAGACGATATCTGCCAGAAGATTCAAGAGGATATAGACCGCTGCAAACGTGATCGCACAGACCTGCACGACAGGAAGATCACGTTTCGAGACACTGTCCACCAATAACTGGCCAACACCGGGGTAGACGAACACGACTTCCACGATGACTACCCCCACTACCAAATACGCAAGATTAAGGGCAATCACATTGACAATGGGGCCCCAGGCATTGGGCAGCGCGTGATAGAGAATGACCCGCATCGGCCGGGTACCCTTGAGGACTGCCATCTCAATATAGGGACTTGCGAGTAGATTAATAATGGCGGCACGTGTCATCCGCAACATATGCGCCACCACCACCAGCGTCAGGGTCAGTGCCGGCAGAATCGTCCTGAACAACTTCTCTCCAAAAGCGAGATCTTTACTGACGTTCGAGATTCCAGGAAAAATACCGATGTTGACTGAAAGGAAAAGAATCAGGATGTAAGCGACAAAAAACTCCGGAAACGAGATAGATGTCAGCGTCGTCAGGTTAACGACCCGGTCATAGATGCTGTCCCGGTACAGGGCGGCCAGAACACCGAGCAGTAACGCAAGCGGCACCGAGATCACTGCGGCAACACCTCCCAGAAAGAGGGTGTTCGAGAGCCTCGCCCCAAAAAAGTCCTCAATATCTCTCTTGTTCGCCAGGGACTGACCCATATCTCCCGTGAGAATTCCTTTCAGCCACTCAAGGTATCGAACGTGTGCGGGTCTATCCAAGCCGATCTCGGCGCGGAAGGCCGCGACCGTCTCAGGGTTGGCCGACTGGCCAAGAATTGCCTGAGTGATATCCCCGGGGAGCAGTTCGACCGCAAATGCGATAATCACCGAGACCGCAAATAAGGTCAGCAGCCCGAGACCCAGGCGTTGAAGAATGATCTTAGTCAGTGAGGACACAAATCCGATCCACGGGAGGCCTTGTTATCTTGAATCCAATACCAAAGGCAACCGTAGGTGAGAGCCCGGACGCCAGGACTGGATGATTTTACAGGCAAACCAACCATCCCGAGGCGGAGGCCATCCTGGAATGGAAAAAGGCGGCTGCGCAGGCAGCCGCCTCCCCTCACAACATCAACTCTTTAATCAGCCGAACCACCACCGCTCAACGTTTTTGTGGCCGTCAAACTCCCAGTTTGATGCTACGTTGGCGGACCGTTTCACCTTATCCGAACTGGCATGCCCGTATGCGGAGAAGATCGGGATAATCACGCTGCAGTTGTCGTGGACGATCCGCTGCATTTCGATGTACATATCCCGCCGCTTGGCGCTATCGAGTTCCGCACGCGCCTGGGGCAGCAGCTCCTCGAAACGTGGGTTATTAAAGTAGGTTTCCGACCAGCCGGTATCGATGGCGTTCTTGGAATAGACCTGGCTGAACATCCAGTCTTCTGTCGGACGACCACCCCAGTAGGAGGCACACCATGGGTCCACCAGCCAGACATTAGACCAGTATCCATCGTCGGGTTTACGCACCACCTCAATATTAATCCCGGCTGCACGAGCGGTCTCTGAGAACAGCACGCAAGCATCGTCAGAGTTCTGGAAAGCCGTATCGGCCACCGAAATCTTGAGGTCCAGCGAAGAGTATCCCGACTGTTTCATGTAGTACTTGGCTTTGTCGAGATCATATTCGCGTTGGGGAATTTCCTCGTTGGTCGCCCGGAACTGATTTGCCGGTCCAATCGGGATGTCGTTGCCCAACGACGCGTAGCCGAACCAGATCTTCTCCAGCCACTCCTGGCGGTCAATCGCGTACTTGAGCGCCATCACCACGTTATTGTCATCAAAAGGCGACACGTTGTTGAGCATCGGCAGTGTGCAATGCTGGTTACCGTTGGTGTAGAAGACCTCGATTCCGGGTCGTTCCCCAAGGCGGCTGGCGGTCGCCAAAGCCGGCGAGGAAATCACATCAAGCTCGTCGGACATCAGGCCGTTTTCCCGCGCCCCGGTATCGGCAACAAACAGTGTCTCGATTGCGTCGAAGTGGGCTCTGCCACTCTTCCAGTAGTTGGGGTTACGGACCACGTAGGTACGCACGCCGGGGTCAAATGACTCCAGCTTGTAACCCGCCGTCCCGATCCCTGACTGGATATCAATCGTTCCATCGTCATTTTCTGGGCAAATACCCAAATGGTAATCGGACATCAGGTACGGGAAGTCAGCATTAGCTCCTTCCAGGACCATCTTCACCTGGTTGTCGCCCTGCACCGTGATTTCAGTGATCTGTGAAACAATGCCCTTGGCGGCCGATTTGGTGTCTTCGCCCAGATGATGCTGGATCGACGCGACGACATCTTTCGATGTAAGTGACCGGCCATTATGGAATTCCACGCCCTGCCGCAGATTGAATACCCAGGTCTTGGCGTCGGACGAATCCCACGACTCTGCAAGTTCCGGAACCAGCTGGTTATTCTCATCAATCTCGGTCAGATTGTTTCGCAACTGTCCCATACCGACATTGATCATGTATGAGTCCAGGAACGTTGCCGGATCAAGGCTGTCACTGGATGCGCCGCCGGTCAGGGCTTGCCGCAACGTCCCCCCCTGCTTTGGCGCAGCCATTGCGCTTTGCATATAAAGACCGGGCGCCATCGCGCCGAGTCCCATGGCGGAAACACGCGAGAGAAATTCGCGTCGGCTCATACTCCCCTTGGCCACTTTAGCTTGCAGGCGGCCCAGTTCTTTCTGTTGTCTGTCGTACATATCCATTCACCCTCCGTATATGGATCAATTCCTGTCGTTTTCAGGCAAGGCAATATATTCCCCTTGATCAGGGGCTGGAGACAAACTAACCCGCAAAATCCCTGCTGTCAACGAGGATTTCAGATGGGCCAGAACGCCCCCGACCAGTGCGCGACAGCCCCCATCAATTATCCTGGATAAACATATGGACAAGTCATCTCGAACCGCAGTTCCTGACGTCGGTGCCCCGATTCGAGTTCCGGCGATGTACTCCTGGCCGCCGAGGCCGCTCGCGGCTTTGCGATGGCTGCTGGGAGAATACCTGTTTCCCTGGGTATACCTGTTCGCCGCATTGGCGATTGTCTGCTGGCACTTCTTCACGCCGGATCTCCCATTCAGGATTTGAACAGATACAGCTTGGGAAACGTCTTCGTGTTGCGGCGGGGGATCCTTTTCATCAGGTGCATCACAAGTACTACGAGGTCAACTACGGAAACAAGCCGGCGCCGTTTGATAAACTCTTCGGCTCATGGCACGATGGCACCGTCGAGGCCCAAGCCGCTTTCCGTCAGTGCCGCATCCGGGCACACCAAGCCTGAGTGTCAGGACCGCACGAGTGGATGACCCTGGCACCCCGGATTAGTTCCGAAGATCTGTAGTCAGCCCGGGAACGGTGCGCGGCCGCCCTGGGGGCAATCGGCAGTGCCGAAGGCCAGACCCGACTCAACCTGGCGCCGCCCGCATAAGGTCAGCCGTTGTCACTTCGGCGCCGCGCGGGCGAGTTGTCTCTGCGCGCTGTTGACCAGCCAGACACCAAAGACCGTAACAACCAGTGCGGCCCAGTGCCAAAGACTGTAGCGTTCACCAAAGGCCACCATGGCAATAGCGATGCCAAAGAACGTCACAAGATAAGCCACCTGGCTGAAATACACTGGGCCCGCTATAAGGACCAGAACAAAGAAGAGCGTAAACGCCACTGCTGATACCACGCCGTGAAGGGCAATCAGGCCGTTGATCAGGGAGAATTCGCTCCACAGCGCAAACCACTGGCCCGAGATCAGGGTCGCGAGCAGCAGCAATAACGCCGAGGCACACATCATCCCGTTGGCCCCGACCAGCGAGTCGATATCGGCCGGCCGAAATTTGGCGGTGAAGACGTTTCCTGCGGCGTAACCCAAGGGTGACAAAAAGGCCAGTATGAACCAGCCCACTGGCTGATCGGACGGCAGTCCATTTTCGGGCAGTACCACCAGCAGTGCCCCCAGGAGCCCAAGGCCGATCCCCGATGCCCGTTTGAGATTGGGCTGTTCCAGCGCGAAGACAAACGACAGGAAATAGGTCGCCAGCGGCACCATGGTCAACACCAGTGACATCGCGCCCACGCTGATGTAATTGAGGCACAAAAACATGTTGGCCGTGGGAAGTCCCGAGGTCAGGGTCCCGGCAATCAGAAAATACCCGATATGCCGGGCAGAAAGGGGAACACGCTGACGACGGACGATATTGGCCAGCGTCAGCAGTGCCGCACCAATCAGCACCGTCCAGAACGCATAGCCCAAAGGCGGCGTTTCGGAAAGGCCAATATATCTCGCCACGTTGGTGACCCCGCCCCAGAGCAGCCCGAGCGTTACCAGGATCATCAACGGCAGCCAAGACTTGGCGAGAACGTGCTGTCCCGGCGATAAAGGCACGCTATCTATATCTCCTGTGTCTGCTGCCAGGCGGCAAACCAGGGGTTATTGGGTCTGGGTCGAGGTTTCATCGCGCAATAAAAGGGCCAGCGCCAGTACGGTGGCAAGCACGCCTGCCAATACCGCAGGAACGGGAAAACCATTTCCCAGTGCCGCTTCCCAGAGGATCACCCAGCTCGGGGTAAGGTAGGTATAGGCCATGACTTTAGCCGAAGGCAGGTGAAGCGTTGAATACTGCACCAGAAAAAACGACACCGCGCTCGCAAGTACCGCAAGATAGACGAGGGTCACCCACACCATCGGAGGCAAGGCGCTGTAATCGGTCGTCACAAGGTCACGGGCGCCGTAAATGAGCAGCATTACCAGCGCCCCCATGATGGTACCGAAGGTAAAGACGACCGGCGACTGCCCCCGGTTGAGCTTTCGGACCAGCGGGGTGTAAATCGCGTGCGCCACACAGCCAAAGAAGAAGATGGCCTCGCCGTGCCCGATTTCAAACGCGAGCAGCGCATCAAGCTCCGCCCTGAAGATCACCCAGACTGCGCCTGCCCCGCCAACACTGAGCGCCACAGCGACCCTGCCATTGACCCGTTGGGAAAGCAGCAGATAACCAAACACCGCACTCAGCGCCGGGGTCAGGGTAAAGACGGCCGAAGTCGATACTGCGGGGGCGGTCTTCAGGCCCTCGAACAGGAGCACAAAGTACGTCCCCATCAGGGCGCCCAAAAGCAGGTAGCGCCATGCCGATTCCAGATCACGACGGGACACCCCGCAGGTACGCCAGGTCCAGACTGCCATCACCACCGCAGCGAGCAAAAACCGCAGCGCGGTCAGGGCAGCTGGACTGATATCGTTGGCAATGATATGACCCAGACTGAACGAGCCCGCCACCACTGCTGAAAAAAGCAGCATCGCGGCATGTGCCAGAATCGCAGAATAAGCAGTCAATGATTACACCCAGTGGGATGGTTATGTTGGTTCAGTTCCTATCACTGCATTTCACAGCCCACGAAAGGACAACAATGGCGCCTACCCTCTGTGCAAAGCCAACCCAGCCAGAGCCCGCCTCTGGCGCCACTGTCTGCAGCGAGACGGAGTATAGCGGTCTCAAAGCCGCCGACAGCCGCCTTCTTCAGGGAGTATTCTGGATACACATGGTGACTCGGCTCAGTAAGCGCAAGTCGCGCCAAGCCACTCTTGCTGTCTTGGGTACACGATAATCCCCGCCATGCTCTGGATTCCCGTTACCATCGCCGCGGCGTTTTTTCAGAATCTGCGCTCTGCGGTGCAGCGCCACCTCAAGTCAGAACTGACCGATCTTGGTGCAGCTTCGGTGCGCTTTCTGTACGCGCTTCCCTTTGCGCTGGTGTGGCTGGCGGTTGTCAGTTTGCTTTCCGAGTCTTCTTTGCCTGCCGTCAATTCGCGGTTTGCCACCTGGGTGATCGGTGGCGCCGTCGCGCAGATCGTCTTCACCTTCTTACTGATGTGGCTGTTCTCTCTTTCAAACTTCACAGTCGGTACTGCGCTATCGAAAACAGAAGTGGTGCAGGTCATTCTGCTGGAAGCCCTGCTCCTTCACGAGAGCGTCTCAGGACGCGGCCTAGTCGCGATTCTGATCGCGTTTGTCGGCGTGATGGTGATGACGCTCGGCAGAAACCGGCTTTCACCATCAGCACTGCTCTTTGGGCTCAAGCAGAAAGTCACCCTGGTAGGCCTGGCCTGCGGCTTTGCGCTCGGTCTTGCAGCGGTGTTCTTTCGTGGAGCGATGCTCTCTCTTGAAGACGGCGGGATGCTGATGCGCTCCGCCTACACACTCGCCATAGCGACCACGATCCAGACCCTGATTCTGCTTGTGTGGCTGCGCGCCTTTCAGCCTGGACAGATCCAACGGACACTGACGCAGTGGCGCAGCTGTACCTTGGTCGGTTTCGCAGGCTGGGCCGCATCGATTTTCTGGTTCATGGCGTTTACGCTGACGCACGCCGCCTATGTGCGCGCACTGGGGCAGATCGAACTGATCTTTACGTTTTTGGTCTCGGTGGTGTTCTTTCGAGAGAAAGTCAGCCGGACCGAGATTTTCGGGGTCATCCTCTTAAGCGGCGCAATTGTGCTACTGGTCCTGGAAAGTACCCCCTGAGTTTCCCCGGGGCTCATCAGGCTGAACCTGCGCTCAGACGGCTTTGGCCTCGGAAACGGGCAGTAGATAGTTGTCCAGGAAGTGATCCAGCCATCCGCGGGCGTCACCCGCACAACACGAGTGGCTGGTCAGCTGCTCTGCATGAGGCTGTGCACCGGGAAGGCGCAGTTTGGGACTGCCCCGCTCTGAAGTGCACCAGTGATTGACCATATCCCGGGTGATTTCGGGATGGAATTCGATTCCAAAAACATGGTCCGCATATGAAAATGCCTGACCTGAAAACGAGTCGCTTTGCGCCAGATGGGTCGCCCCCGCGGGCACCTCAAAGGTTTCCGAGTGCCACTGGTAGAAGGTAGTCTGCTGCGGCAGGAAGGCTGTCCCCTGCGCCGTGGGGGAGACCGGCCAGTAGCCGATTTCCACAATCCCGTCTCCGCGCGGTCCGACTTTTGCACCGAGCACACGTGCCAACTGCTGGGCGCCGAGACAGATACCGAGCAGCGGAATCTTTGATGGAAGCGCCGTTGTTTCCAGCCAGTCGAGTTCAGCCCGGATACCGGTAACATGGTCGTCGGTAGCGCTTTGCGGCCCGCCGAAAACAATCACCGCGTCATAGCGTGAAAGATTCCGGGGCAGCTCATCCCCAAAGCAGGGGCAGTGCTGATCCAGCGAATATCCCCGCCGGGAGAGGTTTCTCCCAAGAAAACCTGGCGTTGAGTTCTCCTGGTGAACCACCGTCAGTATCTGCGGGCGAGATTTCATGGACCACAAAGGCTAATAAGAACAAGCGGCTGATTGTAGTTCAGAACCTGACACCTGGCCTATCTCCCAAAGCGCATCGGGATGATCTGGTGTGATCAAGAACTAGACAGGGTTTGAAAATAACTGTATATATGAACAGTATCCAGAAAAAATCTGCCAGAGCCTCCCCAACTCCAGAGATTCTCATGAACAGACCTCTTACCGCACGGCAATTACAAGTGCTTGAATGCATTCAGGCCTTTGTCGATACCACTGGTATGCCGCCGACCCGCGCCGAAATTGCCAGGCAACTGGGTTTTCGCTCGGCCAATGCGGCCGAAGAGCACCTGCGGGCACTGGCACGCAAAGGCGCTATCGAACTTCGGTCTGGGGCATCCCGGGGTATACGGTTGCTGGCGCCGTCCGGGGTGCCCGTGATTGGTGAAGTGGCCGCCGGAAACCCGATTCTGGCTACTGAACACATCGAAGACCATTATCCCCTGCCGCCCAGGCTGTTCCGTCCCCGGGCTCACTACCTGCTGAGGGTGCGCGGCATGAGCATGCGCGATGCCGGCATTCTCAACCGTGACCTGCTGGCTGTGCACCGCGCCCGGGAGGCCACCAATAAGCAGATTGTGGTAGCCCGGCTGGAGGACGAAGTGACGGTCAAGGAATTCCGGCGTCGGGGAAATATCGTTACCCTGCTTCCCAGAAATCCCGACTTCGATCCTGTACGAATTGACCTGCGTCAGCAGTCCCTGGCCATTGAGGGGATTGGCGTAGGCGTGATACGAAACGATCCTCTGCCATGAGCCTGGAATCCTGCCTGCAACGGCGGGATATCTGGCGCGGCAGAAAAGCAGTCCGGCCAGGGGACGCTGTCGCAACCGGTTTCGCCGTCCTTGACCGACATCTGCCCGGCGGCGGATGGCCCCAGCATGCCCTGACTGAAATCCTGGTAGAAGATATCACCTACAGCCCGCTGTGGCTGCTGATGCCGGCCCTTGGCGAAATCATGCCTGCACGTCCCTGGCAGACCTGGATTGCGCCGCCTGCCATACCCTACCCGCCCGGGCTGAGCCAGAACGGTCTGGACCTGTCGAAAATCCTGATGATCAGTACAACTGACCGGGCAGATATCCTGTGGTCGGCAGAGCAGGCATTACGCTCACGTGCATGCAGCGCTGTGCTGTGCTGGCCGGGCAGGCTGCCTCAGTCCGCCATACGGCGGCTGCAACTTGCTGCCGAATACGGGGGCGGGCTGGGTATCTGCTTTCAGGATGAAAGCGCCCTTAATACCCACAGCATGGCTGCACTGAAGCTGCACTGCCGAAATACCGGCGATGGCGTGCGTGTCGACCTGATCAAGTGCCGCGGCGGCCCATTGCGCCAGAATCTGACGGTACAGCATCCCTCCTTCAGTATCACGACAAAAAAGGGATCAGGCTAATGGCTCAGGCATATCAGAGTTCAAAAAGCCGTTCCGCTTTGATAGCGCCCGGGCGCGGTAAACCCGATCTGGCAAAGGTGCCGCCAACCGCACCTCCCGATACGCTGCTGCCGGCCGTTCCGGATCATCTCTGGCTTGCTGTGTCTTTTCCTTTTTTGCCGCTGGATGCGCTCGGGCAGGCGAAGCGAAAACAGCCGATGGCTGTCTATACCCAGCAGGGCCAGGTGCATAAGGTGGTTACGCCGAACCCGGCCGCAACAAAGAGCGGCATACAGGCCGGGATGACACTCACTGCAGCGCAGGCCCTGAACCCTGCGCTGCATGCCATACCCCGGGACATATCAGCCGAGAGCGACCGCCTCCAGCGCCTTGCCCTACTGGCAGGCAACTGGACACCTGCTGTCAGCATCGTTGAGGACAGTCTGCTGCTGGATATTGCCGGCAGTACGCGCCTTTTTGGCGGTATCAAACAACTTCTCGAGCAGATTCGATTATGGATCGCTTCCGAGACACTAGCGCCCTGCGTCAGCGTGATGCCCACACCCGCCAGTGCAGTACTGTGCGCGCGTACCGGAAAAGCGTTATGCATAACTGCCAGAGAGCATATCCGCTCCGCCATACGTGAACTGCCGGCTCGAACGCTGATCACCGATAGCAAAAGACAACGGGCGCTGAACCGGTTTGGCATCAACACCCTGGGTGATCTGCTGCGTCTGCCCAGAGACGGGCTGGCCCGGCGGCTGGGCCCGGATCTTGTGCAGCGGCTGGATAAGCTGCTGGGACAGCAGCCTGACCCGCAGAACGCGATTACACCACTGCCCGTATTCCGCCAGAGGATCGTATTTGATGCCGGCATTGCCAATACCGAACAGCTTGCGCCTTTTATGAAGACCCTGCTGGGAAAACTGCAGGCCCACCTGACCCGGCATCACATCCTGGCAGAACAACTCGAATGGCATCTCGTCAATGAGTCTGATCTGTCGCATCGAATCCCGGTATACCTGACGCAGCCACACCGCGACACCGTCGGCCTTATGAAACTCTCCCGGCTGGCGCTCGAAAAATTTAAGACCAAAGATGTCATTACCCATCTTGTGCTGAAGGCCAGCCGTTTTGCACCGTTGCCTTCATCCAGCGAAGATATCTTTTCGATCCTGCCCAAAGCAGCAGACCGCGGGAGATCACTGGTTGAGCGCCTGCAGAACCGGCTCGGGCGGTGCGCTGTACAGGGTCTTCGTATACAACCGGATCACCGGCCTGAAAAAGCCTGGGACCGCTGCGACGCCGGAGAAACCGGCGCTTTGCCGTATGGCGCACAACGGCCGCTCTGGCTGCTCGAAACGCCCCGCTCTGTACGGGTATCACAGGGACAATTGGTTCTGGGAGATCAGCAATTGCTTCTCCAGCGCCAACGTGAACGCATCTGCAGCGGCTGGTGGGACAGCCAGCCCGTCCGTCGCGATTATTACCATGCCAGAACCGCCGCTTTGCAGGCGTGGGTATTCCGTGATCTCGACAGCGGCAACTGGTGTCTGCATGGTATCTTCTGATCCCCACCCATTACCGATAGTCCGAGACCGATCCCTGATGAATTCGTCCCCCGCGCGAGACACCCAGCGCCGGGCTTTTCTGTCCGGGGCGGATTTTGCTGGCAGCCACCTCGTCCCGATGCAACAGGACGCCTCCTTCCGCCGGTATTTCCGGCTCGACGGCGGCGAGCACGGATGGCTGCTGATGGATGCCCCGCCCGAGACTGAAAACCTCACGGCGTGGCTTGAGATCGGCAGGCATCTTGCTGATCTCGGACTGCGGGCACCGGCCGTTATGCACTCCGATGTGAGAAACGGATTTGCGCTCATTGAGGACTTCGGGGACCAGACTTTTACCCGGCTTCTGGATTCAGGCGAGGCGCCTGAAACCCTCTATTCACAGGCGACGGATCTTCTTACGCATCTTCACAGGCAGCCCAATGCCTTTCTTGCTGCGCTGAAGCCTTATAACCTCGATGCCCTGATGGCCGAAGCCATCCTGCTGCCGGACTGGTTCCTGCCGCTGATCTCGGGCAAACCCGTTGCCCCCGAAGAACGTGACCGCTATCAGGAAATCTGGGAGCGGGTCTTTACCTCGCTTCCCACGCCTGCCATCTCGCTGGTGCTGCGGGACTTCCACGTCGACAACCTGATGCGTCTTCCCGGAGAAACCCCGCTTCAGAGAATCGGGCTTCTGGATTTTCAGGACGCGCTGATCGGACCGATGGCCTATGACCTGATGTCATTGCTGGAAGACGCACGCCGCGATCTTCCGTCAGCGCTCGCCGAGCAGATGAAACAACGGTATTTCGAAGCGATGCCCCTTCTTGAGATGGAAAACTTCAATATCTGGTACCGGGTACTCGCTGCACAGCGCCACTGCAAAGTCGCCGGTATTTTCAGCCGACTCGCCCTGCGGGATGATAAGCCGCTCTACCTCGCGCACATTCCCCGGGTGCTGGGTCTGCTCCAGGCGCATCTTGACGAACCTTTGCTTCGGCCCCTCGGCGACTGGCTGAGGGCTCACGGGGTTGTCGGCAATGCACTCGAGATTCCCGACGACTACCGATCCGTCCGCCGGATGCTTGGTCTCGCCGACGGCACGACTGACTGATCTTTACTTCTCTTCTTAAGGAAACACCATGGAAACCATCAGCTGGGATGATTTTGAGCGGGTCGACCTTCGGGTCGGCACGATCGTGTCTGCAGAGGTCTTCAAGGAGGCCCGCCGTCCTGCCTATATTCTGCAGGTCGATTTCGGCCCTGAGATCGGGGTACGCAAATCCAGCGCGCAGATCACCGATCTTTACGAGCCCGACAGCCTCGTGGGCGTTCAGGTGATCGGCGTGGTTAACTTTCCGCCCAAACAGATTGGCCCGGTCCGCTCCCAATGCCTGGTCACCGGTTTTCCGCAAGAGGACGGCTCGGTGGTCCTGGCGCAGCCGGAGCGCCCGGTCGCGAACGGTTTAAAGCTTGCGTGAGTTCAGGCCAGCCACTGGTCAAGCGCTTCAGCCGGTAAATCCTGCGCCTGAATCGCCTCGGCGTGTGCCCGCCCCTGCGGCAGCACCTGGCGTGCATAGTAAAGACAGCTCAACATCTTGGCCCGGCCGAAATCGGCATCCCCGTCTTCAGCATCCAGCATCTGCTGCGCCGCGTTTGCAGCCCGGGCCATCTGCCATCCACCTGCGGCAACACCCCAGAGCATGAGATAGTCGAAAGATTTATGAAACGGACTTCTTGGATTCCGGGTGGCGCTTTCCAGAATGGTGGCGGTGGCATCTGAAAGGCTTTCGATCAGGGCAAGCGTTGCGCTGCCCACCTCTTTAACCGCTGTTGAAGAACTTGCAGATACGGCGACGGCATCTGCACGCATCAGATCGATCAGTTCGTTAACCATCGCGCCTGCATCGCGAAGCAGTTTGCGGCCCACAAGATCGGCTGCCTGAATTCCGGTCGTGCCCTCGTAGATGGTGGTGATCCGCGCGTCACGGTAATGCTGGGCGGCGCCCGTCTCCTCAATGAATCCCATGCCGCCGTGCACCTGCAGGCCGAGCCCGGTAATCTCGTTACCGACCTCGGAACTCCAGCCTTTGACCACCGGCGTCAGAACCTCCACCCGGCACTGGCCGAGCGAGCGCTCATCGGGATCCGGATGGTGACTCGCGCGATCCGCCGATGCCGCGGCAAAGAGCGAAAGTGCCCGCATCGCCTCAATGCGGCTGCGCATGCTCAAAAGCATCCTCTGGACGTCGGGATGCCGGGCGATCGGAGCGCGCTCCCCGCTGGCATCACCGACCGCCCGCCCCTGGACGCGGTCGCGGGCAAAGGCCAGGGCACGCTGATAGGCGCGCTCGGCGAT
Source organism: Proteobacteria bacterium UBA2133 (assembly GCA_002327725.1). Classification (GTDB taxonomy): domain Bacteria; phylum Pseudomonadota; class Gammaproteobacteria; order Arenicellales; family UBA868; genus UBA868. Next base: position 22,493 of record DCXP01000091.1, read on the forward strand.
CGCATAACTTTCGATACCCACAGCGTGCCGCGCCCGGTTCATCATGATGAACATATATTCAAGGCCGCGGTTTTCCTCTCCCACGAGATAGCCAACAGCACCGCCCGCGTCTCCGTAAGACAATACCGCTGTGGGGCTGCCATGGATACCCAGTTTGTGTTCCAGTGAAACACAACGCACATCGTTCCGCTCACCGGGTTGTCCCGCTTCATCCAGGATGAATTTGGGAACGATGAAAAGCGAGATACCCTTAACGCCCTCGGGGGCCTCGGGCGTGCGGGCCAGGACCAGGTGGATGATGTTGTCGGAAAGGTCATGCTCCCCGTAGGTGATGTAGATCTTCTGTCCGCTCAGAAGATAATGCCCCTCATCACAGGGAACCGCCCGGGTCCGTACCGCGGCAAGATCGGATCCCGCCTGGGGCTCTGTGAGGTTCATCGTGCCGGTCCACTTGCCCGATACCATCGCCGGAAGAAACCGGGCTTTCTGTTCGTCGCTGCCTTTGAAGAAAATGGCTTCGGCAGCGGTCTGCGAAAGCATCGGGCACAACCCGAAAGCCATATTGGCGCTATCCCACATCTCCTGCACGGCGCAAGCGAGGGTCTGCGGCAACCCCTGGCCACCGTATTGCGGATCGAGCACAAGACCGGTCCAGCCGGCTTCGCTGAACTGGGCATATGCCTGCCGCCACGCATCAGACGTGGTGACCACGCCATCATCAACGGTGGGCCCGCTCTGATCTCCTGCCCGGTTGATCGGCGCAAGGACATTGGCCGCGAACTTCGCCGCTTCCTCAAGCACGGCGTCGGTCAGATCTTCACTGGCGTCTTCGAATCCGGGCCACGAGGCGACCTCCTGAAGGCCGGCGAGGTCCAGCGCAAAACGCAGATCCTTCAAGGGGGCGGTGTAGTTCGGCATCTGGTCGATCTCGGGTGGTTTTGCTGTGGTACGGTGCTAATTAAACCGATTGTCAGTCAGGAAATTATAAAATCCCGGAAGTCTTGGCGCCAGTAAGGCTATGTGTCCCGGTGGAGCAACCCCGGGTTGGGGAACACACCCATTACACATTATTGCCAACGGCAGCGCCAGCGCTAACGCCGCCCAAACAAACAATGTCTGCCAACGCCCGATCGCACGATTTCTTCGCCAAAGGAAACGGCCGGAATGCGTGGTTAACGCTCATGATCCCGGCAATTTTCGCACTGGCACTTTACTGTGTGCCGCTGCCCCAGGATCACGTCCTTAGCATTCACGAGTCGGTCCTGCCGCAAACCGCGCGGACCATGAGTCACAACGGTGACTGGCTGATCCCCCGTCGGGACGCAATCGCTCCTTGGCTGGAAAATCCGCCGCTGCCCCAGTGGGTCACGATCGCCTTGTGCACGCTCGCGGACACCTGTTCACAGGCATGGGTTGCGCGTCTTGCCACCGGTATTACCGGCGCGCTGGTGGTCCTGCTGGTTACCCTGATGGCCGCCCGCCTTTTCGGAAACGCGGTCGGGCTGCTGAGCGGCCTCACGATGGCAACCAGTTATGAAGTCGTCCGCTACGCCACACTTGCTGAGGATGAAATCTTTCTCGCACTGACGTCTGCAACAGCGATGACCTGTTTCGTCTTTGCCGAATTCGGGATGTCCAAAACTTATAGCTCTGAACCGATCTTGAACCGTGGCGGCGCTTCGCGGGTCTGGGGCTCCCGCCCCTGGCTGATCGTTGCGTTCTTCGCGACTGCAGGCCTTACCAATCTCACCAAAGGGATGGGATTCGGACCGATGATGGTGCTGATTCCGGTTTTCTGCTTTGTCCTGCTTTCCTGGAACCGGGCCCGCTTTCGACGCTACCTGTGGGCATTCGGAGTGCTCATTTTTCTGCTTATTGGATTGTGGTGGCCGGTTGCGGTCATCCTGAAAATCCCCGGTGCACTCGAAGTGTGGGTCTATGATCTTTTTGGAAGAGCCTCAGGAGACTACGCACTCATGAGCAAGCCTTTCTGGTACTACGGGATCGCCCTGGCGCAGGTAACCGCGCCGTGGATTCTTCTCGCTCCGCTCGCGTTCGTAGCGACATGGCGGGAAGCCTTTTACAACAGACATTCCCCCGAGCGGTTCCTCTGGGTGTGGGCCTTGTCGGTTCCGCTGGTACTGAGTTTCTTCTCCGGCAAGCACCACCATTATCTGCTGCACTGCGTCGCACCCTGGTCAATTCTTGCGGCGCTCGGCCTTCGTCATCTTGGCTGTCGATTCGCAGTCATCACGCGCTCACCTAAGGCGGCCACAGCAGTCCTCTTTGGATTCCTTGCAGTGATCTATGGCGTCCTTTTGTCTACACACAAGACGGTTCATCACGAGGATGGGGTTTTCTTGCGGAAAGTGGCAAAAACTTTTCCGTCGGGACCCTTTCTGGTCGACCAGAGCGTTACCGACCTTCACAAAGGATTTCAGGTCCAGTTCTACCTGCCCGACCGGCATACCCGGGGATTACACAACCTCAGTTTCCTGCGGTCGAGCGAGATCACGCAAGACCGTGTGTACGTCATTACCGAGCACGGTCGCCGAGGAGAGCTCACCCACTTCGGCGACACCCGGCTGCTTTTGCAAAGCGAGAAGACCGGACGCCAGGAGGGGCCGGACACACTGCTGACCCTTTTTGAACTGACCTACCATCAAGACCTGGAACGGGTCGCTACCGCTAAGTTGCGCATCACACCCATGCAGGCGATGTACCGCAGTCCGGGACCGGTCCTTGAGTAACACCCCGAGCGCCATCGTTTCCCGCTATCAGCACCCGATTAATCATGCTAAGGTGAGCACACCGGACAAAAACATTCCGGGAGGGAGCAATGAAACTAACCGGTCGTTGTTACTGTGGCGATATCCACTATGAGATTGACGGTGAGGCGCAGGCCTCGCTGCACTGTCATTGCCGTGAGTGCCAGTACATCAGCGGTGGAAACCCGGCTGCCTTGATGATCTTTCCGCTGGAGGCCTTCCGCCTGACCCAGGGAGAGATGAAGCAGTTCCGCCGCTCAGACCTGGAGCGCCCGGTCACCCGGCATTTCTGCGAAAACTGTGGTACTGGCCTCGCCTCGGAGACCCCCAACCGGCCCGGCTCCATCGTCATTAAGGTCGGCACCCTGGACGATCCTTCGGTCTTTACGCCGGCGGTCGCAATCTTTACCTGCGACAAGCAGGCCTTTCACCATATCCCGGACGGCATTCCCGCATTTGAAAAGCGGCCCGGCTAGGCCATGTGCTGAGATGGGCCGGAGTCAAGGTGCATCGTGGCTCTTTGGCGGGAGACCCATATCCAGTCGGTCACAATCATGCCGACCTCCCTCGCCTGCAGTGCAACACTGGTGGCGTTCTTATTCGCCACGGGCACCACAGTGAGGTCAACCCCCTCGGCCGATGCCAGACCATTGTGCACCATGACATCCAGTTCCCAGTTGACGATGCCAAATTTGAGCACGCCAAGACGGATTTCCCCGGCGATCGCAAACTGAAAAGGCAGAAAAAGACTGCACAACAAGCCTGTCAGGCCGGCAACGCCCAACTGCCAAACTGTTCAGTCAATCAATCACCTCTGGGTAAGTAACTGAATCTGCGGGAAATACTTTGCAGCGACGGACATCCCTGATCTCAACAAAAGCCGGACGCGATTCCGTCCTTTACCGCCCGGCAACCCGAGCCCGCGCATCAGCCACCACACAGAGAATCTCAAACATCATGGTGGCGCCGGTCAGGGCGGTATTGCCACTGGGATCAAAAGGCGGCGCCACCTCAACCACGTCACCCCCGACCAGATTCAGGCCCCGGCAGCCGCGGATCATCAACTGGGCTTCGACCGTGCTGAAGCCCCCAACCTCGGGGGTGCCGGTACCTGACGCATAGACCGGGTCCAGCCCATCCACATCGAAAGTGAGGTAGCAGGGCTCTTCACCGACGATGCGGTGAATCTCGCTGATCACCGATTTGACCCCGAGTTCATAAAGCTCATTCATATATATGACGCGCATGCCGGTGTCATGACTGAACTGCCACTGGTCAAGGTCATTCAGCGACCCGCGAATACCGATCTGGATGGTGCGCCTGGGATCGATCAGGTCCTCCTCAACCGCCCGGCGAAACGGTGCGCCGTGATGGAACTTGGACCCGAGATAATCGTCACCGGTGTCGCAATGCGCGTCAAAATGCACCAATCCCACCGGCCTGTCCTTTGCAATCGCCCGAAGAATCGGCAGCGTGACCGAATGATCCCCCCCGGCGGAAACCGGCACCACCCCGGCGTCATGCAGCCGCGAGAAAAAAGCCTGAATCTCGTCGAGACTTTTTTCCAGGTGAAAAGGTGACTGCACCCAGGCATCGCCCACATCCGCGGCCGCACAGATATCATGCGGGCCGATGCCGCTAGACTGGTTGTGCCGGCGCATGAGGCTCGACTGATTGCGGATCTCCCGGGGGCCATGGCGCGCACCCGTACGGTTGGTCACGCCACCGTCAAAGGGGACACCAACCAGCCCGATATCAAGATCAGCATAGTCTTCCCGGTAGGGAGCCCGCATGAAGGTCGGCAGTCCGGTATAGCGTGGACGCTGAATGGGATCCTCATACGCCTCGTACTGATACATATCTCCTCCGTTTATGTTTTATGATCACCGGCCTGAACCCTAAGCATGCCGTCTAAACGCCTGGACATGCAAGCCCACATGAGTCATCCGGCAGCCAGAAAGCTCTTACGCGGTCTTTTTGATTCCGCGCTTTCAAAGGCTTATCCCACCAAAGCGCTCGCTGACCATCTGCCTCCGACGCCCAAAGGCAGGACCGTTGTCGTGGGTGCCGGCAAAGCGGGCGCCGCCATGGCCGAAGCGCTTGATGATGCCCTCACGGGGGTCTCTGATAGTCTGGTGCTGGTGCCTTACGGGCACGAGCGCACCTGCCGGTCGCTCAATATCGTTGAGGCCAGTCACCCGGTCCCCGATACGGCAGGACAGAAAGGCGCACAGAGGATTCTGGACCTGGCCGCTTCCCTCGGTTCCGATGATCTTCTGCTGTGCCTGCTCTCCGGGGGCGGCAGTTCCCTGTTGAGCCTTCCCCCTGCTGGGGTCACCCTGGATGAGAAAAGACAAATCACCCGGAGCCTGCTCGCCTGTGGCGCGACCATCCATGAAATCAATACCGTGCGCAAACATTTATCCACCATCAAGGGCGGGCGGCTCGCCGCAGCCGCCTTTCCGGCCCGCACGCTGACGCTCGCCATCTCCGATGTGCCGGGAGATGATCCGGCCACCATCGCCTCGGGGCCCACGGTCGGTGATCCCACCACCCGCGATGAGGCGCTTGCGATTCTTGATTCTTTCGGAATCCAAACACCTGCATCAATAGCATCCCACCTGCGTTCCAAAGCAGCCGAAAGCCCCTTCCCGGGTGACGCTGCACTCGCGCACAGTGAATTCCGTATTGTCGCGACCGCGGCAGGCGCACTTGAGGCTGCGGCCGTCTACGTTGGACAGAATGGTTTTAAAGCGATCAGCCTAGGCGAGCGCATCGAGGGCATTGCAACGGTGCTGGCAGGCGAACAGGCGAAAATATTTGAGCAAAAACTGCTGGCACATCCGGGTGACCCGGGTCTTGTTCTGCTCTCCGGAGGAGAGGCAACAGTGGCACTTCGCGGTGCAGGCAAAGGCGGGCCTAATCAGGAGTACCTACTCGCCCTTGCAATCGCCCTTGACGGCAGGCCGGATACATTTGCGATCGCCGCTGACACCGATGGCATTGATGGTGCGAGCAAGGCAGCCGGCGCCGTCATCACCCCGGATACCCTGGCACGCGCAACCGCTCTGGGCATGGACCCCCGTGCCTATCTGGCCCGTAATGACGCGGGCAGCTTCTTTGAGCGACTCGGCGACCTTGTCGTCACCGGGCCCACCTGCACCAACGTCAACGACTTCAGGGCCATTGCCTATATTCCGCACGTCGGTTGATTTACTATTGCGCGATCACTATCGGGAATAATTCCATGGGAAAGAGACTCAGCAAAATCTATACCCGTACTGGGGACGAGGGCATGACCGGCCTCGGCGACGGGACCCGCGTTTCCAAGACTTCGCCACGGGTCGAGGCAATGGGCCAGGTGGATGAACTGAACAGCCTGATCGGCCTGATGATGAGCGAAAACCTGCCCGAGGAGATCCGCCAGTTTCTGGCCATTGTCCAGCACACCCTGTTTGATCTCGGTGGAGAACTGAGCCTTCCCGGGCACTCGCTGGTACCCCCTGAGCGGGTCACGGCCGTTGAGAATATGCTGGACGACCTCAACGCATCGCTTGCGCCGCTGGAAGAATTTATCCTGCCGGGCGGCACCCGGGCGGCAGCGCTCTGCCACGTGGCGCGCAGTACCTGCAGGCGGGTTGAGCGTGCGCTCTTCTCGGTTGATGATGGGCATGCAGTCTCTGATGCGTCGCGCCAGTACATCAACCGCCTTTCCGATCTTCTCTTCGTGATGGCCCGCAGCCTCAATCAGTCTGCTGGTGAACCCGATATTCTCTGGCAGCATGAGAAACCAGCCTAGGCCCAGACCAAGGCCGAAGCATCCGAGGCGTCCTGACGCTTTGCTCACCCGCCGCCCACGCTGACATGCTCCACTTTCCGAGGGAAGAATTCGATCATCGAATCGCCCGGACACGAAAAGCAATGGCCGCAGCCGAGCTTGACGGCCTGGTCCTCTTCCGCCAGGAAAGCATGTTCTACCTGACCGGGTATGACAGCAGCGGCTACTCGATGTTTCAGGCGATGTACCTCGGTCTTGATGGGGGGCTCACGCTGCTGACCCGCACCGCGGATCGGATCCAGTCCCGGGAAACCTCCATCGTCGAGGACATTCAGATCTGGATTGACGAGGAGAATGCCTCGCCGGGCCTGGAACTGCGCCGCATTCTTAAGGCGCATGGCTGTACGAACCAGCGGATCGGGATTGAATACCATGCTTACGGGCTTACCGGGCAGCGTGCGTTGATGGTCAACGAAGCGCTTGAAGGCTTGTGCCGAATTGTCGACGCTTCAGATCTGGTGCGGCTGGTCCGGCTAGTCAAGAGCGATCTTGAACTTGAGTATGTTCGAACATCGGGCAGGATCTGTGATGCAATCCTTCAGACCAGCATCACGCATACCCAGCCCGGCAGTACGGTGAAAACCGCCTACGGGGCGATGATGAATACACTCCTCTCTGAAGGAGGCGACCCCACCGCCAGCCGCTGGCCCATGGGAGCCGGAGACGCTGCTGTTTTCTGCCGCTATCACACCGGAGATGAAGTCATCGCGCAGCAGGATCAAGTGGTCTTTGAGCCCGCTGCCGCGTACCGGCACTATCACACCTGCATGATGTACAACATCCTGACCGGCACGGTGGATCCTCGCCACCAGGCGATGAACGAGACCTGTGCCGATGCGCTCGACGCCTGCCAGGAGCGCTTAACAGCGGGAAACACGGTGGGAGATCTCTACGCTGCACATGCGGAGGCCATGCAAGCGCACGGCTTCGCCGATGCTGCGCTCAGCGCCTGCGGTTACTCGGTCGGCATCAGCTACCCACCCTCCTGGATGGATTGGCCGATGATCTGGAAGGACAATCCCCAGGTTCTTGAAGCCGGGATGGTCTTTTTTCTGCATATGATTCTCCTGGATGACCGTACCGGGCTCAGCATGTGCATCGGCGAGACCGCAATCGTGACCGATGGCGCCTGCCAACCGGTAAACCGGATACCAAGAGCGGTCATTCACAACTGAAACCATGCTAAAGGACACGTGACATGAGCAAACCCCCCTGGGAAGGTATGGGCGGCTATACCAACATCAACAGCGACACCCTGCCGATGATCAACGCCGAGACACCGACATTCATGGGTGTCCCGCTGGCGCGCGCAGAAGAGGGGATCTCCGGCGCCGACGTCGCCATCATTGGTGCACCCTACGTGGCGGGCGCACGCGGAAAGTACGCAGGCGTAGACAAAACCGAGTGGCTCGCGGCACCGATGCGGGTCCGGCAGCAGTCCGCACGTTATCCCAGCGGCTACATTCAGGAGTTCGATGTCGATATCTTCGAGAAGCTCACCGTGGTCGACATGGGAGATGCCGAGATCCCGACGGAAAGTAACCTCGACCCGACTGCGGAAAATATCCTGAAAGCCCAGGCTGCAGTTGAGGAACTGGTCAACCGGGCGCTTGAAGCAGGCGCCATCCCGATCGTCATCGGCCAGAACAGTCCCTGCAGTTCCTATGCCATCGCCAAGCCGATCGCTGAACGCTCTGCCGGCAAGGTCGGCATGATCAGTACCGACACCCACTGGGATTCGCGACCGCTCGACTACCTCACCGGGGACGAACGCATCGCCGGCAGCGGCAACTGGAAATCAAAGACCTTCAGCAGTCTTCCCAATTTCTCAATTCCGAATCTCGTCGAGATCGGAGAACGCGGGATGCTGGAAGAAGCCAGTGTTGTTCGGGACTACATGCGACAGGGGGCGCATTTCTACCCGATGTGGAAGGTTCGGACAGAGCTCGGAATTGCGGGTCTCTGCGAAGAACTCCGGCATGCCTATGAGGGCACCGACGACGTCTACGTCCACTTTGACATGGACATTCTCGGGGGCGCCGGCCCCGCGCCAGGAGATATTCTCGGGGAACTCGCCGAACCGATGGGGATGAGCGATTACGAGATCATCCGCCTCGCCCACGAGATCGGAAAGCGTGGACTCACCGGAATGTCGTTTATCTGTATCCCGCCAGGCTCGATGGTGACATACCGGCTGATTGTCTACGTCATCGCCTTCTTGATCGCGGGACTGGCGTTATCCCGAGGTGAGTAAACGCCGATACCGCGGCCAGTCGAAATGCGGCCCAGGGTCGGTTTTTCGGCCGGGCGCAATGTCAGAGTGGCCCACGATCCGGTCTGTCGTAATAGCAGGCCAGGCAAACTGCAACGCCCGGGTCAGTGATGCCAGGGTCGTGTACTGGTTATCGGTAAACCGTGTCTCGTCGGAGCCCACCAGTTCGACACCGACCGAAAAGTCGTTAATCTGGCCCCGCCCGCCAAAGAAGGAGTTACCGGCGTGCCATGCGCGCCGGATCACTGGTACAAACTGCGTGACCTCGCCCTCACGGTCAATCAGAAAATGTGTGGAAACCTTCAGAATCGTGATCTCCCTGAAATACGGATGGGCATCTGCATCCAGGCATCCCAGGAAAAGGTCGCTGATCGGCCCCGTATCGAAATAGCCCGGGGGAAGGCTGATCGCGTGGATCACCAGCGCGCTGATACTGACCCCTTCCGGCCGGTCGTCACAGTGCGGCGAGCACAGGCACGCACTCCCGCTAAGGAGTCCGGTTTCCCGGTCAATCTCCAGTGGCTTTATGTTCATGGAGGTGAGCGTCTTTGTACCCGCCCGTCCGGCTTCGCCAATCCGATGGGTAGTGGGTGCTCGGCGAGAAAAGTCGCGTTAGCCGAAGACCGGCACGGCAGCACCGTTATTCTGATTCGGTATCGGCTTCGTCTGTTTCGGGCCTGTCGAGCAGTTGCACATACGCCATCGGCGCGCCATCACCGGAGCGCAGACCGCATTTGAGGATACGGGTGTAGCCTCCGGCGCGGTCCTGGAAGCGCGGGCCGAGCGTGTCAAAAAGCTTGCTCACGGCTTCACGATCCTGAAGACGGGCATAGGCAAGACGCCGGTTTGCCACAGACGGTGTCTTGGCGAGCGTGATCAGCGGCTCCGCGACGCGCCGCAGTTCCTTGGCTTTGGGCAGGGTGGTGCGGATCTGTTCATGCGTGAATAAGGATGCCGCCATATTTGCGAACATGGCTTTCCGGTGGCTGGAATCCCGTCCCAGCACACGACCGCTCTTGTGATGACGCATAACAGCTTCTCCCTACTATTCTCGCTAGACTCGCTAAATTCCCGATGATCAGTGCAGGCTGTCGCGTTTTTCCCGCTGCAGCGATGCCGGCGGCCAGTTCTCGAGTTTCACACCCAGGGAAAGTCCGCGGGTCGCCAGCACATCCTTGATCTCGGTCAGCGATTTCTTGCCGAGGTTGGGTGTCTTCAACAACTCGACTTCAGTCCGCTGAATGAGATCCCCGATGTAATAGATATTCTCGGCCTTGAGGCAATTTGCCGACCGCACAGTGAGTTCCAGATCGTCAACCGAGCGCAGCAGAACCGGATCAATCCGCTCTTCGAGCACTTCGGCGTCAGCGGTTTCGGATTCCTTGAGCTGGACAAATACCGAGATCTGCTCATGAAGGATTTTGGCGGCACGCCGTACAGCCTCTTCGGCGTCGATAGTACCGTTGGTTTCAATCTCCATCACCAGTTTGTCGAGGTCAGTACGCTGCTCCACACGGGCATTTTCAACCGTGTAGGAGACGCTGCGGATCGGGCTGTAGGACGCGTCCAGGCGCAGCACCCCAACGCCCCGGGTCTCCGTCTCCTCGGCACCCAGATCAACCACCTGGTAACCGCGGCCGGTGCTGACCGTGATCTCCATGTTCAGTTCACCATCCGGGGACAGGTTTGCCAGCAGGTGGTCGGGGTTTACCACTTCGACGTCGTGGTCGAGCTGGATATCCCCTGCCGTCACCGGCCCCGGACCTTTCTTGGAGACACGAAGAACAACTTCTTCCCGGTTATGCATCCGCACAGCCAGGTTTTTGAGATTCAGCAGAATAGCGATGACATCCTCCTGGGCGCCTGGCACCGCTGAGTATTCATGGCTGATTCCTTCGATCCGTACCTCGGTCACGGCAGCGCCGGACATGGAAGAGAGCAGAATGCGACGCAGCGCATTGCCTAATGTGTAGCCGAACCCCCGCTCCAACGGCTCCAGGGTCACACGGGCCCGGGTGTCATTCACCGTGTCGACATTGATGACGTTCGGTTTGAGAAACTCTTCTCTGGCTTGCGACATTGAGTACTTACCTCTGAAATGTGTCGTGTTTCATTCGTAAAACTGGCGTGATGTTCCGCGCATCGTTAAGCGCTGACATATCCGCAACTCGGATTATTTCGAGTAAAGGGCCACCACCAGCGATTCATCGATCTCCTGGGACAGTTCCGCGCGGTCAGGTACAGCCTTGAACACGCCCTTGAATGCCTTACTGTCCACGTCGACCCAGGGTACAAAACCGAGTTGCTCCGCAATCTCGAGAGCCGACTTGATCCGGAGCTGGCCGCGGCAACGCTCACGGACGGTGACCTCATCCCCGGGCTTCACCTGGAAGGAGGGAATATTCACCTTGGCACCATTGACCAGAACTGCATTGTGACCGACCAGTTGACGGGCTTCCGCCCGGGTAATACCGAAGCCCATCCGGTAGACGACGCTGTCAAGGCGCGACTCCAGAAGCTGCAACAGCGTTTCGCCGGTTGAACCCTTGGCCCTGGCCGCGGCAAGGTAATAGCTGTGGAACTGCTTTTCCATGAGGCCGTATATATGCCGCAACTTCTGCTTCTCTCGAAGCTGCGTGCCGTACACCGTCACCCGCGGTCGGCGTGCGCCTGCCTTGAAGCCCGGCGGACGGTCAAACTTACACTTGGAATCCAGCGCGCGGACCGGGCTCTTGAGAAAGAGATCGGTCCCGGCACGCCGGGCGAGTTTACACGTGGGTCCTCGGTATCTGGCCATAAGTTTCTTTCTCTGCTGCCTGCGCTGATCAGACGCGCCGCCGCTTCGGCGGCCGGCAGCCGTTGTGCGGAACCGGTGTCACGTCTGTGATCGAATTGATTTCAAAACCCAAGTTGTTGAGCGCTCGTACGGATGAATCCCGACCCGGGCCGGGGCCCTTCACCTTGACATCAAGCTGCTTCATCCCAAATTCCTGTGCCGTCCGGCCAGCGGTCTCGGCAGCCACCTGCGCCGCGAACGGTGTGCTTTTACGGCTGCCCCGGAATCCGGCCCCTCCGGAGGTGGCCCAGGCTACCGCATTGCCATGCCGGTCGGTGATGGTGATGATGGTGTTGTTAAAAGTCGCATGGATGTGCGCCACTCCCTCGAGCACGTTCTTGCGGACTTTCGCTTTCGTGCGTTTTTTGCTCTGTACCTTAGCCATGTTGTCAGTTCCTACGCTTATTTACGGATCGGCCGCTTGGGACCTTTGCGGGTCCTTGCATTCGTCGAGGTCCGCTGACCTCTGACCGGCAGACCCCGTCGATGACGCATGCCCCGGTAACAGCCCATATCCATCAAGCGCTTGATGTTCATGGAAACTTCGCGACGGAGGTCACCCTCGACCGAGATCGTGGCCACCTGGGAACGCAAGCGGTCTGCGTCCTCCTCGGAAAGATCGTGAACCTTGGTGTTGCGTCCGATCCCCGCTCCATCACAGATCCGCTGTGCCGTCACACGGCCAATGCCGTAGACAGAGGTCAGCGCGATCTCAATGTGCTTATGAGCGGGTAGGTTGATGCCTGCTATACGTGCCAATGTTGTTGCCTCTTGCTGATTACGGTTCCGGTATGCAAAACGCTGCGTTTAGCCCTGACGCTGCTTGTGTCTGGGGTCTACACAGATCACGCGGACCCTGCCGTTGCGCCGGATGATCTTGCAGTTCCGGCACATTTTCTTCACTGATGCTCTTACTTTCATTGTACTTCTCCTGCTGGCGATCCTAGCGCGGCATGCCCATACCGCCGACCAGCGATGATTTCTTCATAAGGCTTTCATACTGCCGCGACATCAGATAGGACTGGACCTGCGACATCATATCCATCATGACCACGACGATGATCAGCAACGATGTGCCTCCAAAATAGAAAGGCACGCTCCATTTGACAATCAGGAATTCTGGAATGAGGCAGACGACCGTCAGGTAGGCGGCGCCTGCGAGCGTCAGCCGGGACACCACTTTGTCGATATATCCCGCCGTTTGCGCGCCCGGACGGATTCCCGGAACAAACGCACCGGACTTCTTAAGATTGTCGGCGATTTCCTTTGGATTAAACACAAGTGCTGTGTAAAAAAAGCAGAAGAAAATGATCATGCCTGCATACACCAGCGTGTAGATGGGCTGGCCCGGCGAGAGCGTTGTCGCGATATCCCTTAGCCAGCCCATGCCCTCAGACTGGCCAAACCAGCTCCCGAGGCTCGCGGGAAACAGAATCATGCTCGAGGCGAAGATCGGCGGGATCACGCCCGACATATTCAGTTTCAGCGGCAAATGGGTTGTCTGTCCGGCCAGCATACGTCTTCCCTGCTGACGCTTTGCATAGTTGACTGTCAACCGACGCTGTCCTCTTTCGACAAAAACGACGAATCCGGTCACCACGATCGCTCCGATAAAAAGGGCCAGCACGCCGATGGGCGTGAACGCACCGGTACGGGCCAGTTCAAGGGTTCCCGCAACCGCGGACGGCAGTCCGGCGACGATGCTGCCGAAGATGATGAGAGAAATACCGTTGCCGATACCGCGTTCTGAGATCTGCTCTCCCAGCCACACCAGGAACATGGTCCCGGTGACCAGCGTCGCGACCGTAGTGACCTTGAACCCAAGCCCCGGCACCAGGACCACCGGCCCTCCTGCCGCCTGCTGGCCCTCAATGGCGATCGCGATGCCAAGACCCTGGAAGAGCGCCAGGGCAACGGTGCCGTATCGGGTGTACTGTGTAATTTTCCGCCGTCCGGCCTCGCCTTCTTTTTTCAGCGCTTCAAGCTGCGGAATGACCGAGGTCATCATCTGGATGATGATGGACGCCGAGATATACGGCATGACCCCCAGGGCAAAAATCGAGAGTCTTTTCAGCGCGCCGCCGGAAAACATGTTGAAGATATCGACGATCGAGCCCCGGGTCTGCTCAAAAAGCGCCGCAACGGCAGTGGGATCAACCCCGGGGATCGGGATATGGGTGCCCACCCGGAACACCACCATGGCGCCCAGCACAAACAGAATGCGCTGGCGCAGTTCCGTCATCTTGCCGATCGCTGCCAGAGGGGACGCTGCCATGTCGATTAGGCCTCGACCTTGCCTCCGGCCTGCTCAATTGCCGCCCGGGCGCCTGCGGTCACACCGATTCCCCGCAGAACCACCGCACGTTCGATGCTTCCGGAGGCAATGACTTTGGCCCGAATTGCGTCATGGCGAATCACGCCGGCCGCTTTTAGCGTTGCGAGATCAATATCACCGGAATCCATCTTCTGGAGTTCGTGCAGTCTGACCTCGGCGACGCGGGGACGCATCAGTGAGCGGAAACCTCTTTTGGGTAAGCGCCGCTGCAGGGGCATCTGCCCGCCTTCAAACCCCACTTTGTGATAGCCGCCGGAGCGCGACTTCTGTCCCTTGACGCCTCTCCCGGCAGTGTTGCCGAGACCGGAGCCGGGACCACGCCCGACACGCTTGGCTGCCGGACGGGAACCTCCCGCCGGTTTAAGTTCGTTCAACCGCATTTCAGCTTACCTCTACCCTAACCAGGTGCGATACTTTATTGACCATGCCTTTTACGGCAGGCGTTTCTTCGAGTTCCACGGTCTGGTGCATCCGCCGCAATCCAAGACCACGAACACAGGCCAACTGCTTTGCGCCCCGGCCATGCTTGCTCTTGACCAGCGTCACCTTGATGCGCCGGTTACTCATCTGCGGACTCCTGGCCCCTGATGTCCTCATCCGATTTGCCACGACGGATGGCAACCTGCCGGGGGTTACGCATTCCGGTGAGACCCGCGATGGTGGCACGTGCCACGTTGACCGGGTTGGTGGTGCCGATGACCTTGGCCAGCACATTTCTTACGCCAGCCGCCTCGAAAATGGCACGCATGGTGCCGCCGGCAATAATGCCGGTACCTTCTGATGCGGGCCGCATAATCACCCGTGCCGCGCCGTGGCGGCCGACGGTAGCGTAGTGCAGGGTTCCCTTTTTCAGGCTGATCTTCTGCATGTCGCGCCGGGCTTCGTCCATCGCTTTCTGTACAGCAACAGGTACTTCACGGGCTTTGCCCCGGCCTATACCCACACGGCCTTTGCCGTCCCCTACCACCGTCAGCGCTGAAAATCCGAAGATCCGCCCGCCCTTGACCACCTTCGCAACCCGGCGTACGTTAATCAACTGCTCAATGAAGCCTTCGCTGTCGGTCCCGATCTGATCCGCGTTCGTTGCCATAAAACTCTCTGCCGTCTTTATCCTGTATCCTGTTAAAACTTCAATCCGCCTTCCCGGGCGGCCTCTGCCAGCGCCTTCACCCGACCGTGATAGCGAAAGCCCGAACGGTCGAATGCGACGTTGTCGACGCCCGCAGCGATTGCCTTCTCGGCAATTCGTTTTCCAACGACGGCTGCTGCCGCAATATTGCTGCCGTGCTTGAGATCGGCACGAACTTCCGCCTCGAGACTGGAGGCGCTCGCCAGGACGCGCCCACCGGACGGATCGATGATCTGGGCATAGATATGACGCGGAGTACGGAAAATACTCATCCGGTTGACGCGATCACGCGAGATCCGCGAACGCGTCCTGACACCGCGGCGGATGCGTGAAGTTTTTTTCTCACTCATGCTGCCTGATCCCAATAATTCGTTGAACTTAGCTTAGGGGTCACTTCTTCTTGGCCTGTTTACGGACCACGTATTCACCGGAATAGCGGATGCCCTTTCCTTTATAGGGTTCCGGGGGCCGGAAACCGCGAATCTCGGCGGCGGCCTGCCCTACCTGCTGCTTGTCTGATCCCTTGAGCACAATCTCAGTCTGTGTAGGGGTCTCTACCGACACACCCTCAGGCATCTGATACACCACAGGATGGGAGAACCCCAGGCTGAGGTTCAGTTTTTTCCCTTGAGCCTGTGCGCGATAGCCAATGCCGACAATCTCCAGTTTTTTCTCAAACCCGGTGCTCACGCCGGTAACCATGTTGGCGATCAGCGCCCGGAAAGTACCGGCCATCGCCCAGGACTGATCATCCTGCGGGCGGACCTGAAGACTGCCTTCTGCCTGATCGACGCCGATGCTGGGATGCAGATCCAGGGAAAGCTCCCCCTGAGGCCCCTTGACGCTTACCGATGCATCGCCGAGTACGGCCTCTACCCCGCTGGGGAGGTTAATCGGATTCTTTGCGACTCGGGACATAACTTGTGCTCCAGATTCTTCGTCAGGCTAAAAGACCCGACAGACCACTTCGCCGCCGACACCGGAAGACCTCGCCTGCCGGTCGGTCATCAGGCCTTTGGAAGTCGAGACCATCACGATGCCCAAACCCCCGTTGACCTGCGGCATGTCCGACACGCTGCAATACACCCTTCGGCCCGGGCGACTTACCCGCTGAATATCCTCGATAGCACCAACACCGTCGGCATAACGGAGCGTGATCGTCATATTCCTGTGGGCGCCTTCTTCATGCGTTTGAACATCACTGATGTACCCTTCCTCTTTTAGCACTTCTGCAATTGCCTGCTTCATGTTGGACGCCGGCATCGTGACCGTTCGTTTTCCCACGGCCAGGGCGTTGCGGACACGGGTCAGCATATCTGCGATGGGATCCGACATACTCATATTTGCAATTTCCTCTGAGCCTCTATAAACCTAGGTTCTGCTGACTCTGATGACTCTGGATTCTCTTCGGGTACCAGTATGGGCGGCCGGCTGCTACCAACTGGCCTTGACAACGCCCGGCGCCTCTCCGCGCATGGCAACTTCCCGCAGCGCGTTGCGCGCGAGTCCAAACCGGCGGAAATATCCGCGCGGGCGCCCGGTCAGGGCGCAGCGGTTCCGCTGCCGCGTGCGCGCCGAATCCCGGGGCAGCTTCTGCAGATCGAGCATGGCCTGCCAGCGTTCATCATATGACAGGGACTCATCGACCACCCGTTGGCGCAGCGTTTCACGCTCAGCGCGGTGCTGCTCATTCAGTCTGCGACGCTTGACCTCACGCGCAAGAATTGATTTTTTTGCCATAAGTAACTTCCTATTTACGAAGCGGGAAATTGAACCCGCGAAGTAGCGCCTCGCCTTCTTCATTCGTCCCGGCGGTGGTTGTGATCGTCACATCGAGACCCCGGAGGGTGTCGACCTTGTCGTAGTCGATCTCCGGAAAAACGATCTGCTCTTTGAGCCCGACGCTGAAGTTGCCCCGGCCATCAAAGGCGCGGACTGACAAACCCCGGAAATCCCGAACCCGCGGGATGGCCACGGTGATCAGTCGATCCAGGAATTCGTACATGCGTTCGCGTCGCAAGGTGACTTTGCAGCCGATCGGCCATCCTTCCCGAATCTTGAAGGCGGCAACAGATTTGCGTGCTTTGGTGACAATCGGCTTCTGCCCGGCAATCCGCGTCAGATCATCCACCGCTGCTTCCATCGCCTTTTTGTCTACGATGGCTTCGCCCACGCCCATATTCAATGTAATTTTCGTAATCCGGGGCACCTGCATGGCGCTGGAATACTTGAACTGCTCCATAAGGGCCGGAACGACAGTCTTCTGATAATGCTCTTGCAATCGTGCCATGGTAATCCGCCTGTCGACATCAGCCGACGTCGATCATCTCTCCGTCTGAACGGAACACTCGGACCTTTCGGCCATCTTCGAGAAACTTAAAGCCGACCCGGTCGGGCTTTTTGCTGTTCGGGTTGTACATGCCAAGGTTCGAGAGCCGGATCGGCGACTCTTTTTCGATAATCCCACCCGTTTCGCCCTTGTTGGGGTTGGGCCGGGTGTGCTTCTTGACCACATTGACGCTGTCTACCAGGGCGCGCTTCTCATCCAGGACCCGCAGGATGGTCCCCCGCTTGCCTTTATCGCGTCCCGTGAGTACCACGACATCGTCACCCTTTCGAAATTTCTTCATTCAATCAACCCCACAGCCTCACAATACTTCCGGCGCCAGCGAGATGATCCGCATGAAACGCTCGGACCTTAATTCGCGGGTGACCGGGCCAAAGATGCGGGTTCCCACTGGCTGATACTGCGCGTTGAGCAGAACCGCGGCGTTGCTGTCGAAGCGAATCAGTGACCCATCTCCGCGCCGGACACCATGCTTGGTCCGGACGACGACCGCGTGATAGACGTCTCCCTTCTTCACACGGCTGTTGGGGATGGCCTCTTTCACGCTGATCTTGATGATGTCGCCAATACCCGCGTAACGGCGCTTGGAGCCGCCCAGCACCTTAATACACTGCACCCGGCGGGCTCCGCTATTATCAGCGACACTCAGGTTGCTCTGCATCTGGATCATTGCTCTATACCGACTTGTAACGTGTAATTTTTGTAACCGACCTGCGTGCCGCTTTTTTCTCTAATCTCTGGAATCTCTAACCCTTTATGCCGACTGCTGGTATCAACTGTCCGCAGCTTCGTCTAACCGGCTCACGACTTTAACCAGCCGCCAGCTCTTCAACTTCGAGATCGGCCGGCATTCTTCGATGATGACGATGTCTCCCTTTCGACATTGGTTTTCAGCGTCATGGGCATGAAGACGGGTCGACCGGCGGATGTATTTTTTATAGAGCGGATGACGCAGCTGCCGTTCAACCAGAACCGTGATGGTTTTATCCATCCTGGCACTCTCGACACTGCCTCGTACGCTCCGGGTCCGCCCGGCTGGCGCCTCAACTTTTTCTTCGCTCATGGAACCGTCCTGTTGACTTCGACCATACGGGTCTTGATCCGCGCAATCTGCCGCCGGACCGCCTTGAATCGGGACGGGTTCGCCAATTGACCCGTACTCCGCTGCATCCGCAGATTAAACTGCTCTTTTCGCAACTCAAGAAGTTCGGTCTTGAGTTCCGATGCGTTCAGTTCTGAAACTTTTTTCTCTACCATCTCGTCACGCTGCCTGGCGTTTCACAAAAGAGGTGGCGACCGGTAGCTTGGCGCCGGCAAGGCGGAACGCCTCACGGGCCAGTTCTTCGTCGACACCCTGAATTTCATAAAGCATGGTTCCCGGCTGTACCAGTGCGACCCAGTACTCGGGGTTGCCCTTGCCCTTGCCCATCCGGACTTCCAGGGGTTTCTTGGAAACCGGCTTGTCAGGAAATATCCGGATCCAGACCCGACCGCCGCGTTTGACGTGCCGGTTGATGGCTCTTCGTGCTGACTCAATCTGCCGGGCAGTGAGACGGCCGCGACCCGTACACTTAAGGCCGAAATCCCCGAAACTGACCCGGCTGCCGCGCACGGCGAGGCCACGGTTTCGGCCTTTTTGCTGTTTTCGGAATTTGCTTCTTTTTGGCTGCAGCATCTCAAATCATCCTCACACAGCGGGCGTCGGCTGGTTCGCGCTGGGCGCCTCAACCTCGGCCGCCCCCTGCATCACTTCACCCTTGAACACCCACACCTTTACCCCGATCACGCCGTAGGTGGTGTGCGCCTCCGCGAAGCCGAAATCAACATCCGCCCGAAGCGTGTGCAGCGGAACGCGCCCCTCGCGATACCATTCGGTTCGCGCGATTTCAGCGCCATTGAGCCTGCCCGCGATCATGATCTTCACACCCTTGGCGCCAAGGCGCATGGTGTTCTGAACGGCCCTTTTCATTGCCCGCCGGAACATGATCCGTTTTTCCAGCTGCTGGCAGACATTTTCGGCAACCAGTCTGGCGTCGAGCTCGGGCTTGCGGATCTCCTCGACGGCTACCTGCACCGGCACGTTATTGTTGAGCCGGAGAATATCCTTGCGCAGTTTCTCAATGTCCTCGCCTTTTTTGCCAATCACAATTCCGGGACGGCCGGTATGAATGGTCACGTTCAGGGTCTCACCGGCCCTGACCAGTTCGATACGGCTGATGGCCGCATTCGCGAGGCGCTTGCGCAGGAAACTGCGGATCGTCTGGTCTGCGACCAGATTTCTCGCATAAGTTTTCCCGGTGGCAAACCATTTGGCGTCCCAGCCGCGAATGACGCCCAATCGGAATCCGTTAGGATGAATCTTCTGGCCCATCTGTTAATTGCTCCTCGATCCGTTGTCGCTGACACTGACGGTAATGTGGCTGGTCGGCTTGGTCACTGGAACCGCCCGACCCTTCGCCCGGGGCCGCCAGCGCTTCATGACCGGACCTTCGTCGACCATGATCTGGCTCACCTTGAGCTCATCGATATCCGCGCCCTCATTGTGTTCGGCGTTGGCAATAGCCGACTCAAGCACCTTACGGATGACGCCGGCTGCCTTGCGCGGGCTGAACTGCAGCAGTTCGAGCGCCTTGCCCACAGGAAGGTTGCGGACCTGATCTGCCACCAGGCGGCCTTTTTGCGGTGATAGCCTGACGAAACGGGCGATGGCTCTGACTTCCATGGTTTTTGTCTCTTCTGCCTTACTTCCTTACTGGCTTTTGCTTGCGTTGTTCCAGATCTGCCTGACTGCTCTTTTTGACTACTTTACTTTCCGATCACCGACATGGCCGCGGAAAGTCCGGGTCACCGCGAACTCGCCCAGTTTGTGCCCCACCATGTTCTCAGTAACCAGCACCGGAACGTGCTGCTTGCCGTTGTGTACCGCGATCGTGAGACCGACAAATTCGGGCATGATCATGGACCGGCGTGACCAGGTCTTGATCGGCCGGCGCGAACCCTCTTCCTGGGCCTTGGACACCTTCGCCCACAGGGTATGATCCACAAAGGGGCCTTTTTTGACCGAACGGGGCATAGTTATTTCTTCCTTCTGCGAATAATCATCGAGTTGGTCCGTTTGTTGCGACGGGTTCGATAACCCTTGGTGGGGACACCCCACGGTGTTACCGGGTGCCGGCCACCCGAAGTCCTGCCCTCGCCACCGCCATGCGGGTGGTCGACGGGATTCATGGCGACACCTCTGACAGTCGGGCGGATACCGCGCCAACGCTTGGCACCGGCTTTACCCAGTTTCCGCAGGGAGTTCACGGCGTTACCCACTTCGCCCACGGTCGCCCGGCACTCGGCAAGTACCCGCCGGGTTTCCCCCGACCGCAGGCGCATCAGTGCATAAGCACCCTCCCGGCCCAGATACTGGACGGACGCACCAGCAGAACGGGCCAGCTGGGCTCCCTTACCCGGCTTGAGCTCAACGCAATGAACCACGGTTCCTACCGGGATATTCTTCAGCGGCAGTGCGTTGCCGTTCCGGATCGGCACGTCGGCGCCGGAAGCGACGGGGTCGCCCACCGACAGACCTTTTGGCGCAACGATGTAACGCCTTTCGCCGTCAGCGTAGAGGAGCAGCGCGATGTGCGCGGTTCGGTTCGGATCGTATTCCAGGCGTTCGACCCGGGCTGGGACGGTGTCCTTCTTACGGGCGAAGTCGATGATCCGGTAATGCCGTTTGTGGCCGCCCCCGCGATGCCGGACGGTGATCCGCCCTGCATTGTTCCGCCCGTTAGTCGCACTCTTGTGTTCTGTCAGTGATGGAACGGAGCGGCCTTTATGCAGCCCCTTCGATATCACTCGGACCATGCCGCGACGGCCGGCGGAGGTAGGTTTCTGTTTTACGACTGGCATGCCTGATGTCCTGTTTATGCTTGCTGCGCCGCGGCCTTAGTTTCCGCCGCCCATAAAGTCGATATCCTGCCCCTCGGCCAAACGTACATAGGCTTTTTTCCAGTTCGGGCGTTTTCCTGGGGTACGGCCGAAACGCTTCACCTTGCCGCGGACATTCATGACCTGAACCGCCTCGACGGAAACATTAAACTGCTGTTCGACGGCTTTTTGGATTTCGGGTTTGGTCGCATCGGCCAGCACCTGAAAGACCACCTGGTTCGCGCCATCCGCTGCGGTCGTGCTCTTTTCGGAGATCACGGGAGCGAGCAGAATCTGATGAAGACGTTCCGGGTTCACTGCAGGGCCTCCTCAACTTTCCGAAGCGCGCTTTCGGTAAAGACGATGTGCTCACTGCCTACCAGGCTTACCGGATCCAGCCGGCTTGCTTCCAGGGCCTCGACGCTGATGAGGTTACGGGCAGAAAGGGTGACGTTTGCGTCGTATTCAGCGGTGACCAGCAGTGTGCGGCCAGTCACACCCAGTTCTCCCAGCGCGCTCGCCATCTTCGCGGTACGGGGCTCGCTTAACTGGATATCGTCACAAATGACAAGACGGCCCTGCCGGAGCAGTTCTGAAAGAATGGACCGTATCGCTGCCCGGTACATCCTGCGGTTGACCTTCTGGCCGTAACTGCGGGCCGTCGCCGGGAAAGCCCTGCCGCCGCCACGCCAAAGCGGGCTGCGATTAGTGCCGGCCCGGGCCCGTCCGGTACCCTTCTGCCGCCAGGGCTTCGCGCCACCGCCACTGACTGCGGAGCGATTCTTCTGCGAACTCGTTCCAGCCCGTGCTCCGGCGAGGTATGCACAGACAACCTGGTGCACCAACGGCTCCTTGTACTCTACGCCAAACACGGTATCAGCCAGGCTGACCTTTCGATCGGTTGAGCCATCAATTTTTACGACTGCGTGTTCCACGTTTGTTTCCTTGTTCTGCTTAACGTCGAGGGTCAACCGTTGATTCCTGTTTGGGTTTTCCGGTTTCGATGTTGCGTCCGGTTATCAGCCCGCGTCCGCAGCCGCAGCGTTATCGCCCCTGGCCTTGACCGAGGGCTCGATCAACAGATCGAATCCTCGCGGACCGGGCACCGATCCGCGAATCAGGACGAGATTACGCTCCGCGTCAATGCGCACGATCTCGAGATTCTGCTGGACACGCATGACGTTCCCCATGTGACCGGCCATCTTCTTTCCTTTAAATACCCGGCCGGGATCCTGGTTCTGGCCGATAGAACCGGGTTTGCGGTGTGCCTTGGAGTTGCCATGGGTCGCTCTGCCGCCACCGAAGCCATGACGGCGCATGACCCCGGCAAATCCACGACCAATGGTCGTACCGCGCACGTCTACTTTCTGCCCCTGTTGCAGTATCTCCACGGTCAATTCGGATCCTGCCGGATACTGCTCGGCCGTCTCGGCGTCAACGCGCACTTCCCACAGCTTTCGGCCCGCTTCGGTACCTGCCTTGGCAAAATGGCCGCGCAGGGGCTTGGTCACCCGGTTCGCCCGGCGGACGCCTGTGGTCAACTGAAGCGCCACGTAGCCATCAGATGCTTCCTGCTTGACCTGTGTCACCCGGTTCGGCTCGACCTGGACCACCGTGACAGGTATAGAGACGCCCTCGTCACTGAAGACGCGGGTCATACCGACCTTTTTCCCGACGAGCCCTAATGCCATTTGCGGTTGCTCCCTGAACTTCCTTTCCGTTTGACGATCCGTTTCCCGCTAACCGAGCTTGATCTCGACATCCACCCCGGCCGCAAGATCCAGTTTCATCAGTGCATCCACCGTTTTATCGGTCGGCTCCACGATATCCATAATCCGCTTATGAATACGGATCTCGAGCTGATCCCGCGAATCCTTGTACTTGTGCGGCGAGCGCAGGAGATTGAAACGCTCCTTGCGGGTGGGCAACGGAATCGGACCTTTGACAACCGCGCCCGTCCGGCGGGCAGTATCCACAATTTCCAGCGCCGACCGGTCGATCATGCGATGATCGAAAGCCTTCAGCCGTATCCGGATTTTCTGGTTGCTGACGTTGACTGCCATAGTTAGGTTCCGTTGCGCTCTATCGATACTGACGTGTTCTAGTTCTCACTCTCAACCCTTTAGGAT
>DCXP01000081.1 GCA_002327725.1 Proteobacteria bacterium UBA2133
TTCGATGCACGGGTTTATTACACCTTTGTAGCCCTTGGCCTGGTAGACCGGTTGCACGAGCCTTACTTTGAGGCCATTCATGATGAGCGCAAACGGTTCAGATCGGTTGAACAGGTCGCCGATTGGGTAGCAGCGCAGGATTTGGATCCACAGCCGATCCTCGACACCTTTAATTCCTTCGGCGTCGATTCCATGGTGGCGCACGCTGCTGACATGTCGGGCCGATACGAAACCGACGGTGTGCCGACGATCATTATTGACGGAAAATACCGGACCAAGGTGTCCTGGGCGGGTGGGCATAACGAACTTATCGACCTGATGAACTATCTTGCCCTGCGCGCACAGACCGAGCGCGCCAACTAGGTCCTCACACCCACCGGCACGCCGTGGCCCGAGACCCCAGCGAATACCAGATTTTCTATCACGTCGGTCTGGGTAAGGCGGCTTCGACCTACTTGCAGAACCGGGTTTTCCCGGTGCTGCAGGATATCTGCTATGTGCCCCGCGACCGTTACCGTGGTTACCAGGCCCTGATCGAACGGACCCGTGACGAGCGCTATCTGATATCGCGCGAGGCGGCGTACCGGCTGGGCCAACGCCTTGATGAGTTTGCAGCATTCAAGGCCGATGCCCGGGTCATCCTGGTGCTGCGCCGGCATGACCGCTGGATCGCCTCCCATTACCGGCGCTACCTCAAAAACGGAGGCAGTGCGGGGTTCGAGCGTTATGCAGATCTCGACAGTCCTGAACCGCTCGTCTGGGGCGAGCAGAAAATGCGCTTTATGCCGATGATAGAAGCCGTTGAAAAGCGTTTCGGCTCAGCGCCTCTGGTACTTTTCCACGAAGACCTGAAAACTGATCCGTTTTACTTGATCGATCAGCTCTGCACATTTACCGGAGCCCGGTACCAGCGTGACCGGATTGATCTGTCGGTTGTTCACAGTTCGTGGAGCGACGACCAGCTCAAAGTGGTGCGACAGGTGGGAAAGCATCTTTTTTCCGAGATTCCCAAACCGCCACGGCATCCTGGCGTTCACCGGGTTCAGCGCCGCCTGCGACTTTGGACCTGCTACGGCATCCTTGGCGCCGCGCGACTGGTACCGAAACAGTTCCTTGACCCGGATCCGCTCATCCCTCCGGAGCGCCTCGACCGAATCCGGGCTCACTTCGCGGATGACTGGCTTGCCTGTCGCGACTACGCGCAACACCACAATCCTGCGCCAGCATCCCCTCAGTAAGCCAGGCGGACTACGGGGTAGCCTGAAGGTGCCGGCGCTGCCCCGCCCTCAGTGAAACTTCGCGATCCCCTCGGCTTCCAGATCAGCCATGGTTCGTGAAATTCCCTCACAAAGGATACTTACCATTTCGTCGATCTGCTCGCGGGTGATACACAGCGGCGGGGACATCACGCACATGTTGATCAGCGGCCGTACCAGCAGACCCAGCGCCTGGCAGTGCTTGTCAATCCGGCTGCCGACTTCGTAGTCCAATTCCAGAGGCTGTCGACTCTCCTGGCTGGCAACACACTCAAGGCATCCCATCAGCCCCATTCCGCGGATATCGCCGACGATGGGAAGATCGGACAAGGTTCGCAACTTTGTCTGCAGGTAAGGGCCTGCGTCCCGTGCGTTCTCCAGCAGCCCCTGCGATTCAAAGACTTCCATATTGGCGATCCCCGCCGCACAGGCAACAGGATGGCCCGAGTAGGTAAAGCCGTTGGAAAACACTGAGCCGCGGTCACTGTCGCCGCTGACCGCCTGAATTAGCCTGTCGGAGATGATGACCGCAGCCAAGGGGATATACCCCGATGTCAAACCCTTAGCAGAAACGATAATATCCGGCGTGATATCGAAAACGGGCTCCGACGCATACCAGTGGCCAAGCCGGCCAAATCCAGTAACCACTTCATCCGATATGTAGATCACGTCATGGCGGCGGCAGATCTCAAGACAGGCCGTGTGATAGCCCGGCGGCGGAACAATGACACCCCCGGAGGCCAGAATAGGCTCTGCAATGAAGGCGCCGACCTTTTCCGGGCCAACCTCCCGGATTTTGTCTTCCAATTCTTCAAGCAGAAACTGCCTGAAGGCATCAATGTCCATTCCCTCCGGTCGGCGATACGGATTGGGGGACGAAACAAAATGCACGGTATCCAGCCGGGTATCGAGCCAGTTCTTGTCCCGGGGTTTTCCTGACACGGCAGCGGAGAGGTAGGTGCTGCCATGGTAGGCGTCGTGGCGGGAGATAATGTGTTTTTTTTCCGGCCTGCCCAGGACATTGTTGTAGAACATCATAAAGCGCAGCGCCGAATCCACTGCGGTCGATCCGCCGGTTGCATAAAAGACGTGATCGAGGTCCCCGGGCGCGACCGCCGCAAGGCGATCGGCGAGATGGGCTGCCGGCTCGGTCGGATGACTCCATGGACTGGTGTAGGAGAGTTGCATGGCCTGCTGATGAATGGCATCGACGATCTTCTGCTGGCCGTGGCCGGCGTTGACGCACCACATACCCCCGGGGCCATCCAGCAGGCGGTTTCCTTTTGCATCAAAAACATACGCCCCTTCACCGCCGCCCAGAACCGTACGGCTTGTGTTGGGCTTGTCAAACGACTCCCACGGGTGAACCACGTGAGCATCCATGCGCCGGACCACCGAGAGGTCGATGGGACTGCTCGCTGATGTCATATTCATTCTCCTTATATTCTCAAACAGGCTATTGTGGAATATTTTCAGGTGCCAGGGGTCTTTCGACTCTAAGCACGCGCCCGAGCCTTAAGTTTCCGGTTGGCATCGGCCAGCGCGCCGGATACCGGCGGGCGGGTTTTGCCCATGACCGGAATCTTCTGTTTCAGACGACGGTGAAACTGCAGCACGCCCGCCTCGATATCGGGTATACCACTGTCTGTACGGCTGTACAGTAAGGTCCAATCCCGGCGCTCGTGATCAATCTTTCAATAGCAAAAGTTCCTCTGGATTAAAGCAAAGCCAGGCTTGGTCTCCGGCGCGCTCGGGGCCCCGGTAATCCTGCTGGGCCACATCCAGAGACTCAGCATCCGTGCCCTCTGCGGTGACCCGATAGTAGGTGGTATGACCCCAAAATGCGCTTGCGGCCAGAGTCACCCGGACAGAGCCGGGTTCGGAATCTGTCCGCAGTCGCAGATTTTCCGGGCGTACAGCAAGCGTCACGGCGTCGCCCACATTAACACCCTGGTCATTTTCCAAAACGCTAACCTCTCCCAATGTCGATGTTTTGACGGTCACCGCATCCCCCACAGACTGAACGACCCCCTCGAGCAGGTTCATCTGGCCGATAAAGTCGGCGACTTCTCGGCTGCCGGGCCGCTCATAGATCTGCCGGGGTGAATCCATCTGGAGAATCCCACCCTCGCTCATCACCGCAACCCGATCTGAGAGCGTCAGCGCCTCCTCCTGGTCATGGGTGACGAAAACAAAGGTAATGCCGACCTGCTGCTGCAGCATACGCAGCTCAATCTGCATCTCCTCGCGCAGTTTTTTATCCAGCGCACCCAGGGGCTCATCCAACAACAGTACTTTGGGCCGCTTGATCAGCGCCCTCGCGAGAGCCACCCGCTGCTTCTGCCCGCCGGACATTTCTTCAGCACCCCGCTTTTCGAATCCTTCAAGCTTCACCATCGCGAGCGCCGATGACACTTTCTCCATCTGCTCCTCCCGAGACAACTTCTGCTGACGCAGCCCATAGGCCACATTCTGCTCAACATTAAGATGAGGAAAGATGGCGTAATTCTGAAACACCATATTGGTGGGTCGCAGATGTGCCGGCATGTGGGTAATGTCCTGCCCGTCAATCAGGACTTTGCCGCTTCCCGACATCTCCAGCCCACCGAGAATCCGCAACAAAGTGGTCTTTCCGCAACCTGACGGCCCCAGCAACGCGAAAAACTCGCCCTGACGGATGGAAAGCGAAATATTGTCAACGGCAGTCACACTGCCGAATGACTTCGATACACCGACAATGTCGATAAAAGCGTTATCCAACGATCAGTTCTCCCGACTGTGTTTCCGGAGTGTTACGCCGACGGAACCATTCGGCCAATAGCACAATAAACACGCTTGCAATAAGAATACATGCACCCAGTGCCAGGACCCCCGGCAATAACTTGGGAAAGCGTAGCTGATTCCACATAAAAACGGGCAGTGTCGGGTCAGTGCTGCCCAGAAAAAATGCCATGATGAATTCATCGAAAGAAATGGTAAAGGTCAACAACAAACTGGCAACTATCCCGGGTAGCACATTGGGGAAAGTCACACGCCAGAAGGTCCACCAGGCGTTCTCGCCTAGGTCGTGGGAGGCTTCTTCCAAA
>DCXP01000047.1 GCA_002327725.1 Proteobacteria bacterium UBA2133
TGGAATACCTTGGCGTAGCCGATCAGGCCGTCTACATGAGGTTCGGCAAAAAAATCAGCCGACGGTGTCACCAACAGTACATCGGCACCGGCCTGATCCAGCGGCAGCTTCACCGGCACGCTGATATCTTCTTCGATCTCTTCCTCAAGACTCTCCAGGGTATCCGCCAGAGCAGGTTGCGGCAGGCCGAGATTGTTGCCCACGGTGTGGACTTTGCCGATGATCTCGTTGGAGTATTTCTGGCCCACGCCAATCGAGGCGAGAATCTCCCGGCCGGCCATGGTGATCTCTGCGGTGTCGATGCCGTACGGACAGTACACCGAGCAGCGCCGGCATTCCGAACACTGGTGGTAATAACTGTACCAGTCATTGATCACCTCTTCACTCAGCGCTACCGCCCCCACCAGTTTCGGGAACCACTTTCCGGCCGTGGTGAAATAGCGCCGGTACACTTTGCGCATGAGATCCTGACGCGCTACCGGCATATTCTTCGGGTCACCCGTGCCGAGGTAATAGTGGCACTTGTCAGTACACGCACCGCACTTGACGCAGGCATCCATGAATACCTGCAGGGACCGGTAACGTCCGAGCAACTCGCCCATCTTGTCGAGCGCAAGGGCCTGCCAGTTCTCAACCAGTTCACCGGGAAAGCCCAGGGGCTCCTGGTGCTCAGGCTTGGCGACAAACGGCCGGCTGTGCGCCATCACGTCCGGCTGAACGGCAGGCGTGTCGACCCATTCTTCAAGGGGTGGGGCTTCGAATTCGGGTTTGGCCATGGTCAGCGTACGCGCTTATGCACCGTCTGTACCGTCAGCGCGGTCGGGCAGATTCCCGGCCCAGGGTGCCAGGTGGCGGTGTTCACGCGGGTTATCCCGCATATTGCGGGTCGGGCTGAAGAAAACACCCGGAGCGTGCAGCAGTTTGCTGAACGGAAAAATCAGCATCAGGATGACCACCAGCGACAGGTGCACCAGTAGCGGCGGGTCCGCGGGCAAGGGCTGCCAGTCGAAGAAGATCAGTCCGAGCGTAAATGCCTTGAGCGAGACGATGTCGGTATGTTCACCGTACTTCATCACGAGTCCCGATCCTGCGATGGCCAGAAGCAGCGCCAGCATCAGGTGGTCGGAAGGCGCGCTGATATAGCGGATGCGGTCGACCAGAACCCGGCGCAGCCATAAGCCGCCCAGACCTAAGAACATCGCGATCCCCGCGTACCCGCCGATCCACTGAATCATCACCACCCACGACCACACCGGCTCGGTGAAGTATCTGAGGTGACGCGCCAGCGCGACCAGCATGCCGAAGTGAAACAGCCAGCCGAACAGCCAGCTCCATTTGCTTCCCTTGAAGAGACTCTCAAAAAACACCACCTCGCGGAACATGCGGGCAATGACACCGGCGTGTGTGGTGGGCGCCGGGGTGGTGGGAATCACCAGCGGTGCGGGGGTGCGGGCATAGCGCGCCAC
Organism: Proteobacteria bacterium UBA2133; assembly: GCA_002327725.1. Classification (GTDB taxonomy): domain Bacteria; phylum Pseudomonadota; class Gammaproteobacteria; order Arenicellales; family UBA868; genus UBA868. The sequence goes on from DCXP01000047.1 coordinate 1,467, forward strand.
ACGAGCAGCCACACCCAGCAGCAACACAGCGGCCGCGAGATAAAACAGAACAGCAAAAATGGCGCCTAGTAACAAGGGGACCCTGCCTGCGGCAGCCGCATCAGCGGACACTGGCCGGTTTCCCTGTGCTCAGTGCTCATGATTGGGCGCCGGCAGCGCCGGCACAGGCTCTCGCTTTAAAAGAGATGTCAGACGCAGCCCGTGGGCTTGGGCAGGCCCGCATATTTACAGGCCTGCTTCGCCGGCCCGTAAGGAAAGAGCTCATACAGGTACTTGCTGTTGCCCTTGTCTTTGCCGAGCTTTTTTCCGATCGCCTTGGTCAATACCCGAACCGCCGGCGCGATCTGGTACTCGTCGTAGTATTCGCGAAGAAAATTGATGACCTCCCAGTGGTTTTCATCCAGATCGCAGTCATCTTCCTTGGCCATATACGCCGCCACGTCGTTGTCCCAGTCGCTGAGGTTGGCGAGGTATCCCTCCTCGTCGGTCTCGTAGGTCTTGCCGTTCAATTCAAATGCCATTTTCGGCCTCCTGTTTGATTTACCAATAATGTCAGAGCCAGTTCTGGATCTTGTCGTTGGCGCATGCCAGTTCGACAAAACCGTCGTAGCCCACCACCTTGATGCCCGGGATGAGTTTGTCCTCAGACAGTCCCCGGGCTTTAAGATCCGGTCCAAGCGCATAAACGCGCACTTGCCCAAGCGCTTCCGTCAGCAACGCCGTATGTGCACTGCCGCTTAAGGCGCCATACACGCCGTCCTCGATCAGGAGAACATCGCTGCCGCTTTTCGCGAGCGAAAGACAGGTCTTGAGGCTCGAGGACTCAAATGGGGATTTATTGACGGTATGCAGCATCGGCTTGTGTTGACTTCAAAAATTCAAAATGATGTCTTGTTCTTCGATCAGATCTGAAAGCTGTGCCCGGTCGACGATATAGATGGACGGTTTTTCCGCCCAGTCATCGTCCTCATCTTCCCAGGTCAGCGGCATCAGGTCGTCTTCCGTTAATCCCCGCTCTTCAAGTGATTCATGCTCGACATAAAGCCGGTTCACTTCATAGTCACCCAAGGCCCGGTAGGCGGGTGAGAAGTTTTTCATTCCGGTGTCAGCGGTATCCTGATTCTGTTTGAGCTGGAAGACCCCGTCACCGATAAACGCCATACATATATCCTGCTCAAACGCAGCACTGATCAGCACGACTTCAAGACCTTCGACGCCGTAGACCGTGCCGCAGGGAGCATGGCGGTTGATGTACATAAATTTCTTGGCTTCACTCACAAGCTGCCTCCTAGTCACCAAACACCAGAAGACGATCCGACTCGATGCCCGCTTCGATCAGCTGACCGAGGCCCGAGATACGGAACCCCGGCGCGATATTGTCGCTGTCCTTGCTGTTGCGCTTGGCTTCGTCCGGATCCACGATGCCGCGGCGCTGGGCTGCCGCAACACACACCACCAGATCAAGGTCATGCTCACTGGCAAGCTCACTCCAGCGATTGACGATATGCCGGTCGTCCTGTGGCGGTGTGGTGAGCCGCGTGCCGTTGTTGACACCGTCGTGATAGAAAAAAACCCGGAAAATTTCGTGCCCTGCCTCAAGCGCCGCCCGGATGAAGTTGTAGGCGCTGTCCGAGGCCTGATGGGTGTACGGCCCCTCGTTTACCATGACCGAAAACTTCACAGCCCCGACCTCAGAAACGGATGTGGGTCGAGGCGTTGAGACTCTTGCGCGAACCCCGCCAGTTGTCG
>DCXP01000078.1:0-22086 GCA_002327725.1 Proteobacteria bacterium UBA2133
TACTACCGGATGGACGATAGGCCCGCGGCTGAAACCGGCCCTTACTGATTGGCTTCCCTTGCACGGGCCCGCTCCCCGAGGACCACTGCCAGTCCACTGGCCACTACCAGGATCGCGCCGAACACCACATTGACCGTCGGCACCTCCGCGAACAGCATAAAGCCCCACAAAGCGGCCCAGATCAAAGTGGTGTATTCCAGGGCGCCGACGAGATAAACCGGCGCATAGCGAAACCCGTTGGTAATTGCGTACTGCCCAACGAGCGCCACCCCTGAAAGACCCAGCATGAGCAGCAGACTGCTGAGATTCGGCGCCTGCCAGGTCCACGGAGCGCTGATGAGAGAGGCCAGCAGAATAAAGATCGCACCGCTCGCCAGCATTAACTCAGAAGATTCGGTACGGGAAAGGTGTCGGGTATAGATGCCGAGCGCCGCGAAACTGAAGCAGCCAAAGAGGGCAGCGCCGGCACCCAGCCAGTCTACTTCACCAGCCGTGGGCTTGATGATAAAGAGCACACCGATGAAGCCGACAATGATTGCCATGATCTGACGGCCACTGGGGACTTCCGCGAGGATCACGCCCGACATGATGGCAAGAATGACCGGGTACGCGGAGGCGATCGAGATCGCGTCGACCAGGGGCATCCGTGTGATAGCAAAGTAGTAACTGAGGAAGGCCATCAGGTTGAGTATCGCGCGAAGCAGATGATCGCCGGGCCGCCGGGTGGCGAGCCCCTGGGGCCCCCAGCGCCACACGCAGATCAGTGCAAACACCGGAATCATGATGGTGCTGCGAACGAGCAGCAGCTGGAGCAGCGAAAAGTCGGTAGAGAGCCACTTGACCAGCGCATCCTGAGCCGAGAAGAAAAAGGACCCAATCAGGGTAAAGGCCCCACCCAGCAGGACAATTCGTTTCAAGGATTCGGCCGCCCCATGGGCCAGGTCAGGAGGTGGGTATGAAAGCGCCTACCGAATGAGCTGGCGCGCGTGATGCGCGATGTGATCGCCGATGAACGAAGCGATAAAGTAATAACTATGGTCATAGCCCGGCTGAATCCGAAGCTCGAGCTGACGCCCGGCATCAGCAAAGGCGGCGCTCAGCGCCTCGGGTTTCAACTGCTCTTCCAGAAAAGGATCCGCGTCTCCCTGGTCGACAAGCACAGCACCGCGAAAGTCTGTCGCCAAAACCAGCGCGCAGGTGTCCCAGCTTTCCCACTGGGATCGATCCGGCCCAAGGTAGCCGCTAAATGCTTTCTCTCCCCACGGGCAGTTGACGGGATTGCTGATCGGCGCGAACGCTGAACAGGAGCGGAACACCTCGGGTTTTTTCAAGGCGCAGATCAGCGCGCCGTGCCCGCCCATGGAATGACCCGTCACACCCAGCCTTTCCGGGTCACCCTGAAGTTCGGCCGTTACGATCCCGGGGAGCTCCTGCGAGACATAGTCGAACATCCGGTAGTGGTCGCTCCAGGACGCTTGTGTGGCGTTGATGTAAAACCCCGCACCTGAACCAAAATCGTAATCGTCGTCTTCTCCGGGAAGGGCCAGACCCCGCGGCGAGGTATCCGGCATCACCAGCATGATGCCGTGTTCAGCAGCATAACGCTGGGCCCCGGCTTTTTCGGCAACGTTCGCCCATGTACAGGTGAGGCCGGACAGGTAAAGCAGCGCCGGCCGCGGGGAGGAACTGGCCGGCGCCGGATCGAAGACTGCAAACTCCATATCGCAGCGCGTACTGGAACTGGCGTGGCGGAACACGCGCTGTGTTCCGCCGAAAGTCCGGACCTCCTGGGTGCACTCCATTGCAGCCGTGCCTTAGAACGTCACAACACTGCGGATCGACTTGCCCTCGTGCATCAGGTCAAAGGCGCTGTTGATCTCATCGAGCGCCATGGTGTGGGTGATGAGATCGTCGATGTTGATCTTTCCATCCATATACCAGTCAACAATCTTCGGCACATCGGTTCGTCCCTTGGCGCCGCCGAAGGCGGTGCCGCGCCAGTTCCGTCCGGTAACAAGCTGGAACGGCCGGGTTGAAATCTCTGCCCCGGCGGGTGCGACGCCGATGATGATGCTGGTACCCCACCCCTTGTGGCAGCACTCCAGGGCCTGGCGCATCACCTCGACGTTACCGATGCACTCAAAACTGTAGTCGGCGCCGCCGCCGGTGAGTTCGACCAGATGCGGTACCAGGTCGCCTTGCACCTCGGCAGGGTTAACAAAGTGCGTCATGCCGAACTTTCTGCCGAGGGCTTCGCGCTCAGGGTTGAGATCCACCCCGACGATTTTGTCTGCGCCTGCCAGCCGGGCGCCCTGTACCACATTGAGCCCGATACCGCCAAGCCCAAAGACAACCACGTTGGCACCGGGCTCGACCTTGGCCGTATTGATGACCGCACCGATACCGGTGGTTACGCCGCAGCCGATGTAGCAGACCTTATCGAAAGGTGCATCCTCACGGATCTTGGCAAGTGCGATCTCCGGCACGACGGTGTAGTTTGAAAACGTGGAAGTGCCCATGTAGTGAAACAGCCGATCGTTACCCAGCGAGAAACGGCTGCTCTCGTCAGGCATCAGCCCGCGTCCCTGGGTTTCGCGGATGGCCTGGCACAGATTGGTCTTGCCGGAAGTGCAGTAGTCACAGGTACGGCATTCGGGGGTATACAGGGGAATCACATGATCACCCGGCGAAAGGGAGGTCACGCCCTGACCGGTCTCAACCACTACACCGGCGCCCTCATGCCCGAGGATCGCGGGAAACAGTCCCTCCGGGTCGTCGCCCGACAGTGTGAAGGCGTCGGTGTGGCATACACCAGTCGCCTTGATCTCGACCAACACTTCGCCTGCGCGAGGGCCTTCTACGTTAACCGTTTCAATGCTTAATGGCTGGCCGGCTTTGGTGGCGACGGCCGCTCGAGTTTCAATCATCTTCTCCCCCGGGGTTTATGGAAAATCAGCCCGCGCATTATAGCCAAGCGGACTGGGTGCTTGACGCTGATAGGGCGGTTGCGTCAGTCTGTTACCTAACTGCCGTTCCTTTTACGAAGTCACCTTGAAGATGCGCTCACATCTCGCGGGTCCCGCCGCCTTCATTTGCCTGATTGCTGGGACAGCTGCTTCGGCTGCCGGCGGGGAAGTGTTTGACAGCCGCAAAGCAAGATTTCGGGTAGTCACCGTGACCTCGGGTCTTACCCACCCATGGTCAATGGTCTTTTTGCCTTCCGGCGAGATTCTGGTGACCGAGCGCCCGGGAACCCTTCGACTGATTCGAAGCGGTGTGCTGCAGGATGCACCGGTTACGGGCCTGCCCGCGATTTCCGCCAAGCAGGATCAGGGCGGTCTCCTGGACATTGCGCTGGACCCGGACTTTGAGAAAAACCGGCGCCTTTGTATTTCGTACGTAGCGGCAGGCGAGGGCGGGCGCGGCACGGAGATTGGCTGCGGCACCTTTCGCGATGACCGTCTTGAGGACCTGCAGGTGATTTTCCGTGCATTTCCCAAGAACAAGTCGGGCCGCCATTTTGGCTGCCGTCTGCTATTTGCTGATGGATACCTCTACGCCACCCTGGGTGACCGGGGCAAGCGGCCCCAGGCACAGGATCCGGGGACGCACCCCGGATCGGTGCTGCGGCTTTTTCCCGATGGTGCAATCCCGCCGGACAATCCTTTTGCCGGGAAAAGCGCTCACCAGCCTGAGCTCTATACCTACGGTAACCGCAACCCGCAGGGGCTTGCGCGCCATCCGGTAACTGGTGAGATCTGGATGCATGAGCACGGCCCGCGCGGCGGTGATGAACTCAACCGGATCATTGCCGGTGCCAACTACGGTTGGCCGGTAATCAGTTACGGCAAGGAGTATTTTCTGCCCCAAGCCGTCGGCGAGGGCACGCACAAGCCCGGCATGGAGCAGCCGGTTTTCTACTGGGTACCGTCGATCGCCCCTTCGGGGATGGCCTTTTACTCGGGATCCCGGTTTCCCGCCTGGCAGAACAGTCTTTTTATCGGTTCACTGAAATTCCAGGAACTTGTGCGCCTGGAACTTGATCGAGGTCAGGTGATTGCCGAGGAGCGGTTACTCAGCCGGGAATACGGCCGCATACGGGATGTCCGTCAGGGGCCCGAGGGCGCCCTGTATTTATTGACCGACGAAGCAGACGGCCAGTTGCTGAAAATTGTCCCCGCCGATTAAGCGGCCATGGCGCTATCATAGACACCACTTCGATGTTCTGTTTTCGAGGCGCGAGTGAAGCTTTCGGATCTTGAGATTTTTGTTGTCGGTAACCCGCCCCCGGGCTGGGGCGGGCGGTACTTTATTTTCATCAAGTTAACCACCAGCAACGGACTGGTCGGGTACGGCGAAGTGTACTCTGCATCGGTCGGTCCCGAGGCCATGCGCGGCGTTATTCAGGATGTTTTTGAGCGGCACATGGCGGGGGAGAGTCCCGAGAACACCGAGATGATGTTTCGCCGGGCATATTCTTCCGGGTTTACCCAAAGGCCCGATCTCACAGTTATGGGTGCGTTCTCCGGTCTGGAGATGGCCTGTTGGGACATTCTCGGCAAAGCGCACGAGCGGCCGGTTTACGCACTCCTTGGCGGCCTGATGAATGAGCGTATCCGCTCCTACAGTTATCTTTATCCACTGGAGCACCACGACATAAAAGCGTTCTGGAATGACCCCGAGATGGCGGCCGAGAGCGCCCAGAAAATGGTTGAGCAGGGCTTCACTGCACTCAAGTTCGATCCGGCCGGGCCCTACACCCTTCGCGGGGGTCATCAGCCCGCGCTCAGTGATATCGCACGATCCGTCGCCTTCTGCAGGCGTATCCGGGAGACCGTGGGTACGCAGGCCGATATCCTGGTCGGCACCCACGGCCAGTTCACTACGGCGGGCGCCATTCGCCTCGCGAGGGAACTCGAGCCCTATGATCCGCTGTGGTTTGAAGAGCCGTGCCCACCCGACAATCTTCTGGAGTTTGCCAATGTGGCCCGCCAGTGCCGTATCCCGATTGCCACAGGCGAACGCTTAACCACCAAAGCGGAGTTCTCGGCGCTGCTGCGCACCGGCGGGGTGGCCATTTTGCAGCCTGCGCTCGGCCGCTCGGGCGGTATCCTGGAGACCAAGAAAATCGCCGCGATGGCTGAGGCATTCAATGCGCAGCTTGCACCACACCTTTATGCCGGGCCAGTCGAGTGGGCCGCCAATATCCAGCTGGCAGCGAACATTCCGAACCTGCTGATGGTCGAGACCATCCAGACCGGTGGTGATTTTCATCGCCGGCTGATCGGCGACACCATCCGCTGGGAAAACGGCTACATTGAAGCACCCACTGCGCCGGGACTTGCCATTGAGTTTGACGAAGCGCTTGCGCGGGCCCATCCGTGGGGGGGTTCAGGCCTGCATCTGGAAATGCGTGAAGCCCCTTGTGACTATTCTTCAGAAAATGTGTTTCTCGGCGGCGCGCCGCCAGTCGAGAGCGATCCTGCCGATTGATGCGGATTGATAGTGTGATCGAAAAGTGCTTAGGAGTAGTGTGTGGCAACAGCCGAAATCTCGCCTGATTTCCACTGGAAATGCCGGCACACCTGGCGTCGCGCGTCGGTAAACACGCTCTGGTGCCTGGTGGGCTGCTCCATCGGGGATTTTGGAACGATTTTTTTCTTTCAGGTGACCGGCATTGCGTGGCCAACCCTGGCCATCATGTCGCTTGCCATCGTCAACGGCATCCTGACGTCAATTGCACTCGAGATGGTGATCCTGGCGCGGCAGATGCCGCTCGCAAATGCGTTTCGAACGGCCGTCGGGATGTCTCTTATCTCGATGGTGGCGATGGAAGCCGCGATGAACATCGTTGACGTACTGTTGACCGGCGGGGCCATGCTTAATTGGTGGGTGGTGCCGATCATGCTGCTGGTAGGGTTTTTGACGCCGCTGCCCTACAACTACTGGCGCTTAAAGGCGCTCGGTAAAGCCTGCCACTGAGGCTTGACGCGATCTAGCCTAGAGTCTTTGCAATCTCGGCTTCGCGCCGACGGATGAATTCCTGAAGCGCCGGGTCCAGCGCCGGATCCATCGGCGGCAGTTCATAGCGGGATAGCCAGTCACGGGCTTTTGTTAAGCCCACCTGCTCACTGGATTTGCACCCCTCAGCCTCCCACTGCTCGAAGGTGATGTTGTTCTGTGAGGGAAAGATAAAGAGGTTGGATTTGCGCGTGTGCGCGGTGCCGAGAAAATGTCCCCCGGGACCGACATCCTTGATGGTTTCAAATATTTCCTCAAGGTCATCGAAGCGCGGCCCCTGGCAGAAATGATAGAAGGCATCCAGTTGTTCGAAATCGATGACGGTCTTGGCATAGCCTACACCGAGCGTGCCTTCCATCATGCCGCCAGCCATGGTGATCCACTGTGCCCCGCTCAAAAATGAAGGGAAAAGCCCCCACATGGAGTCAAAGGCGGCCTGCATATCAGCGGATTTGGAAGTCGCACAGTTGGCAATGGCGCGATGCGGCACCTGATAGCGTCGCGCCATCTGCCCGGCGAGAAACTGCACGACGGCGGAATCGGGGCTGCCGTGCACCGGTGCACCGGTATTGAGCGCGACGGTCATCGCCGGTACACCAAACAGCATCGGCGCTCCCGGGCGTACCAGCTGTGCGTAGGCTATCGCCATCAGCGCTTCGGCAGTGACCAGCGCCATGGTGCCGACATTACTGGCGGGGGTGGACGCACCCGCCATCGAGAAGGGTGAACACATGATGGCGTGGTTGTTCTGCGCATAAACACGCAGTGCCCCCAGCATGGTTTCGTCCCATACCAGCGGTGAGTTCGCGTTGATCAGTGAAGTCGTGCAGCAGTTGTTGGCGGCAAAGTCTTCGCCGAAAACAATCTTGCACATGTCGATGGTATCCTGCGCCCTTTCAGCAGAGGTGACATTCCCGACAATCGGCTTGTCGGAGAACTTGAAGCCGCTGTACGCCATGTGCAGGTGCCGGTGCGGTACGGGAACATCCATGGGTTCGACAACCGGACCGCCCGCGATGTGTACCGTTGAGGCCATGTGGTTGAGTTTCTGCAGATTGTTGAGGTCCTCCACTGCGGCAGGGCGGCGCACGCCATCAAGGTCATAGATATAGGCAGGACCATATGAGGGGGAAACCACCATCGATTTGCCGCCGACCGTGACGGTCCGCTCCGCATTACGGGCATGATGGGTGTACTCGGAAGGTGCCTTGGCAACGAGTTCAAGCAGTGTGTCGCGGCCGATTCGAACCTTCTGGCCCTCAACTTCGGCATCGGTGTGCTTCCAGGTCTCAAGGGCCTGTGCTTCACGAAATTCAACGCCGATCTCCTCGACGATCCGCATCGCCGTTTCATGTATCTGTTCCACACCCTCGGCGTTGGCGACGTCGTATACCGGCACATTCGCCAACAGCGGCGGGTGGTGAACAATCGGCGCATTCAGGCGCTTGGCCCGCCGTGCGGCGCGGCCGCCTTTTCGGGTTTGGACCTCCTCTTCCATTTTCCCTGATACTTGATTTTTTTTGTGTTGTGCCGTGTCTTACATGCGTGGGCGCTGGTTATCAGGATCGTATGGCGAATCGGCAATGACGGTCGCCGGAACCCGCCTTTCCAGCACCTGTACTTCAAGCTCCGTGCCCACTTCGGCCTGGTCGATATTGAGGTAAGCCATCGACAGGCAGTTGCCGATATGATGCGAGGTTGCACCTGAAGTAATGCGTCCGACCAGTTCACCATCACAGAGGACGCTTTCGTTCATCCAGGCATCGGCATCCACGGTTTCGACCTTGAGGGTCACCATCTTGTTTTCAAGCCCTGAGTCACGCTGGCGAAGGAGCGCTTCGCGGCCAGTAAAGTCGTCTTTTTCCCATTTGATGAAGCGATCAAGACCGGCCTCAAGGGCGGTATGCTCTAGATCGAGGTCCCGATAGATCGCCCGGTAGGATTTTTCAAGACGCAGGGACTCAATGGCCCGGTAGCCGCAGTGCTTCAGGCCATGTGCTTCACCGGCGCGGCAGATCTCCGCAAAGAGATGCAGGTTGTAGGCGATCGGGTGATACAGTTCCCAACCGAGTTCGCCCTCGTAGTTGATTCGCATCATCCTGACGTCGGAAGCCAGCCCTACGGTCAGTGACTGGGCGCTCATCCACGGGAAGGCGTCATTACCGAGATCGCCGTCGGCCAACTCGCCAAGTACGTTGCGGGCTTTGGGACCGACAACGGTCAGCCCGCCGCGTTCGGCCGTCACATTGGTGAGGTGAACGCTGCCGTCTGCCGGCAGTGATTTTTGCAGCACGTCAAAGTCATGACGCTCGCCACGGGGTGTGCCGACGAGGAAAAAGTGCGTATCGCCAAGGCGCGTGACTGTGAATTCCGAGCGCACGGTTCCTTTGTCGGTCAAAAGATGCGCCAGCACGATTCCCCCGACCTTTTTGGGCATCCGGTTGGCGAGGATTCGGTTCAGCCAGTCTTCGGCACCCGGGCCACTCGCCTCAAATTTGGCCATCGGGGTCATCTCGAAAAGTCCGACCGATTCACGCACCGCCCGGCACTCGGCGCCGATATGCGGCATGGAGTTGAAACTGCGGTAACTCCAGATATCCCGCGCTTCAGTACCTTCAGGCGCAAACCACAGGGGAATCTCCCATCCGTATACCGCGCCCCATACCGCACCAGCGGCGCTCAGCCGGTCATAACACGGCATCATTTTGGCCGGTCGGGCCGCAGGCCATTCGTACCCGGGGTAGTGGATGCCGAAGTTATGACCAAAGGCTTCTTTATTCTTGTGGCCGGTGTACACCTTGTTGGCATATGGGCCAAAACGCCTCGGATCAACTTCACCCAGGTCAATATGCGGCTCACCGTCGACGATCCAGTTGACCAGTTCTGATCCAAGACCCCCGCCCATCAGAAGGCCGCCGGTGAAGCTTTCCGCAAGCCACAAGTTGCGCTGGCCCCAGGCCGGGCCGCAAAGCGGAAGGTTGTCGGGAGAAGTGCAGATCGGGCCGCGGACGTTCGCCTGGATTCCGACCTCTCCCAGTACCGGAACGAGTTCAAGCGCTGCGGCCCAGTTGTCCTCGACCGCCTCCATGTTTTCGGGCAGCAGATCCGCACCAAACCATTCAGGAACGCCATCTCGGGCGAAGTGCTCAAGATTTCCAGGGCGCTCGTAAGGCCCGAACATCAGCCCGTCCCGTTCCTCGCGGACATAGCCGTTGATCGCCTCATTGCGCAGCACCGGCATCTCGGGGAGTCCCTGATCTTTGCGCTCGCGCACCTGTGGCACGGTCTCAGTCACCCAGTACTGGTGCAGGATCGGAAAGCAGGGCAGTTCCATGCCGAGCATCCGTGCAGTCTGCTGGACATAGTTCCCCGTGGCGGTGACCACGTGTTCGCAAACGATTTCGCCCTGGCTGGTGCTCACTTTCCATTCGCCCGAGGACAGCATCTCGATGGCATTGACCTGGGTGTTGAGATAAATATTGGCGCCGAGCTGCTTCGCTCCCCTGGCGAGGGCCTGCGTGACATCAGCCGGTGCAATGTGGCCGTCATCCGGGTTATAGACCGCTCCCAGCAGATTGGGACTGCGCTGCATCAGCGGCCACAGATCGACCGTCTGTTCGGGGGTCAGAATCTCTGCCCGTACGCCCTGAGTCTCGGCAATAGAGGCGTAGTTGAGGTACTCGTCCATGCGGTCGGCTGATTCAGCAATGCGCAACTGACCGCATTTATGCCAGCCGATGCTCTGCCCGGTCTCTGCCTCGAGTCCCTCGTAAAGATCAATGGTTTTCTGGATCAACCGGCCGAACTTGTAGGAGAAAGAATAGACCGGGATCAGTCCGGCGGCGTGCCATGTGGACCCGGCTGTCAGTTCCGTCCGCTCCAGCAGGCATACATCGGTCCAGCCTCGGTGCGCCAGGCTGTAAAGAATATTGGCGCCCACACATCCGCCTCCGACGACAACGACCCGTGCATGTGATTGCATAACGTCTACCTCGTTTTCAACAATATCAATAACTGGATTTGTTCCTGATCCGGTAACACCCTGAGATTCCGATCAACGGCGGCGGGTGCTAACTGCTGCTTTGATCGTCGAGTCTTCACCGGGATAAGGCCCTTAACCAGCGCCTGCCCCGGGCAAGGGGCCTCGGTGTAGTGTAAGCAGGTTCACTGCGCTGGCGATGGATCGTGGTCGCAATCTCAGCCAGCGCACCGAAAATGCCGCGGGTGGGAGGAGGACACTGGTCGCGAACCGCCTCGTGCAAAGCGGGCAGGGCGTGAAAGGGGACCTGCGGGAAGACGTGGTGTTCTATGTGGTAGTTCATGTTCCAGTACAGCATCCGCAACGCCGGGTTGACCGTCATGGTCCGGGTGGTGTGGCGATGGTCCCGGATATCCTGGGCCATGCCGAAATGCTGCGTCGCAAGGATCACACCGTGAGTGGGCGCCCCGAAAACCCGGGGCAGGATCAGCATCAGAACCGGCAGCCATGACTGCACAGCAAGTGACCAGGCGATGATGGCCAAATACGCCAGCATATATGCCTGCGCCTCGATGACGGCACGGCGCATGGCTGCGGCGGGGATACAGGCTGCGGCATCCTGGGTCGGGCGGCTGATGGCGAGAGCGGCGGTAGCCTTCACGAAGTACCAGATACTGCCAAGATCGATGAGCTCCTTGACGATGAAATCCCGCCAGGTCATCGGATTGGTCAGGATGATCTCAGGATCCTCTCCCACCAGGGCAGTATGAGAATGATGGCGGGTATGAACATAGCGCAGCAGGCAGGGCGTCTGCTGGACCATAAAACCAGAGACAAAGAGTACGGTTTCATTGAGTGCGCGGTTGCGAAAGGCAGTACCGTGTGCAGTTTCGTGAACCACGCTGGTCGCAAAGACCCAGATTCCGCCATAAAGCAAGAATGCCGGGATACTCCATAGCGTGTTTACAGACGACAGTGCAAGCGCGCCAGTTATTCCGAGGAGCGCAACAAAGCAGAAGAGGTAGACCAGTCCATGCCAGTTGGTCCGCCGCAAAAGTGATTTCAGCAGCGCGCGGTCGATCTCACACCGGTACCAGTTATCGGGCGTTTGCGTCATCGTTACATCGGTCGATCGTGATGATAATGACTATACCCTACCTGCGTTTTCGGTCAGGGTTGAGCGTTCCACCGGGGATCTTCAAAGCGCTGAACCTCTATCAGGTAACCGTTGGGGTCTCTCAGGAACATCTGGTAGATCTGGTATTCGGGATTGAAGACAGGCGCTGTTTCAATCGGGACGTCATGCTCAGCGAGCAGTGCCTGCCAGTGATCAACGTCTTCAGTGACCAGGGTCAGTATCACGCCCTCTGGTTGTTTGACCTCATCTTTGAGACAGAAACCCAGAAAGCCGCCTTTCGCAACACGGTAGATGCGGCAGCGGGTCTGGTCGAGCGCCAACTCCAATTTCAGAACATCTTCGTAAAACCGGGCCGTTTGCACCAGGTCCCGGGTGGGTAGAAAAGTGATGAAAGAATCAAAAGACATCTTGTGATGCCACCGTTATCAGAGGTCCGGTCAGATTCTGTGTCGGCATACTGACGAGGGCATCGAAAAGTTTTTCCGGATGTCGCCGTGAGTTAAGGTCGGTTCGCACCCATATCCGGTTGACCGGAATGGGGGCATTATCGTTTACTGCCTGAGACACCAACAGGCAGCCGCAATGGAAACTCCGTGGGCTGTGCTATCAGGTTCGATCGATGCCCAAAGTTCTGACACAGGCACAGGTGGATCACTTTCACGAGTTCGGTTACTGCGCGCCGATAGATGTTCTGTCGGAGGGCGAGGTGCATGCCCTGAAACTCAGGGTCGAGGCCGCCGAGGTGGCCTACCCCGAAGACTTAGGCCCGACCAACCGCAACAATGCTCATCTCGCTTTCACATGTGTGGATGAGGTTGCCCATCACCCTGTGATTGTTGATACCGTATCTGACCTGATCGGCCCGGATATTCTTCTCGGCGGCAGTGTGCTTTTTTTCAAGGAGCCAAGGAGCGCCGGTTTCGTCAGCTGGCATCAGGACGCGACCTACCTGGGTGTTGAGCCGCATACGTTTGTCACACCGTGGCTGGCCCTGACGCCGAGCAATCCACAAATGGGGTGTATCCGGGTAATTCCCGGAAGTCATAAAAACGGAATCCTCAAGCATCATGATACGTTTGGAGAGGACAATATCCTGACGCGTGGACAGACCATCGATCAGGTTGACGAAACTGCAGCTGAGGATCTAGTGCTTCGGCCCGGACAGATGTCCATCCATCACGCCAGGACGGTTCACGGTTCCATGCCCAACCATGGCGACGAGCGCCGGATGGGGATTGCACTTCAGGCCTACATGGGACCGGATTCCCGGCAGACCATCGGCGAGCATCTGGTCCAGGTTGTGCGGGGTTGTAAAGAGGCCAAGGACTATTCGGCCTTGCCGCGTCCGGCAGACGACATGGACGAGGCGGGCCGGGCAGCGCGCACGCGGGCCAACAGCAACTGGGCACATATTCTCTATGAGGGCGCCTCGAAGATCAGAGCCTACTGACCGGGCGCTGATACCCGTGCTTTTAGGAGCGCGGTTCCGGGTTCTCGGTGTGCCCGTCTACGGCAATCACCTGGCCGCTTACCAGCGCCGCCTTATCACTCGCCAGGAATACGGCCATATCGGCCACGTCCTGCGGGCGTATGAGTTTTCTCATTGAAGCGCCACTGGCGTATTCATCCAACATTTCCTGAGTCGTCCTGCCTTTCTGCTCGCCTTCTCTTTGTGCCACCAAGTTCATGCGCTCACCTTCAACTGGCCCCGGACAGATCGCGTTTGCCCGGACATTGAAGGGGCCCAGTTCAATGGCCAGTGTCTTGGTGAGACCAATCACGCCCCACTTTGCGGCAACGTAGGGTGAGCGGTTGGAAAAGCCGAAGATTCCTGCTGTTGAGGAGGTGACCACGATAGCGCCGGAGTGCTGCGCCTTCATCAGCGGGGCTGCGTACTTTGCAAAAAGGAACGCGCCTTCCAGACTGACGGAAACGCAGGCCCGCCACTCCTCAAGCGCAATGTCCTCAACCGGTGCCCCGGGACCTGCAATCCCAGCATTGGAGCACAATGTGTCCAGTGAGCCCCACTCGGACTTGAGCTCGTCAAAGAGGGCGCACACCGACGGCTCATCGGCCACATCAATGCAGCTTTTGTGCCAGTGATCCGGGCAACTTGCGAGCGCGGCCGCAGCGTTGTCCACGATCCAGACTTTGGCGTCGTGGTTGTCGAAGGACTGTGCCATGACACGACCGATGCCGCCGGCGCCGGCGGTGATGAGCACCCGCTGGGTCATAACTTCAGTCGTCTGTTGCGCTTTTCAATCCACCAGGGTTGTTCACAAATCCGGCCAAGAAACTCAACCATGACATAGGCGCCAAGGTACGCGGTAACACCCGTCCCCACATCAAGCTGCGGATTCACCTCCACAAAGTCAAAGGCGATGATTTCGGTGCGGCGGGCGATGGCGTCAAGCGTGTCGCGGAGTTCTGCATAAGTCATGCCATTGGGTTCGGCAGACACACAGCCGGGTACCAGGGAAATGTCCAGCACATCCACGTCGATACTGACGTAGCACTTCGCGCCTTCAGGGACGAGGGCGGCGAGGCCCTCCGGACCCATCTCGTGGAACTGGGTCATGGTTACGAGGTCATTGCCCTGAACAATCGAATCTTCGATCATGTCTTCGGAGTGGCGCAGGCTGCGGATGCCCGCCTGAATCAGATTCTTGACATTGGGCATGGGGGCAATGTGCCGAAATGCATGCCCGTTGGTGAACTGAAGATCGTGAATAAACGGTGCGTAATCGGAATGCGCATCGAAGTGGATCACGTAGATATCGTCTTCGATGGCCTTCACCACAGGGTAGGTGATCGCATGGTCTCCACCCATCACAACCAGCAGATCGCAGCCGTCGCGGGCTTTGCGGGTCATCTCGGTGGTGTTGTCAAAGGTCTGCTTGATGTCGGCGGGCCAGATATCGACATCACCCAGATCGGTGATCAGTCCCTGCGACATCTCGGTCTCGAGATACTGCTTTCGGTTTTCGGGGTCATAGTAGCCTGTACCGCGCTGCCCGAAACGGAGGGAGTGCTCACGCAGGGCCCGAGGTCCCATCCGTGAACCTGCCATAAAGGGTGAACCCTCGTCGGTGGGTACCCCCATCACCGCAATCCCGGTATCCAGTGTGTCAATGTTCTGACAGATCGGCGAGCGCAAAAATGTTGCGATCCCGACAAAGGGCTGATTCAGGCGAAAATCGTCATCGACCATCGTTATCTCCTCTAACCGCGTATTGTGGGGGTATCTTGCGGGCCGTTGTCTTAGCGCCGCCCTGATTATTGCCCGGAAGAAGTCGGCATCCTACACTACTCCCATTCGGAGTCGAAAGGGATGTCTGGCTGAAATGCCGGCCGCCGGCCATGCCAGACCTTCATCGACGCTAGAGCATATAGCTAAGGACAACGATCGTGAGCACTGTATTCCCAACGGCCGAGTCCATGGTCAATAGACAGCGCTACCCGATCGATAAGCCCGACTCCGAAGCGGGGATGGTGCTGTTAGACGCCTGCCGCGAAGAGTTCGTCTCAGGGGGTCTGTGCATACTGTCTGGCTTTATCCTGCCTGAAGCATTGGCAGTGCTGGCTGATGAAGCCAACAATGTTCTGGACGATGCCTATTTTTGCGACAGCACACACAACGTCTATCTGACCGAATCGGATCCGGATCTTCCCCCGGAGGATGTCACCCAACGCCAGGAGGCAACGTTTGTCGGGTCGGTAGCCTACGACCGCCTGCCGGCCGACGGTCTGTTGAAGAAGTTGTACCTTTGGGATCCCCTGATGAACTTCATCGGGTCAATTCTCGGAAAGCAGCCTTTCTTTCGATTCGCGGACCCGCTCGGTGCCTGCTCCATCAATGTCTTCGTTGACGGCGGGCAGCACGGCTGGCATTTTGATGAATCCGAGTTCACGATCACCCTCATGCTGCAGCAGCCAAGCCATGGCGGACTGTTCGAATATGTTCCCGGGATCCGGGGTCTTGATAACGAGAAGAAAACTGTCGGCGGGGTGCTGGAGGGTAAGCGCGAAGGCGTAATGCAACTGCCGTTCACGCCCGGCACCCTGCTTATCTTTGGCGGCCGCCAGACGATTCATCGGGTAACCCGTGTGAGCGGGACGACACCCCGACTGGTTCCGGTCCTGTGCTACGCCGAAAAACCGGATCTTGTGAACAGCGAGCATGTGCGCAAACTTTTCTGGGGCCGCACCGGAGTGGGTGATTGAAAGATCCCTGTTGCAGGGAACAACAGTAAAGGGCAGTTGTGGATCGCGGTACCGCGCTTGTTGATAACAAGGTGATGGGCGCTGGATCCGACCGCTTTGCGGTAGCTCAGCCGCATCGGCGCCAGGATCAATCTGAATCATCCACCATGGCGAAGGCGTCGATCTCGATGACCATCGAGTCATAGGCAAGTACCGGTAGTGGTACGCCCGTCGTTGCGGGCCCCGGTTCCTCAAAATACGATGAGCGGATCGACAGGTTCTCGTGCAGCCTTTCTGCATCGTCGCTCGCGCAGTACACCGCGAGGATTTTGCAGACGTCACTGTAATCGGCTCCGAGGTCATTCAGGATAGTGCCGATGTGGGTCATTGCCTGGCGGGTCTGGGCGCTGAGATCATCGGGATAGGTTGCCCGGCCCTGCTTGTTGAGAGAGACCTGTCCACCCAGAAATATCATTCCTGCACACCTGACGCCGTGCTGATAAGGAAGATGCGTGTGCCAGTCCCATAGCGACTCGGGCCAGGAGTGGGTTCTCGGCAGATGCTGGCCATCCTCTGCCAGCATCGCCACCACACTGATTTTGATTGCAACTTCAGGGTCTGCGTGCACAGGGAGCGGAATGCCCGTCGCCGCGGGACCGGGGTCCGGGAAAAAGGAGGCACAGGCAAGGGCAGCGGGTTCAAAGTCTCCGACCCCGACGTCGCCTGCATACCAGCGATTTATTTTGACGACGTCATCAAAGCCCGCCCCGAACTGGCCGAGCAGTTGCTCGATCTGCGCCATAACCTGACGGGTCTGGCCGACGCTGCTGCCGGGCTCGGCCACACTGGCGTTTTCTGCATACGGATACTGACCGGATACAAATATCATCCTGCCGGAGCGGACCGCCTGGCAGAAAGGCCTGGGAAGAGTTTGTAATCCCGCGCGTTCCGCGATGAATTTCTCAGTTCGCTGCCCGTCTGAGCGGCGCATCGCGTAGCCTTCTATCTCGACGGCGAGACCCGGGTATGCAAGAGCCGGAACGGGCACCGCGTTGACCGCCACCTGTGCATCATCCGGCAGGCAGGCGCCGACCACGGCAAGAAAGTCGCTTTCGTTTACCGAGCCGTCATTAACGTAAAAGCACAGCAGCCAGACGAGGTCCTCAAGGTCGCAGTCAAGTTCCCGCAAAGCACGGTCAAAATGATGCATCGCCTGCCGGGTCTGGATGGGCAGATCTGCCGGGTTATTGACGATGCCCTCGGGAGTGAGGTCAACCTGGCCGCCCACCCAGATCATCTCGCCGCAGCGCACGGCGTGTTTGTGGCTGACCTTGATCGGCCAGTTCCATGTGCCCTCAGGCCAGGCGTGTTGCTTATTCATATTAAGCCTGTAACTTCCTAGCGATTTTGCGAAAGACTGTCAGAAATCAGAGAAATCATCTCGAACATCACCGATGCCGCGGTGTGGGCGGTGATCTGGTTGGGCGAGTCCTTGGTTGGCATCATGCAGACCACATCGCCGCCGATAATGTTTTTACCCCTGACACAGCGCAAAAGGCGCATGACCTCGTCGACCTCGAAACCCTGAACGCCGGCTTCGATGTTGGCGACACCGGGCGCGACGGCCGGATCCATGCAGTCAAGGTCGAAGGTGATATAAAGCGGCGCATCACCAATCCGCTGGTTGATGATCTGCATCGTTTCTTCGGGGCCGATCTCGCGATAACGTTTCATGGTGATGAGTTCGTAGCCGAGTTCCTTGCTGGGATTGAGCCAGTTCAAGGTGCGCGGGTTACCCCGCATGCCGATCTGTACGCTGTGACCGGCGTCGATCAGGCCGTCCCTGACGAGGTAACTTGCCCAGTGTGCGGCGGATTTCATCGCGCCCAGAAAATGCGGCACCTGCTCGTAGGCATCGGTATGAGCATCAAAGTGCAGAAAGGCTGCCTTCTCCCCATGGGTGAGTTTTGCATTCGGCCCCGCGATGGCCTGAATAATACCGCCGGTGACGGAATGATCCCCGCCAACCGATACCGGTCGTGTGCCGGCGGCATCAATGCCGCGGTAAAAGTCCGTGATACGCTGAATACACGCTTCGTTATCATTTGCCTCCGGCAAAGGAACATCCCCGAGGTCATGGATCCGGTGGGAGGCCCAGGGGTCGATGCCGAATTCCACATGGACCCGTTTCGCCATGGCTGAAACCTGGCGCAGGGCACGTGGACCGAGGTGCTGGTCCCGCTCCGTGGTACCGTTCCCGGTGGAGTGGGGCACGCCGACCAGTGCAATGTCGGCATTGGCAGGATCGCGGTCGAGGGGGGCCCTGAAGAGCGTGGGAATATCCCACCAGTAAAGCGACTCCAACATCATTTTGTCGGTGTCTGAAAGGTGCTGTGAGGTCATGGTGGTTACCGGTCAGGGAGAATCAGTCGGACGCTAGTGTATCGCCCGTGTTGCCCCTCGGTACAAACTGACCGGTGTTTCTTGTTGGTTTATCTTTTTTGCGCCGCGCGCCCGGCGTTTCTGGTGCTTGAGGGGCATGGACGCCGAAATGGCGTGCTCACAATCATTCGGGACGTAGCCCTCGCCCCAGCCGAAGTGATTCTCGTCGGTTTCAACTTTCACCAGCACAAAGGCCCTGCCGAAGGCCCAGTCGCTGTCCGACACATGCGCGGGAACAATAAAGGTCTTGATATTCGTGATTTTCATAACCGCTGGTATTGCGGGTTCTCAATACAGCGTCACCGCTGGTTGAATTCAGACGCAAAACTATAACCTTTGTCCGGTTTGAGGAAGCACCAGCAGCGGATAAAATCGATCCGTCACGACATTCCGTCCGGGGAGAGAGCCTTTGACCGCAACCTCCCGGAGAGCCGCTCTTGAACGCACCACTTTTTGGGTTCGATAACTCCTACGCAAGGCTGCCGGAGCATTTCTTCGCCCGCCTGTCGCCCATCCCGGTGTCCAAACCCGAACTGGTTCAAGTCAACGATGACCTTGCCGTGCAGTTGGGACTGGACCCGGCGCTATTGCGATCGCCTGAAGGGATCGAAATTCTTTGCGGCAACGGGCTTCCGGCGGACGCCGAGCCGCTGGCCATGGCTTACGCAGGCTTTCAGTTTGGCGGCTGGGTGCCGCAACTGGGTGACGGCCGGGCGCTCCTGCTTGGGGAGATTGCCGATCAGACAGGCCATCGCCGCGATATCCAACTGAAAGGGAGCGGGCGTACGCCGTTTTCAAGAAACGGGGATGGCCGCGCGGTACTCGGCCCCGTCCTGCGTGAGTATCTGGTCAGTGAAGCCATGCATGCCCTCGGGATACCGACCACAAGAGCACTGGCGGCCGTCACCACAGGAGAAGAAGTGCTCCGCGAGCGCGCGTTACCCGGCGCGGTGCTGACCCGGGTGGCCAGCAGCCATATCCGGGTGGGCACTTTCCAGTTTTTTGCAGCCCGCCAGGATACCGATGCGCTGCGCCAACTGGCGGATCACGCCATCGAGCGCCATTACCCGGATGCCCGGGAGAGCGAGCGGCCATACCTTGCGCTGCTTGAGGCGGTCATCGATGCCCAGGCGTCGCTGGTGGCGGCGTGGAAACTCATTGGATTTATCCACGGCGTGATGAATACCGACAATACGTCGATCAGCGGTGAGACCATCGACTACGGCCCCTGCGCTTTCATGGATACCTATCATCCGGGCACGGTGTTCAGTTCGATCGATCACCAGGGCCGCTATGCATATGCCAACCAGGCACCCGTTGCCCACTGGAATCTTGCCGGGCTGGCTCAGACCCTGATTCCCATCATTGATCCCGACAACAAAAAGTCACCGGAGCTTGCGCAGCAGACGATCGATACCTTTCCGGAGAAATTCGAAAGCGCCTACAACGAGGGCGCTAGTAAAAAGCTCGGTTTTGAGACGTCTGAAACGGACGATGTCGCGCTGATGACGGATCTGCTGGATACCATGGCCAATCAGCATGTGGATTTCACCCTGGTGTTTCGGCGTCTTTCGGATCTTGATGTGGCGCCTGGCCCTGCAGACGATCCCGTGCGTGAACTCTTTGATGATCCAGCGGCTTTTGATTCATGGTCAAGGCGCTGGCGTGCCCGGTTGAAACAACAGGGGGGTGACGACAGCCAGCACCGCGAGCGCATGGCATCGGTTAACCCTGCTTACATTCCGCGCAATCACCGCGTTGAAGAGGTTATCCGTGCTGCGGAAGATCACGGTGATCTGGCGCCTTTTCATCTGCTGCACGAGGTGCTGCGTCGCCCGTACGATGAGCAGCCCGGACACACCGAATTCCAGACACCGCCCCGACCGGAAGAAGTGGTGCGTGCAACTTTCTGCGGCACCTGATCTGAGCCATGGCTCGGTGAGGTCAGCGAGGCGCTGCCGGGCTGAAGGCGAAGCGTCTGTCCACCTGCCCGAAGCCGGACTCACCGGTCAGTTCTGAAATTCTGACTCCTTGGCCCTGATAAGGGCGGTAATCACTTCGTTATAGGGCGCGGTCAGTCCATGGGCTTTGGCCACCTGCGGTACCATCCCATTAATGGCGTCCACTTCGGTCAGCCGCTGTGCCTTGAGATCCAGGAGCATCGAGGGTCTTGCGCCCGGCATCTTGCTGCCGAAGTCCTTAAGGTAGCGCACCGGATCGCTAAACGAAAAGCGCACGCCCTTGGCTTTGCCGGCGTCAAAAGCCTCGATGGCGAGCCTGCTCGCGATCTGCCAGAGCAAAGGATCGTCCATCACTTCCCCGAGGGTGCGATCAAACGCGGCGGCAGCACCGCTCAAGCCCACATTGCAGATGAATTTTTCCCAGATCAACTGGTTGATGTCTTCGTAGGTTTGTACGTTGAACCCGGCGCTTCGCCACGTTGCCGCAACCCGCTCCAGTCGTTCGGTGATGCCGCCGTCCATCTCGCCCAGGCGAATGAGTTCCATACCGTTGTGGTGAACGTGCCCCGGTTCCGGTATCGAGGCGCCAAAACCACCGGCCACCCCCAGCAGAATATTGGCGCTGTCGAGACTGTTTCTGATGCGCTCTCCTGCGCCAAGGCCGTTTTGTATGGTCAGGATCAGTGCATCGTCCCGGAGCCGGTGTTGCAGACTGCCTGCAACAGATGCGACTGCGGATGCCTTTGTCGCAATCACAATAAGATCGCACCCATGCGCGCCGGCGGTATCCGTGGAGGTCTTTATCCCGGTGACGGTTCGCTCGCCGCTGAATCCCGAGACTTTGAGACCCTGCTGGGTGATAGCATCAATGTGCTCGCGCCAAAGATCAATGGCCCACACCTCGTTTCCTGCTTCTGCAAGAAACGCGGCGTAGACCGATCCCATGGCGCCCGCTCCGATGATGGCAATTTTCATGGCCTCTACTGCAGCGGCGCGCCGCCCTCCGCCTCCCGTTTGGCAATGAATTCATCCAGCGCCAGCGCTATGCTGTCATCCATGGGCGGCGGCTGATATTCCTTTAAAAGACGCGCCGCGATATCTGCGGCCCGGTGGGCGGCGTCGGGCGCACCGGATTCGCTCCAGGTCTCGAAGTTTCTCCAGTCCGAGAGCATTGGGTGGTAAAAAGCATGCTCGTACCGTTCGATCGTATGCGCGCTGCCGAAGAAGTGACCGCCGGGGGGAATCTCCCCGATGGCGTTGACTGCTAGTTCTTCAGGTGAAAAATCAATCGGCCGGATCGCCTCGATCAGCCCCTGGATCATCTCTGCATCGACAATGAATTTTTCGAATGATGCGCTGAGGCCGCCTTCAAGCCAGCCGAGGCCGTGATACACATAGGTGGCCCCGCTGACGAGGCAGGCCCATAAACACATTTGTGATTCATATGCCGCCTGGGCGTCGACGGCGTTTGAAGCGTTGGCGTTTGCTGCCCGGTACGGCAGCCGGTAGTGACGGGCCATCTGCCCGATCACCAGTGTGGTCTTGACGTGCTCAGGGGTGCCGAAGGCAGGTGCGCCGCTTTTCATGTCGGCGTTGGATACAAAGCCACCGTAGGCGACCGGTGTGCCTGCTCTGACCATCTGGCAGAAGGCGATACCGGCAAGCGCCTCGGCATTGTGCTGCGCGAGCGCCCCGGCGAGCGAAGACGGGGCCATAGCGCCGGCCAGTATAAAAGGAGAGATCATCAGCGCCTGGCCGGCAAGGGCGCATTCGATAATCCCCCACAGCATCGACTGGTCGTATTCGCGCGGCGAGTTCGGATTGATGGATGCGAACACGCAGGGTCTTTCCCGAAACGCTTCGGCGCTCAGACCATGGGCGATGCGGGCCATCTCGAGCACGTCGAGGGTACGCTGGCGGTTGTGGTTATAGAGCCGAAAGCTCTTGTCGGTCAGCGTGACGATGGCACGGGTGGCGTGCAGATGGCGTACCGCTACGTCGATATCGATGGGCTCCACGGGGTAGCCAGCCGAGCCATGTGCGACGTTGACCATTTGCGTCAGCCGCAGGAAATTTTCGAAGTCTTCGCGGTTACCCTCACGGCGTCCGTTCAGAGTATCGGTTGCATGAGGCGCGCTGCTCACGCTGGAAAAATTGATATGCCGGTCATCAAGATGCAGGTCATGAGCCGGATTGCGGGCGTGCAAAGTAAACGCAGAGGGCGCCTTGGCAACATATTCCATGACGAGATCCGGATCAAAACGCACCATGGCGTCACTTTCGCCGACGTTGGCACCGGCCTCCTTCAGAATGGCTCGTGCCTTCTGCAGGGAAAACCGCAT
>DCXP01000078.1:22469-52651 GCA_002327725.1 Proteobacteria bacterium UBA2133
ATCGAGATCGGAGTAAGCGGATTAACCACCGGTCCCGAAGGCAGTTGTTCTATTCCACGCGGTTGTGCGCGTTTGCTGCTCTTTCGTCGGGCCATGGCTGCTTTACCGAAGACGATGTGGGTTGCGGGTTCCGCTGGCGAATTTCGCCCTGAGTACTAAGGCTTCTCAAGAAGGTTACGCTGACTCAACACAACGCCATCAGCATCCGCATACAAAAAATGTCCCGGGTGGAAGGTAACACCGGCAAACCGTACCGCAACATCGAGCTGGCCTTCACCCTGCATGCAGGGGCGTGTCGGATTGGTGGCAAGCGCTTTGACGCCAATAGGCAAGGCCGAGATCGCGGCGCTGTCCCGCACGCAGCCGTTGATCAGTACTCCACTCCAGCCATGATCAATAGCGAGTTGCGCGAGTTTGTCACCCAGCATGGCACACCGCAACGATCCGCCGCCATCGATCACGAGGATGTGACCCTCGCCATCGGATGCCAGGGTGGACTTGGTCAGCGCAAAACTCTCAAAAATTTTCAGCGTCCGAATGGGGCCGAAGAAATTGTTATTTCCACCAAAGTCAAAGAAGATCGGCTCACAGATTTGAAGCTCATCTGCGTAGTAATCAAAAAGGTCTGCCGTTGCGAATTTCATAATCATCTTTAAGGGCACCAGTTGGACATTTCCCCGGTTTCTACCGCGAGATATTTGTAGAGCAGTTCCTGGCCGAGACTGATATTGTCGATGTAGACCAGCGCCGATAGGTTTCCTGAGTCCTTTCGTTCTTGCTCGTCGATTGAAATCTCGGAAGCCCGGGATAAGAGTAGCGCGGTGTACTCCCGTGCCTGGATCGCTTTTTCCCCTTCGTTCTTACACCAGGCTTCACCTGATTCGGACTGGGATTCAAGTCGGGGTACGCGGATACCGGCGATCTGCACAGTCTCCTCAACGTCGGCGACATCGAGCAAAAGGGTGTCTGCACTGATGACTTGAATCAGTGTCGCGGGTGTGTAATTGCACGGACATCCAGCGCTGAGTGACTGACTGACCAGAATCAAAACAATGCCCGACAGTCCCCCGAGAAAAAGGGCTAACCCGATCGGCCTTTTTTTGTCGATGTTCATAAGCATAGTTTACGCAAGGGTCAGTTTTCCACCCATAGTACGCTTCGCAATTCGCCCGGTCTTCGCGGAACACGCGCGTGAACCCGCTCGGTATCAGTGTCGAAGCCTAATTTCCGCGAGTTTTGGCGTATTTATGCGATTGCGTCAAACAGGCGCATATCCTGAGAGAAATCTTCGGCAAAGCAGGTAGATAGATCTGTTTAGTTAGATGCGACAGCGACTGTTGACGGAGCACTACGCATATGTTTCACTGAGTGCAACGCTTTCTGGGCAAAGTCGCCCCGAAACGCGGTTTTGCATAAACAGCCGACAACCGTTGTTGGCGAAATGTAACAGAAAGCCCTTTTTTCACCGGAGGACCAAAGGTAATGAAAGAAGTAAAAACGTTTCAACAGATGTATCGTGACGGCCACGTCAACCGCCGCGAATTCCTGGCAGCCATGGGCGCCCTGGGCATCACGGCAACGACTGCAGGCAGTTTGCTGAGTTCGGCCAGTGCCTTGGCCGCAAGCCCGACCCGTGGCGGTTCAGTGATATTTGCATCGAACCTGCACGGACCCGATGACACATTGGATCCGATCCTGGGTACGTCGACTATCGACTACACCCGGGCCAACTGCATGTACAACGGGCTCATTCAGGTCTGGGACGACATGAGCCTGCACCCGGAACTGGCAGAAGAGTGGAGCGTCAACGACAATGCCACTCAGTACACTTTCAAGATCCGCAAGGGCGTGGAGTTTCATGGTGGTGGCGAACTGACGGCGAAAGATGTCGTCTACAGTATGAACCGCCATATCGCTTCCGGCTCACCGTCTTCGATCAAGTCGTTCTTTTCGAACGTCATCGAATGGAGAGCGCTTGATAATTATACGGTGAAGCTCAATCTGTCGTCACCTGACGCAGATATGCCGGTCAAGTTGACGCAACCCCAGGCCAAGATCGTGAAAGCCAATACCCACAACTGGTGGGAAGGCGGCACAGGCCCCTACACTCTGGATTCATTCCAGGCCGGCGTGAAGTCCGAACACTCACGTAACAACAACTACTGGCGTGATACCGGCCAGTGGCTGGACGGTATGGAGATTACGGCGATCACGGATCCAGACGCCAGACTGAACGCGTTGCTGGCGGGTAGCGTTGACATGGCGACCCTGATGAACGCGAGGCACATCAAGAAGATTGAAGCCGCGGGTAAGTCAGTTCTTTCGATCCCGTCAGGCCTTTATGGAGGTATCTGCTGCCTGAAGAACACTGCACCGGGCGACAACGATGACCTGGTCCAGGGTTTCCGTTATATCCAGGATCGCGAGCGCATTGTTCGCAAGTTCCTTAGGGGCCAAGGTACTGTGGGTAATGACCACCCGATCAACGTGTCCTATGGCGCGGATCACTGCCATGAACTGCCGCAGATTCCGTATGACCCTGACAAGGCAAAGTATCACCTCAACAAATCCGGCTATTCAGAAGCAGAACTGTATGTCGCGCCTGTCATCGGCTTCATTGAAGAAGCGTGCCTCCTCATGCAGGCCAACCTCAAGAAGATCGGCTTTAACCTGAAACTCAAAAGGGTGCCGACCGATGGATACTGGGGCGCGGTGTGGATGAAAGAGCCGCTGAACGTGGTGACCTGGAACATGCGCCCGACGGCCAACGCGATGATGGCGATTCAGTTTGGCCCCAATGGCAACTGGAACGACACTTTCTGGAACAGCGACCGCATGGGCGTGTTGTTGAAGGATTCTCTTGCAGAAACCGATCCGGGCAAGCGTCACGAGATGCATTGCGAGATGCAGAAACTGGTGTCCACCCAAAGCGGTATGGTTATTCCGGCGCATACCAATATTATCGATGGCCACAACCCGCAGGTTCAGGGCTTCTCAAACTGCCCATTGGGTCAGTTCGGTGGCAACGGCTGGGCCGAGTTCATCTGGAAGACGGGTTAAACCACTCTTCGTTGTGTTGTTTAGGAGGGGTTCGCACGGCGACGTGCGAACCCCTTAGTTTAGGTACTTTGTTTTTTCTCTAATAATTACTGCATATGCTCTGGCGCGCGATCCTCGGTCGGTTTGGAATCAGTCTCGTGACACTATGGGTAGTGTCCATACTGATTTTCATCGGGACGAATCTTCTGCCGGGCGATGTCGCGCAGATTATTTTGGGGCAGATGGCGACGCCGGAGAGTACCGCGGCCTTAAGGGCTAAATTAGGTCTCGATAAGCCTCCTATCCAGCAATACTT
Organism: Proteobacteria bacterium UBA2133; assembly: GCA_002327725.1. Classification (GTDB taxonomy): domain Bacteria; phylum Pseudomonadota; class Gammaproteobacteria; order Arenicellales; family UBA868; genus UBA868. The sequence goes on from DCXP01000078.1 coordinate 25,825, forward strand.
GGTTTGGTTACAGAACGTTGCGATGGGAGATCTGGGTATCTCTAAAGCAGGGCTTGGAGCGGGTCTTGGCACGCCAATCGTGGAGATGCTGGGACCACGTGTCTACAACACCGCTCGCCTCACCCTGTTGGTAGCAGGGATCGCTATTCCAGTCTCCTTGTTCCTCGGGCTTATTGCCGCGATGCACCCCGGCACCAGGCTGGATCGGTCGATCACCTTTGCCACGCTGAACCTGATCTCGGTGCCGGACTTTCTGGTTGCCACGGCATTGGTATTGATTTTTGCTGTGGGCCTGGGTTGGCTACCCTCCATTGTTTTTCTCAGGGGAGATGAAACCGGCTGGGTACTGATCAAGACCCTGGCGATGCCTATATTGACGTTGGTGATTCTGGTGTCGTCCCAGATTATCCGAATGACAAGGGCGACCGTGCTCAACGTGATGAGTTCGCCCTATATTGAGATGGCGATCCTGAAAGGGGTGCCGCGAAAGAGAATTATCCTCCGTCATGCCCTGTTTAATGCGGTGGGACCGATCGTTAATGTGATTGCGCTGAATCTCGCCTGGCTCGTCGGCGGCGTTGTGGTGGTTGAGCAGATATTCTCGTACCCCGGTCTTGCCAAACTCATGATTGAGGCGGTTCTGATGCGGGATATGCCCTTGGTACAGGCCTGTGCCATGATTTTCTGTGCCACCTATATCGTGTTGATCTTTATTGCTGATATAGCGTCGATTCTGTCCAATCCCAGATTGCGCCATCCCAAGTAAGGGAACGCCTGAGCATGTCTGAATCACAACAGGAAACCGGTCCCTCGACACAGTTCGAAGAGCTGCCGGACGCGCCGCCCAAACGAAAGATCAGACTCAGTTGGCCGGGCAAGATCGGTGTCTCTGTGTTGATTTTCTGGGCGATTATTGTGGCGATTGGGCCGATGATTGCGCCCTATCATGAGGCCGATATCCTGGACGAGGAACTTTTCATCGTGCCGGGCAGTGACGAGATGTACCCCGACACGGACTTTCAGCCGCCAAGCAAGATTGTCTTGCTCGGCAGTGACTATCTGGGCCGGGATACGCTATCGCGAATTCTTTTTGGTGCCCGTACCACGATCGGAATCTCGTTTCTGGCGACGCTTCTGGCTTATCTCATTGGCGTAACGTTGGGCATTGCGGCAGCGGTAGGTAGCAAAGCGTTGGACATGTCCCTCAGTCGCGTTAATGATGCACTGCTTTCGATTCCCTCGATCATGTTTGCTCTGGTGTTGATCGCGGCGCTTGATAGTCCTGGAATTTTCTGGCTGATCATTATTGCCGGCTTCATTTACGCTGCGAGTGTCTTCCGTATCGCGCGATCTTTGGGTCAGGAAGTCATTGTCAGTGACTTTGTCGAGGCGGCCAAGGTTCGAGGCGAGGGGCTCTGGTGGATCATTACCCGGGAAGTGTTGCCGAATATCGCGATGCCGCTGGCGACCGACTTCGGGCTGCGTTTTGTATGGGTGATCCTGTTTATCTCCTCCTTAAGTTTTCTTGGCCTCGGCGTGCAACCGCCGATGTCCGATTGGGGCAGCATGGTGAAAGAAAACCTTTCCGGACTCGTCTATGGATCGGTGGCCCCGCTGATGCCGGCGCTCGCCATCGCGACGCTCACAATCTCGGTGAACATGATTGTGGATGATATCTCCGCGGCTACCGGCGGCAAGCTTGCCAAGAGAATGATCTCATGAGCGAGTTGTTGGAAGTCGATAATCTTCGGATCAGTGCGCGCAATGACGATGATGAGTTGACGCCCATCGTTAAGGGAGTCAGTTTCACTGTCGATCGTGGCGAAGTCGTCGCGCTGATCGGTGAATCGGGTTCCGGCAAGACGACTATTGCACTGTCTTCCCTGGGATACACCAAGCCCGGGCTTGAGTTCACAGGAGGAGAAGTACGTCTTGAGGGCGAAGATGTTATCAGCATGGATTCCGATCAGTTGCGCAGTCTGCGTGGTCAGCGCGTTGCCTATCTTGCGCAAAGCGCCGCGGCGACCTTCAACCCGGCGCTGACTATCGGGGAGCAGGTGACAGAGACCTGCGTGTTGCACGGCATCCTGACTCAGGAAGAAGCTGATGCACGGGCCGAGACGCTGTACCGGGCGTTGGAATTGCCGGATCCTGACAGACTCGGCAAACGTTATCCCCACCAGGTATCTGGTGGACAACTGCAGCGCCTGATGGCAGCGACAGCCTTGTGCGGAAAGCCCGATCTCCTTGTGCTAGATGAACCTACGACTGCACTTGATGTTACGACGCAGATCGAGGTGCTGAAAGCCTTCAAATCTGTTATCAAACAGGAAGGCGCGGCTGCGATTTATGTGACCCACGATCTATCGGTGGTGGCGCAGATCGCTGATCATATCGTGGTGTTGTACGCGGGAGAGATTCAGGAGTACGGCACCGCGGAGCAGGTCGTCGAAAAGCCGAGTCACGACTACACCCGCCGGCTCATGCATGCTGTGCGTCCACCACCCGCCGCAGGCCAGGGCGATGAAACCAGCGGCGAGCATCGTCGCGAAGCGCCGGCGCTTGAGGTGAAAGATATCCTCGCGGGTTACGGCAGGACTCAGGGAGGCGTTCCTTCAATAACCGTCTTGCGCGACGTCAATGTCGCCATTGAACGGGGACACAGTGTCGGCATCATCGGTGAATCAGGCTGCGGCAAGTCAACCCTGGCCCGGGTGATGGCAGGTCTTTTGCCCGCAGCCGAAGGACAGGTGCTGCTCGATGGCGAGCAACTCAAGCCCGCGCTAGAGCAACGCAAGCGCGACGAACTTCAGAAAATACAGTTCGTTTTCCAGATGGCGGATACCGCGCTTAATCCGCGCCAGCGCATCGACCACATTCTGGGACGTCCGCTGGAGTTCTATCTTGGCCTAAAAGGGGAAGAAAAACGCCGTCGTATCGGCGAACTGCTGCAGATGGTGGAGTTGCCTCAGGAGTTTGCCGGACGGTATCCGGAAGAGCTTTCCGGCGGTCAGAAGCAGCGTATCAATCTGGCCCGGGCACTGGCGGCATCACCCGAGGTACTGCTGTGCGATGAGGTCATCTCAGCGCTCGATTCCATTGTCGGCGCCAACGTTATCCAATTGCTCAAGAGACTGCGCAAGAAGACCGGCGTCTCTTTTGTATTCATCAGTCATGATCTTTCGACCGTTGCTTCGTTTGCCGATGAGATTGTGGTGCTCTATGCCGGTCGGGTTGTCGAGAGAGGCACAACCGATGCGGTGCTCTCTCCACCGTATCACCCCTATACACGGCTTCTGATCAGCTCTGTTCCCGAGCTTCGGGTAGGCTGGCTCGAACAAACCATGCAGACGCAGGAAGCCCAGGCCGGTATCGACCGCGTCGTGACGCTGACCGAGAAGGGCTGTCCGTTCTTCGACCGATGCCCCCTGGCAATTGAAGGTACCTGTGACGAAGAGACCCCGCCGGAGCGGAAATTAACCGGCAACCACGTCATTGAATGCCACCGCAGCGAGGCCGAGTTCGCTCAATAAAACAACGCTGCACTGGATGGATGGGGGTCTGCTGATCTGCACGTTGGGCGCGTTGCATTGTTGACTTCTGTGCCAGAATGTTCTGATGCCTGAATACCGGATAACCTCGATTGCCAAAGGATTGCCTGCCACGGTGCCGTTTGTCGGGCCCGAAGCGCAGGAGCGAATCCTCGAAAAAGCATTCGCGGCGCGGATCGGGGCCAATGAAAATGTGTTTGGCCCTTCTGCCAAAGTCACCCAGGTCATTGCTGAGATGGGTGCGCAGGCGTGGAAATACGGCGACCCCGAGTTCTTCGAACTTCGCCGCGCGCTGGCAGAGCACCATGGCCTTGGCCCGGAACACATCATGGTCGGGGAGGGTATCGACGGCCTCTTTGGCTATCTGGTGCGGCTTTTTGTGGGCCCGGGTAACAAGGTCGTCACCTCAGCAGGGGCTTATCCGACCTTTAATTTTCATGTTGCCGGCTACGGCGGGGAACTGGTCACCGTGCCGTACCGGGATGATCGCGAAGATGCCGAGGCGTTGATCGAGGCTGCTAAGCTCCACAATCCCAAACTCGTCTACCTCGCCAATCCCGATAATCCCATGGGCACGTGGTGGCAGGCGGATGTTGTCGAGGCGATGGTCGACGAGATACCCGACGGCTCGTTGCTGGTGCTCGACGAGGCCTATGGGGAATTTGCCCCGGATGGTGTCATGCCCCGGATCGATCCGTTTGATAGTCGGGTATTGCGGTTTCGCACGTTTTCCAAGGCCTATGGACTAGCCGGTATCCGCGTGGGCTATGCAATTGGCGAACCTGAACTGATTAACGAGTTCAACAAGATTCGCAATCATTTCGGGCTGGGATGTGTTGCCCAGGCTGCGTGTATTGCAGCGCTTAAGGATTCGCAGCATCTCGATAACGTGATTGCCAAGGTCGAGGACGCCCGCCAACGGTTGTATCAGATTGCATCGGATAACGGGCTTGACGCCCTGGCTTCGGCGACGAATTTTGTGGCCATCGACTGTGGCCGTGACGGGGATTTCGCCAAGGCGGTGCTGGATAATCTCGTGGCCCAGGGCATTTTTGTACGGATGCCGGGAGTGGCTCCGCTGAACCGCTGTATTCGCGTTTCGGCGGGGTATCCGCAGGATCTTGCGCTTTTTGCGCAAGCGCTGCCCAAAGCCCTGGAAGCTGCAGCGCGTTGAGCATTTAAGGAAACGAAAGACAACTTCAGTGTGGAGAAGACAGTGTCGATAACCTTGGATCAGGCCAGAACCCTGATAGATGGCGCGCTGGCAAAGGCGCGCAAGTTGAATCTCAAGCCGGTCAGCGTCGTCGTGCTCGATGTCCGTGGATCGATCGTTGCTGCGGCTTCTGAAGACGGCGTCAGTGTCATGCGCGCCCGGATCGCCCATGGCAAGGCCAATGCGGCGATCGCACTCGGCATGGGTACCCGCGCTCTGATGAACCGGGCGGAACAGCAGGCCTATTTCATTCAGGCGATAAACGGCCTCGCCGGAGGCGATATGGTACCGGTGCCGGGGGGTGTGCTGGTGCGTGATGCATCGGGCGGACTGCTCGGGGCAGTGGGTATCTCCGGCGATACCTCAGACAATGATGAAGCGGCGGCGCTGGGCGGCATTGCCGCTGCAGGACTTGAAGCCGAAACCGGCTGATTAAGTGGTTTGGCCCGCTGGCGACCCGGAATCAGACGGTCAGATGCCGGGCGAGGGTTGCGATATGGGCGACGCCGAGGCCACAGCAGCAGCCCAGTATGTTGATGCCCCGCGCGCGCCATTGATCTGAAGCATCGCAGTAGGCCTCTGGCGAGATCACCCCATCGAACGCCCACGCGTGTCGGGTCCGTGCCTGGCTCCGGTCGCCCTGGCTGTGCGCATAGACGCCGGTCCAGCCCGACCACTGACTGCCCAGGGCCTCAAGACAGTCATCGATCAGTTCCACTTCCGTGTGCATGATGCTGAGCAGGGGAACCGGGTAAGGCCTGAGTGCCTCAAGTGCGAGCCGAAGCGGCTCGCCGTTTCCCAGGCACACGGTGCCCTCGTCATCAATCCTGCAGGTGATCCCGACCCAGACCGGCAGTCCCGTGTCGAGCGCTGCCTCAAGCGTTACCCGCATGCGGTCGATGTCGACCATCATCTCCAGCATCAGGAGATCGGCCCCCGCGGACTGCATGATTTCAGCCTGGCGTGAAACGCTCGCTTTCAGGTTATCGAGTGCCGGTTTATCACCGGTCCAGCTCCAGTAGGAAATGCCCCCGGCAACGACGATGCCCGGCTGGTCGGACTGGTCTCTCGCCTCTACTGCCAGTTCGACACCTCTACGATTGAGAGCTTCAAAGTCGTTTTCAACCCCGGCATCACGCAGGGCGTGCCGGGAGGTGGCGAAAGTGTTGCTGATAATGACTTGAGCGCCGGCATCGATATAGTCCTGATGAACCTGGCGCACGATACCGGGGTGGCTCAATGCGCCGCCGCCGTTCCATGCGTTCTCAAGCTGAGGTACGCCGCGGCGCTCGATTTCCGTACCGGTGGCTCCGTCAACCAGGATCAGTTCACCGGCGCCGATGCGTTTTGTGAGTTCTGTATAAGGGTCAGTCATCAGCGTGGTGTTCCACAATAGTTCTGAACTTATCGGACAATAATCCTGATCGGCGAAGGGCGACAGTTTATAGGATCAAGACTGCTCTGTGCGCAACAATGGTGGATACCCCAAGGCTTGAGTCGAGTCCAAGATCAGCTGCATCGCCGGAACAATGATCAGTTGGACTGTGTTCGCACTGCCGGTTGCCCGGCTTGCAAAGTTGTGGTGCTTCGCTATGATTTGCGGCGAAGATACCGCTAGCAAAGTCCAAGCCATGTCGATGCCTTACCTGACGCCTTCGATTCGCGTACGCAGAACGCCGTTCTCCAGCCGTGTTAATGCGGCAGGCGTTAAGGCGTATACGGTGTATAACCACATGCTGCTCGCATCTTTCTATACCACGCCGGAAGAAGACTACCGGCACCTGAAGTCTGCCGTTCAGGTCTGGGATGTCTCCTGCGAGCGACAGGTTGAGGTTGTGGGGCCCGATGCGCTGCGACTTGTGCAGATGACCACGCCGCGTGATCTGTCACGGATGCAGGATGACCAGTGCTACTACATGCCTATGGTGGATGTATCGGGTCGGATGATGAACGACCCGGTGGCGATACGACTCGAACAGAACCGCTTCTGGCTGTCGCTCGCTGATTCCGAGATGCTGCTGTACTGCAAGGGCCTTGCGGCGGCAGCCGATCTTGATGTCAAGGTATTCGAGCCGGATGTTTCGCCGCTTGCGATCCAGGGACCGAAGGCGGATGAACTGGTGGCCCGGGTCTTTGGCGAAGACATCGTCAGTACGCGTTTTTTCAGACACAAGACGATCAACTTCCAGGGGCAGGACATGATCATCGCCCGCTCGGGCTGGTCCCACCAGGGCGGCTTTGAGTTATATCTGGACGGCAGCCAGTATGGCGAAGCCCTTTGGGATGCGCTGTTTGCTGCCGGCGAGGACCTTGATGTACGGGCCGGGTGTCCGAATCTGATTGAGCGGATCGAGGCAGGCCTTCTGTCTTTTGGCAGTGATATTACGCCGGCGCATACGCCTTTTGAGGCAGGCCTTGGCAAATACTGTAACCTTGATACCGTGGATGGTTTTCTTGGGCACGCAGCGCTGTCGAAGTTGAGTACCCCGTCAAAACAGATCCGCGCACTGGAGATGGATGGTTCCGCGGTGCCTGCGATTTACCATCCCTGGCCGTTGCAGGATAGTGACGGTAATGTCGTGGGGCACGTTTCGTCCTCGACCTGGTCGCCCGACTTCGACAGCAACGTAACGATTGCCATGGTCAACCGCACACACTGGGAGACGGGGACTTCACTGACGGCCAAGGTTCCTGACGGTGACCGTAATGCGACGGTCCGCGCCGGATTCTGGAATTAGGATAAGTCCTTTACCCGTCGTGATCTGAGAAGGTTCATCCGGGCAGTTTGAGGAGCGATCGAGTTGGCGTGGACCTGTTTCTGCAGTTCGGTAGAGATCGCTTTTTGCTTTGATATCCCGTAGATTCAGTTTTCTCTTTCATCAATGCATCATTGAACATGGGTCTGGATCAGGAACTGTCCGGTTTGCTTGTGGTTTCCATGGAGCAGGCAGTCGCCGCACCATACTGCGGACTGATGCTGGCGGACGCCGGCGCCCGCGTGATCAAGGTAGAGCGCAAAGAGGGAGACTTCGCGCGAGGATATGATCGCGGCGCCAATGGCAACAGCGTATTCTTCTCCTGGTTAAATCGCGGCAAGGAGTCGGTCGTCATCGACCTCAACACGGACGATGACGAAAAACTGCTGCGCTCGATGCTCAAAGGCGCGGATGTGTTCCTGCACAATCTCGCCCCCGGCGCGCTTGCGCGCCGCGGTTTCGGCGGTGATGCGCTGCGCGAAGATAATCCCGGGCTCATTACCTGCGAGATCAACGGCTATGGCTCCTCCGGCCCCGGTGCGCAAAAAAAAGCCTATGACTTTCTTGTTCAGGCCGAAAGCGGTATCTGTGCGATCAACGGCACCCGGGAACAACCCGCACGTGTCGGCATTTCCATTTGTGATATTGCCTCTGGACAGACGGCGTTCTCCTCGATCCTGAGGGCGCTGATCCAGCGCGGGCGCACCGGCGCCGGGATCGATATTTCCATCGCGATGTTCGATGTGATGGCGGATTTCATGAACTTCCCGCTGCTCGCCCACCGTTACCTGGGTGGTGCGCCTGAGCGCATGGGTCTGACCCATGCGCTGATTGCCCCTTATGGCGCCTACCGGGTGAAAGGCGGGGAGCAGATCCTGATTGCGATACAGAGTGACCGCGAGTGGTGCATCTTCTGTGATGCCGTATTGGGCCAGCCCGAGTTGCGGCGAGACGAGCGCTTCGTGAACAACACCGAGCGTGTCAGGCATCGGGATGTGATGGACGAGATCATCAATGCGGTATTTGGCCGTTACGATATTGATGAGATCACACAGCTGCTGGATAACGCGCAGATTGCGAACGGCCACCTCAGCAGCGTCGCGGATCTGTCGGACCATGCGCTCATCCGCAATCAGGTGGCAGACTTCGATGGTGTCGAGGTCAGCATGGCTGATCTGCCGGTCGTGACCGATGGTGGGCGGCCAACGGCGGTTCCGGTGCTGGATCAGCACGGCCGGTCAATCCGCAAGGAGTTCTCCGCCTAACATCACCGGCACTTCGGCCGATCATCCATGAGCATCAAAGCGCCTACTTACCAACTCGACCACCCTGAGATCCGCGAGAGTGTCTCCCGCTTGTGTGAGGATTTTCCGGGCGAATACTGGCGCCGGTGTGATCGCGAGCAGGCGTATCCCGGCGAGTTTGTCGAGGCGTTGACCGAGGCCGGCTTTCTGGGCGCGCTGATCCCGGAATCGTATGAAGGCTCGGGTCTGGCGCTCTCAGCCGGAGCCGCGATTCTCGAGGAAATTCACCGGTCGGGCGGTAATGCGGGCGCGTGTCACGCACAGATGTACACCATGGGTACGCTTTTGCGCCATGGGTCCGAGAACCAGAAGGAAAAATATCTGCCGGCGATCGCCCGCGGTGAACTGCGGCTGCAGGCTTTCGGCGTGACCGAGCCGACCAGCGGTACCGATACCACAGCGCTACGGACCATGGCAGAGCGCATCGATGATCATTACATCGTGAACGGCCAGAAGATCTGGACCTCCCGCGCCGAGTATTCAGATCTCATGATCCTGCTGTGCCGCACCACACCCCGGGACGAGGTCGAAAAGAAGACCGACGGGCTGTCGGTGCTTCTGGTGGATATGCGCGAGGCCCGCGACGGGACACTGACCATCCGACCCATCCGCACGATGATGAATCACGCGACCACGGAAATCTTTTTTGATGATATGCAGGTTCCGGTAGAAAACCTGATCGGAGAGGAAGGTAGGGGGTTTCGCTACATTTTGTCCGGCATGAATGCGGAGCGGATTCTGATTGCGGCGGAGTGTATCGGTGACGCGAAGTGGTTTATTCAAAAAGCCACTGCCTATGCGGTAGAGCGCTCGGTGTTCGGACGGCCGATTGGCCAGAACCAAGGGGTGCAGTTTCCGATCGCCCGGGCGTATGCCCAGATGCGTTCAGCAGAGCTGGTGCTGCGTGAAGCGGTTCGCCTTTATGATGCAGGTGAAAACCCGGGCGAGGAAGCGAACCTTGCAAAAATGCTCTGCGCCGAGGCATCCTGGGCTGCCGCCGAGATGTGTGTACAGACCCACGGCGGATTTGGCTTCGCCGAGGAATACGATGTTGAGCGCAAGTTCCGCGAGGCACGGCTGTACCAGGTTGCGCCCATTTCCACCAATCTTATTTTGAGCTATCTCGGCGAGCATATTCTGGGTTTGCCCCGCTCCTATTGATAGTGCCCGCGAGATCCCATCGTGACCAAAGAAAACCAGAAGCCGGTCCAGCCCCGAAGAAGTTTCATTTTTGCTCCGGGTTTGAGGCCTGAGTTGTATCCCAAGGCGCTTGTGAGCGGTGCAGACATCGTGTGTGTCGAACTCGAGGACGGTATCGCACCGCACGATAAGGATGAAGCCCGGGACAAGACCATGGCGCTCTTTGCCGCGCCGCAGGCCGACGATGGTGTGGAGCGCATCGTCCGTATCAACTGCCTGCGCTCTGCCGCGGGTCTTGATGATGTCCAGGCGATACTCCGGTCGGACACACCGCCGCCGGCACTGATGCTGCCCAAGGTCGTCTCACCGGATGAAGTGATCTGGCTCGATGACCTGCTGACCGAGCGCGGTCACGATACCCGCCTGCACATCATTATCGAGATGAATGCCGGCCTTGAAGCGGTCTTCGACATTGCCCGGGCCAGTCCGCGCATAGATGCCCTGTTTTTCGGTGGTGTGGATATGGCAGCGGATCTTCGGTGCAAAAATGCCTGGGAGCCGCTGCTCTACGCGCGCTCGCGGGTGGTGCACGCGGCGGCCAGCGCCGGCGTCGATGCGGTGGATGTTCCGTATCTCGACCTTGAGGACCTGGAAGGCATGAAGGTCGCAGCCCGGCAGGCCAGGGATCTCGGTTTCAGTGGCAAGGGCGCGATCCATCCCAAGCAGATCGCAGATCTCAATGCGGTATTCACCCCGTGCGCTGAGGAGATTGCCCGGGCCAGGAAAGTCCTCGCTGCCTTTGAGGAGGCAAACACCGGGCTGGTCGTGGTTGACGGCAAGCTGATCGAAAAGCCCGTGATCCGCGAGATGCATCGGATTCTCTCGATTGCTGCCAGGAGCTAATTGGTGAGAGGCGGAAGCGGAGTTAAAATGGGCGCGAAACCTCACAGCAGGACGTTATTCTCTTGAAAATCATTCTCACCATGGCGGGAATCATGTTCCCGATTTCAGCCTTCGCTTATCTCGATCCCGGTACGGGAAGTATTATTCTGCAGGGATTGATCGCCGCGCTCGCCGCCGCAGCAGTCGTGATGAAAACCTACTGGTACAAAATCAAAGGCTTTTTCGGCAAGGCTGAGTCAAAGAGTCTCACTGAGGAAGAGGGTTTCGATACCGACGAAGAATCAGATTCCAAGTTCTAAGCGGACGCGGGTTTCGATATGATTTTAGATATGGCGGCCACCGAAAATTTCCTGTAGGGGCCAAGTGGAGTCCATAACTTCTTCTTTTCGTGATCCTTGCGGCTTCATCTTTAAACACGAAAACTTTATTTATCGACAGGTAAATAGAGCGGGTGCCGGTGATTTTGATCGTTTCATTGATTCGGGGCTGTACCAGGTATTAATTGACAAGGGGTATCTCCTCGAACATGAGGATGTCACCGATACTGACATTCCGAGGACGGATGTCTGTCATCGCATCTTGCGCCCGCTACAGCTTAAGTACATTTCCTATCCGTATGAGTGGTGTTTCAGTCAACTCCAGGACGCCGCCATGCTCACGCTACGGGTTCAAACGATCGCCCTGAAGCTTGGATTCAGTCTTAAGGATGCTTCCGCCTACAACGTACAGTTTGTAGATGGCAAACCGGTTTTCATTGACACACTTTCTTTTGCTTTCTATCAAGAGGGTCAGCCGTGGGCTGCGTATCGTCAGTTCTGCCAGCACTTTCTCGCACCACTGGCCCTGATGGCGCACGTTGACATCAATCTGGGAAAGTTGCTGGTCACGCATATCGACGGGATACCGCTCGATCTTGCCAGTAAGTTACTGCCACAACGCACGCGTTTGAGCATGGGACTTCAAACCCATGTTCATCTGCATGCAAAGCTTCAATCGAGTTATTCGGATATCGCGTCGGAGGCCCCCGCCCGCAAGAAATCCAAAGCCGGCGCCAGTTCGAAGAAGATCTCCAAAAGTGGGCTTCAAGGCATCGTTGAGAGTCTCGCCACGGCCGTGAGAAAGTTGCAATTGTCCGCGTCCGACACACAATGGGCCAACTACTATAACGAGACCAACTACACGGATGACGCGACGGCCTCAAAGCGGGACCTCGTCGCGAAATTCCTCGCCGAAGTTGAAGGTCCTTTGACTATCATCCATGATCTTGGCGCCAACACGGGCGAATTCAGCCGAATTGCCGCTGAGCATGCGGAACTCGTTGTCTCGCAGGACATTGATCCGGTCGCAGTTGAGAGAAATTATCTTCAGGTAAGGGCAGGAAGTTCTGCAGCGAACATCCTGCCGTTGCTTCAGGACCTGGGCGCACCGGCTCCGGCGATAGGATGGGCGAATGCGGAAAGAGATTCGCTGATCCAGCGTGCGCAATGTGACCTGATCATGGCCTTGGCGCTGGTCCACCATCTTGCGATCGGGAATAACGTGCCGCTTGAGCAGATCGCATCGTTTTTCTCTCAGATTGGAAAACGGCTGATCATTGAATTTGTGCCCAAGACCGATTCGCAGGTCATCCGAATGCTGACCACGCGGGAGGATATCTTCAATGATTACGATCAGGCGGGATTTGAGTCGGCATTCAGTAAATACTTCATGGTCGAAAGACGGGAATCCATTGCCGGCAGCGAACGCCACCTTTACCTGATGAAACGAAATGGCCAGCTGGAGCCAGAGCATTCTTTGGAGTTCCGCTCTTCATGAGGAAATAGGCTATGGATCGATCTGCTTTTGGGCCATTTCTTGTATGGAGCGCTTTTGCGGCTTTCCTGCTTCCGCTCGCGTTCTTCGCCGAAACTTTTCTGTTGCTCGCAGAGCGGGTCAAAGCAGAACCCTTCCGATTTATTCCCATTTATTGGATTCTCATCTGCGGAGTGCCGATCTTCATTTGCGCCCTTATTGCGTTTCGCTTGCATTCGATTCTGGGAAATATTGTTTTAGCGGGAAGCATTACGTTCTCACTGGTGTTTCTCAAGCTTGAGTATCTTGAACTCTATTTCAGTTTGTCAGGGCCAGTTCGTCTTGGGTGTCAGTTGCTGATTTTTTTACTACTGCTCATCTTTTTTTTGCGCTGGAATGGGTCTAAAAAGTATCCCTCTCTAATGTTAACTTTGGCGGTAGGGCTTCTTTTTGTGGCGGCGCCCTATTCGGCGATAAAGTTTGGCCAGGAGCGGGAGATTAACGAGAATCTTGAGGAACTCACTGAACGAATTCCCGAGTTAAAGGATATCCGCTTTAACAAGAAACCCAACTTCTATGTGCTCCTGTACGACGCACTCCTTCCGGGGCCGGTAGCGGACGTGTTTTTTGGCCAGGGCAGTGCGACTTATCACCCTTTTCTTCAAAAACACTTTTACATACCGGAGGGCGTGACATTACAGGATGATGCGCCTACCAAGCCGTCCATATATCGGTTTTTGTGGCTCGATATGGCGGAGGCGACTCTCGAGGACGATTATTTCCGGGGCAGGAAACCCAGTCCGTTAATCCGCATCTTTCGCTCTAACGGTTATCACATCACAACGGGGTTTCACGGGCGGGAATGGAGGGGTGTGTTGGGCCCCTATGTTGATAAGTACCTGACCCAGATGCGTCCACCGTTAAGCAAGTCTTCACTATGCCGAGATCAGGGCGATGGACTTCGAGGCAGGCTCGTGGGGTTTGGGGTTTGTAGTGTGCTGGGCGCCTACCGGGAGATGCCATCTTTTGCAGAAATCTTGGGTGAGTGGTGGGGTCGTGACAAAGGTGATACCGGACCGGATAGAAATGCACTCGCCCAAATGTGGTATTCCGCTATGGAGGACCACATACGGGAATCTGCCGAGGCTTCGGGACCGCATTTTTCAGTCATTTACACGTATAAACCGGTAGGGCATGCCGCACCGAGGCATGACCAGAATAATCCACGCCATTGGCAGAAATATCGAGACCGATTCATAGCGCGTAGTGCGTTTGCTGTGGAAATTTTCGAGGAGATTCTGGAGATAATTTCCGAAGTTGATCCGGGTGCGATCCTGATTATTGCGGGAGATCATGGGACCATGATGGCGAGACTCTCTGAAGACAAAGGCTTCAGGCTTGTGGATAGGAACAGCGTAGCGATAGGGGTCTGGAAATCCGAGAGTCCTTGTGCAAAAGAGGTTGGAACAGGCGGGTTTACGCCGAACAAAAGTGGTTATCACACGATCCCTACGGTGGTGTTGTCACTCGTGGAGTGTTTATCTGACAACCCGACGATTCTTGATACCTTACCGCTCGTGCCGGCGTTCTCTTCTGATGAAGTCGGTGATTCCTGGGAGATCTTTATGTCCAGGAATCTCAGTGATTCGATACTGGAGACTTTTAAGGAGCCGTGAGTGCCGTCTTCAATGCACTGGCGCCGTCACGCAGTGCTTCAGTGGCTTTATCCAGCATACGGCTGTAGTGGATGAAACTGTGCAGCACACCCGGGTAGATCTTGAGGATGGCCTGCCTGCCTGCCGCCTGCATCGCCTTGTGGAGGGCTATTGAGTCATCCCGTAGCGGGTCACACTCCGCAGCACCGATGAAAGCCATCGGCAGCAGGTCGATATTGCCACTTAAGACCTTGAAGCGGGAATCGGTTTTGTCCTGATCACTGGCAAGGTAACTGGCCAGGTAGAACTCGCTTTCTTCAGGCGTAAACTCATACTCGGCGTTACCGTATTGCTGCCACGATTGCGATTCGGTTAAACCGTAGGTGCCGTAGTAAAGCAGAAGAAACTGAATCATGCCGGCGTTTTGCTGGTGACACAGCTGGGTAGCGGCAACCGCCATGTTGGCGCCGGCGGAATCGCCGCCAAGGCCCAGACGTGAAGCGTCTAGCCCGTGATCTTCGCCCTGGACCCTGAGCCAGTTGATCACAGCCAATGCCTCGTTGATAGCGACGGGAAACCGGTATTCCGGAGCGAGAGCGTAGTCTACGCCCACCACCCGGGCCCCGGAGAACTCAGCCAGCAGGCGCATCACACGGTCGTGGGTATCAAGATTGCCGACCACCCAGCCGCCACCGTGCAGGTACAGGAGCGTTGGTCCCTCATCGGCATCCTGTGGACAGTAGATCCGGATGGGGATATCCCGGACCGGGCCCGTGACTGCGAGTTCCGAGACACTGCCCATCTCAGGCTTGATTGCGTTCCACCAGGCCCGCTCTGCGTTGTAGGCTTTTCGAACCGCCTCAATGGGAAGTGCCGCAGGATCATCCGGCCTGCTGGCAAGGACCGCGCGCTTTTTCATCACCGCAATCATCTGGGGGTCAAGTTGCATGGACGTCAGCCGGAGAGGATGGCGCGAATGGCAGCGCGGGGCTATCGCGAACTATACAACCGCCGCTTCAGTTTCGTACGCGCGACATGGCGGGATCGTACAACGGTTTGAAGTGAATGGTGCAGGGGACCCTGACCCCGGCGACTTCAAGGCTGTAATCACCGCGTTCAAGGTAGTCCTGGTCGATCCCATCGGGGTTGCGCACATAGCCAAAGCCGATGGGACAATCAACGGTATGTCCGTAGCCGGCGCTGGTCAGCCAGCCGACGCGCTGTTCGTTCCGATACAGGGTTTCACGCCCAATCAGGTTCACATTGTTGTCATCAGCCGTAAAGCATGCGAGTTGTTTTTTCAGGCCCTGGCCCTGCTGCTGGAGCAGGGCGGCCCTGCCCAGAAAATCGGTTTCACAGTTGAGTTTTACGGCCCAGGCCAGCCCGGCTTCGAGCGGGGTATGGTCGGGCGACAAGTCAGAGCTCCATGCCCGGTAGCCTTTTTCCAGTCTCAGGCTTTCAATCGCGCGGTATCCGGCGTTCCGGATGCCAAGGTCAGCGCCGGCAGACATCAGTGCCTGATATACGGTGAGCGCCTCATCAACCGGGACGTGCAGTTCATAGCCCAACTCACCAACATAGGTCAGTCGTATTGCGGTCACTGACGTTGTCCCCACACGAAGTTGCCGTGCGGCAGCAAAGGGCAGGGCGGCATCGTCAACCTGGTCTGCTGCCGCGCGGGCCAGCAACTCACGCGATCGCGGCCCCATGACTGAAAGCACCGCGAAGCGGTCGGTCTGATCCGTAATCGCCGCATCGAGCCCGCCGGGCAGGTTCCTGCCGATCCAGTGGAAGTCGTGGGTGACGAATCCTGTTCCGGTAACAAGATAAAAACGATCCGGGGCCAGCCGCGTTACCGTCAGGTCGCTTTCGATGCCGCCGCGGCTGTTCAGCAGTTGGGTGTAGATCACTGATCCCACCGGCCGGTCAATCCGGTTGGCGCAAACCCACTCCAATGCCTGGGCGCTGTCGGCTCCCTGCACCACAAACTTGCCGAAGGAGGTCTGGTCAAACACCGCGACAGCCTCGCGGGCCGCCCGATGCTCCTCGCCGGAGTAACAAAGCCAGTTCTGCTGACCAAAGGAATATTCATCTTCGGGTTCGATACCTTCGGGGGCAAACCAGTTGGGGCGCTCCCATCCGAGTTTTTCACCGAAGCAGGCGCCGCGGTTTTTGAGTTCCCGGTACAGCGGCGAGCGGCGAAACGGCCTGCCCGACTGGTGTTCTTCATGTGGCCACGCAATGGTGTAGTGTTTGCCGTACATCTCATGGGTGCGCTCGCGGACCCAGCGGATGTCCTGGTGCGGCTTTCCGAAGCGGCGGATGTCAACAGGCCACAGGTCGTAAGGAGGTTCTCCGCCGGCAATCCATTGCGCAAGCGCCTGCCCGGCGCCACCGCCCCCGGCAATGCCGAAAGCGTTGAAGCCGGCTGCAACGTAGAAGCCGGCAAGTTCCGGTGCTTCACCGAGGATAAAGTTGCCGTCCGGAGTAAAGCTTTCGGGTCCGTTGAGCAGTTCCTTGACCCCGGCGTGGGCAAGCGCAGGGACCCGGGGCAGTGCCAGCGCCATCAGTTGTTCAAAATGGTCCCAGTCGGAATCGAGCAGGCTAAAGGCAAAATTCTCAGGAAAACCGTGCGGCGCCCAGCCGACAGGATCTGCTTCGTAACCTCCCATGACGAGGCCGCCGACTTCTTCCTTGTAGTAGGTGAGGCGGTCCGGGTCCCGAAGCGTGGGCAGATCGGGGGTGACACCGTCAATAGGCTCGGTGATGAGGTACTGATGCTGGACCGATACCAGCGGCACATTCACCCCGGCTAACTGTCCGACCTCCCGGGCCCATTGTCCGGCACAGTTGACCAGAATCTCGCAGTCGACAGGTCCCTCCGGAGTATCGACCCCGGTTACCCGCTTGTTTTCATTTCGTACATCGGTGACGCGAGCTCCTTCGAGGATGGTCGCGCCACCATCGCGTGCGCCTTTGGCCAGCGCCTGGGTGATATCCGATGGGCTGGCCTGGCCATCCGAGGGCAAGAATGCCGCGCCGATGACATCACTGATATCCATCAGCGGCCACAGATCCCTGGCTTCGGACGGGGTGAGCAGGTGCATCTCCAGGCCGAAACTGCGGGCTGTCGTTGCCTGACGCGCAATCTCAGTCAGCCTCGCTTCATTGCAGGCGAGGCGCAGCCCGCCATTCATTTTCCATCCGGTAGAAAGCCCGGTCTCGGCTTCGAGGCGGTCATACAATGCGACGGAATCACCGAGCAGCTGGGTGATGCCGGCCTGGGTACGCAGTTGCCCCACCAGCCCGGCGGCGTGCCAGGTGCTGCCACTGGTCAGCTGATGACGTTCCAGCAGCAGGACATCCTTGTACCCGAGTTTCGTCAGGTGGTATGCGGTGGCGCATCCGACAATACCTCCACCGATGATCACCACCTGGGCGTGTCGTGGCAGGTTCATGATGTCTGGGAGCTTAATTCGGAAATGGCGACAGGATGTATGGAATCCGCCGCTGTTCAGCGCTTCGCAGCGTCAAAGCTTCTCCACTGCTGATCGAAGCGCTCAAGATTCTCGCGGGTATATTCCACGAAGTCGAAATCGATCCCGGAGTGAATCTCGGAGACCATGCTCCACAGGCTTTCTCTCAGTAAAGATGCACACTTCATGGCCTCGAAAGCGCGCCGGGTTTTACCTGAGACCGCAGAACCGAAATAACGTGCCAGCAGCCAGTCTTCCTGATCAGGGGAAAGCCCGTTGTTCGATGCCAGATTGGCCAGGTCAAAGAGCGGGCTGTTATAGCCGGCATAATCCCAGTCGATCAGCCACAGCCGCTTGCCGTCATCGATGAAGTTTGCGGCCAGAAGGTCATTATGCCCGTAGACGAGATTCACGGCTCCCACGGCCTTTTCAAGTGCGCAGCTTTTGGCCAGGAGCGCTGGCAAGGCATCGCGCATTCGGCTGTCGTCATCTCTGAGCGTCGCCATGTAATCACGTATGACATGGAACACCCAGAAGATCAGTGCCGGCCCCCGGACCTGCTGCGCCAGTTCGTGGTGACAGGTGTGCAGCATCGGGACAATCTGCTCCAGATAAGTATCCTGTCTGACGTCCTCTTCCGTAAGTGTTTTCCCCTCAACAAAATCAAGCACCAGAATACCCGGCGCATGGTGCACCACGGCGGGCGACAGGCCGGCGTTTGCCCCAGCACGACTGGCCTGCAACTCATTAAAGCGCATGACGCCATGCAGCGGAATATCGTTGCCCATACGCACAAAAAATTTGCGCCCCTGATCGCTAACCACGAAATTGCGATTGGTAATGCCTCCGCCGATCGGTTCAATGGTGAGAGGGCCTTTCCACAAGTCCAGCTGCCGGATTTGGTGTTCAGAGGTATTGCTCATAACGCAGATCCACGGTTTTCTTAAGGTTGCAGCCCGAATTCCACTCGCTTCTTCCGTGCCCACTGGCTGATCAGGCGATCGGCTACGATGGCAATACAGGCGACGCCGATACCGGCGACAATCCCGCGACCCGTATCCGCTTTGGTGAGGGCGATGTAGACCTCCTGTCCGAGGTCTCGTGTACCCACCAGTGCCGTAATCACCAGCATGGAAAGCGCCATCATAATCGTCTGGTTGATTCCGAGCATGATCTGCGGCAGCGCGATGGGCAGTTCTATGCGCCATCGAATCTGTGACCGGGTGCAGCCAATCGCCCGCGCCGCCTCAATCAGATGCGAAGGAACCTGCTGAATTCCCAGAATGGTATAGCGGACAGCAGGGGCCAGAGAGTAGGCGATCACGGCCAACATGGCGGCAAAATCGCCCACCCTGAATAGCATGACAACGGGTATCAGATAGACGAACGACGGCAGGGTCTGAAGGGTATCAATGGCCACCTGGGTCACGCGGTTTATGCTCGGGTGCGCAGCTGCCAGGATGCCTGCGGGAATTCCGATACACCCGGCGAACAGAACCGAAACACCGCACAGATAAACCGTGATCATCGCCTTGGCCCACAGTCCGGTCACCGCGAGGAATAAGGTGAGCACTGCTCCCAGCAGCGCCAGCCGGAAATGACCCAGTCGAAACCCGATCAGGGCAATCAGCGCTACGATAGCTACCCAGGGGGCCTTCAGCAGGAAGCGTTTCATCGGCATCATGATGTTGATCAGCACAAAAGTCTTAACCGCCTCAAGCTGATCAAAAAAGTGAATATTGATCCACTTGACCATTGCATCCCAGAAATCGCTTGTCGTTATCTGCAGCGACTCCGGGAAAACGGCAAGTGCTGGGAAGAAATGACCTGCCAGCCAGGATGCCAGGAGTATGAAAATAACCAGAGCGCCGAGATGGGTACCGCGCAGAAACCCGGGTTTCTGCGACCGTCCAGATTGTTGGGAGCGATCCGTATATGCCTGTCCCAGACGATCAAGGGCGATCGCGAGCAGCGTGATTGCAAGACCGGCCTCAAGGCCATCTCCGATAGCGAGTCTGCGAAGAGAACTCAGCACATCGAAACCCAGGCCCCCGGCCCCGATCATGGACGCGATGATGACCATGTTCAAAGAAAGCATAATGACCTGATTAACGCCGACCATGAGCGACTTTCGGGCGACGGGAATCTGAATTTTTCCCAGTAATTGCCTGCGGGTGCATCCGGCCATATTGCCGTACTCAACCAAGTCCTCTGGTATCTGCCGTAGCGACAGGATGGTCACCCTGACCATTGGAGGCGTTGCGTAGATCATGGTCGCGATCATCGCTGCAACCGGTCCGAACCCAAAAAGAAAAAGAACCGGCACCAGATATGCAAACACGGGTACGGTCTGCATAAGGTCGAGCACCGGAGTGAGTACCCGTTCCAATAGCGGGTGCCGGTAGGCCGCTATACCCAGCACAAAACCGATGCTTGCTCCGAGCGGAACGGCAATAACGATTGAACTCAAAGTGATCATGGCGCTTTGCCACTGGCCAAAAATAACCAGGTACAGAAAACAGCCTGTGACCAGCAGTGTGAGGCGGAGTCCCGACAGGTGAAAGGCGAGCAGACCGACGATGCTGACAATGGCGATCCAGGGAGCAGGTGGCAGGATGACTGGAGCACCCGGTTCAGTCGAGAATGTGAATCCGGTTGCGAGCAGGCTATTGGCGACGGACAAGGGCCACTCAAGCACCCAGGCTATTGAGCGGGTGAGTTCCTTAAAGGTAAACAGGCCAAGGTCAAACTCTTTGATCAGCCATTGCATAACGTCGCTGATCCAGAATCGGAGAGGGATAATCCAGTCGCGGGGATATTTCACCAGGTAAGGCACCTGTTCCTCATACAGGAACACCAGGGTGCCGAGGCAGGTGATTGCGGTTAATAGGAGCCAGAAGCCCCAGCGGTATGTAACAGGAGCTGCAGAGCTCCGTATTGAATGCATATTCAGTGCGGTCTGGCAGGTTCTCTGCCAACTAGCACATTAAGGACCGATTGCCGATCAATCACTCCAATGACTGATCCCGCGTCGTCAACAACACCGATCCGGCTTTCGGAATTGACAGCGTGGTCCGCGAATTCCTGGACTTTGGCGTTGTGTTTCTGCGTCTCGCGAAGCGTCTCTCTCTCATCCGGTTTCACCGGTCTCATGACCATCCGGGCCGAAAAGACTTTGGCGCGCGGGACATCCCGTGTGAATTCGGCCACGTACTCTGTTGCGGGATTCAGGATGAGATCTTCAGGTGCCCCGGTCTGAATGATGGCCCCATCTTTCATGATGGCTATCCGGTCAGCCAGACGGATGGCCTCGTCAAAATCGTGGGTGATGAACACAATCGTCTTGTGCAGCAGGCCCTGCAGTCTAAGAAATTCATCCTGCATCTCCCGCCGGATAAGAGGATCCAGGGCGGAAAATGGCTCATCAAGAAACCAAATATCGGGTTCCACCGCCAGGGATCGTGCAATACCGACACGCTGCTGCTGGCCGCCCGACAGTTCACGTGGATAGTATTCCTCTCTTCCAGACAGGCCAACCAGATCGATCATCTCTGCGGCCCTTTGCCCCCGGGTTTTCTTGTCGACACCCTGAATCTCTAGCGGGAAAGCGACGTTACCGAGCACTGACAGATGGGGCAACAGCGCAAAATGCTGAAACACCATGCCCATCTTGTGTCGACGCATCTCGATAAGTTCATCCTCGGAGGCGGCGAGGAGATCGCGGCCGTCAAACATCAGTTCTCCGGTAGTGGGTTCAATCAATCGGCTCATGCATCGAACCAGAGTCGATTTGCCGGACCCGGAAAGTCCCATGATGACGAAAATCTCGCCATGCTGGATCTCAAGGGTGGCGTCGCGCACGGCTGCAATCAAGCCAGCGTCTTTCAGATCGGCGTCCGACGGTGCCTTGGCGGTTCGGTCAAGAAAAGCGGCAGCATCGTCACCAAAAACCTTCCAGATGCTGCGAAGATGTAACGCCGGTGTTGCTTTCGACATTGCCTTGACTACGCTCAGGTGAACAGCCGATAAAGAGATGGAAAAAGGTAACGGGTGGTCTGTTGCGGACCACCCGTTACTGTCCAGGATCCCTGATTGGGGCAGGTGACTCTAGTTACACTGAGTCCATGGCTCCCAGGTTGCCTTGTTGGCATCCAGCCAGGCCGTTACCACATCAGCAATTTTCTTGCCCTCAAGGTCTGCCTCCACGATCAACTGGCCGACGGCAGCATTATCGATCTGGAAGTTGCGAACAGCCTGGTATGCGCAGGGCCATTTGGCTTCGCCGCCTTTCCAGCCGACCTTCTTGATCCAACCACGAGGTTTGCCGCAGTCGTATGCCATATTCGGGTTCAAACCGACTTTAGGATCTTCATAGCAGGCATCACTGTAGGGTGGGAAATCTACGAACTCGCCCTCGAATTTCACGGTTGCCCAATGGGGCGTGTACACCCAGCCCAGCCAGGGGGCCTTGCGCTGATAAGCTGATTCCAGCTCGGCGAACAGTGCGGCGTCGGTACCGGCATGGACCACCTCATAGTCGAGTCCCAGCGCCTCTACCCGCTCGTCGTCAAAGCCAGCCCAGGTTACAGGCCCGCCCAGATATCTCCCGCGAGGTGCCGTTTCGGGCGTTGAAAACGCTTCCGCACAGTCGTTTAATGCTTCCCAGTCGGGGAGGCCCGGGCATTTTTCCTTCATGTACATGGGATACCACCATTCTTCGATCGCGTTCATCCCGGTCTCTCCGAGATCGACGGTATCCCCGGTTTTCAGGCTGGCCTCCATCGCCTGTTTGCCGGTGGTTTCCCACATTTCCATTGCAATATGCAGGTCTCCCGACTCAAGTCCTGCAAACTGTGCGATGTAGTCGGCTTGCTGGTATTTCACGTTGTAGCCCATGTTTTCCAGGATACGACCCATTAGCTCCGTGTTGATCAACTGGCCGGTCCAGTCGTGGAGCGTCAGGATGATGGGATCTTTTGATTCGACAGCTAGCGAGGTGTGCGAGAAAAAGGTGCCTATGAGCAGCGCAGCGAACCCTCGGCGTAATTTAACCGTAAGCATTGGTTATCCTCCTGGTGTTTGTAATGGATTTAATTGCAAGGATGAGCCCTTGACGCCCCTAAGATTGCACAAACAGGCTCAAAAATAAAGTCGAAATTCCGAAAAAATCAGCTATACGGGACTTTTGCCGGGCCCGCTACGCACCCGCCAGGTTCAACTCTACCTTGAGGCCGCTGGCCCGGGTATTTTGGATGCCTGAACTCAGCGGTTATGTTACCGTGTTGGGTAACACGCCGCAGATGATATCCGAGAACACCTTGAGTGCCGCCTCCCTCGGAAAAGTGGTGCGATAGACCAGGCGGACCTCACGGAAGGCATCAGGAATCCTGACTTCCCGCAGGATGACCCTGTCGGTAGCGAGACGCCCGCCGTGCACCGAAAGTGCCGGTACCAGGGTGACGCCGAGACCCATTCCCACGAGTTGCACGAGCGTCTCGAGGCTGGATGCGTTCAGCCGAGGTATCGGATTACTGACATCCCGGCTGTCGATCTTGCAGGCGTTGATGATCTGCTCCGAGAGGCAGTGCTCTTGAGATAACAGCAGGACTTTTTCATCCTTAAGATCAGAAAGCGATACCTCGTCTTTGTTGTAGTAGTGATGATCCCGTGGGTGGGCCAGCCAGAAGGGCTCTTTGAAAAGCCGAATTTCATCGAGATCCTCGCCGGGGGGAGGGGTGGCAAGCAACGCCCCGTCCAACTGATGTTCACGGAGCTTGATGATCAGTTGATCCGTCGTGGCCTCGGTGAGTTCGAGCGAGAGCTCCGGATGCTGATGCTGAAGTTCCAGCATGAAGAGCGGCACCAGATAGGGGCTGAGCGTGTGGATTGCACCGATCCGAAGCGGACCCGCCAGCGGATCGTTCTGGGTGTTTCCCAGGCTGCGAATTACTTCGGCCTGTTCAAGTATCTGCCGGGCGTGGCCGATGATCTTCTGTCCGATCGGGGTGACGTGCACACTGCGGTTGGTCCGCTCAAAAAGGGTGGCGCCCAATTCCTGCTCCAGTTTGTGAATCTGCCCTGAAAGGGTAGGCTGACTGACGAAACAGCGCCGGGCAGCCTGTCCGAAGTGCAGGGTTTCACTCACGGCGACAAGGTATTCAAGGTCGCGAATGTTCATTTTTGGTAATAGATAATACCGATCAAAGTAATAATAATAAACGATTATACATATTGTAGATCCGGCCTTAAAGTAATGCCCACAGTGCTTTGACCAACGCTGTTGCATAGTCCATAAAAACTGAAGGAGAAACCTGATGGCTCTTAAAGATTCCAAGACTGAACAAAACCTCAAGGACGCGTTTGCCGGGGAATCCCAGGCAAACCGGCGCTACCTTTACTTCGCCGCCAAAGCCGACGTCGAAGGGTATAACGACGTCGCCGCCGTGTTCCGTTCGACCGCCGAGGGTGAAACCGGGCACGCACACGGGCATCTGGAATACCTCGAGGAGACAGGCGACCCGGCCACCGGATTGCCGATCGGCGGTACCAGTGACAACCTCAAGGCAGCAGTCGCAGGAGAGACTCACGAGTACACCGACATGTATCCCGGCATGGCCAAGACCGCGCGCGAAGAAGGCTTTGGCGAAATCGCCGACTGGTTCGAGACACTGGGCAAAGCGGAACGGTCCCATGCCAACCGCTTCCAGAAAGCGCTGGATTCCCTGGACGACTGACCGTCGCTTTGATGGTGCTGAACGGGAGGCGCCAAGTCGCCTCCCGTTTGCGTTAAACCGAAGGAATCATGGGAAAAACGACCGAAGGCAGCCTTGAGGCGCCGGTCCGGCATCCGATCGACTGGCAAAGCGCAGACTTCAACGACGAAGCAAAGCTGATGTCGGAGCTGGAGCGCGTCTTTGATCATTGCCATGGCTGCCGGCGCTGCGTATCGTTGTGTGACAGTTTTCCGACGCTCTTCGATCTGGTGGACGAATCCGAGATGATGGAAGTCGATGGCGTCGACAAGAAGGATTACTGGAAGGTGGTTGATCAATGCTACCTCTGTGATCTGTGTTACATGACCAAATGCCCTTACGTTCCGCCACACGAATGGAATATCGATTTCCCGCACCTGATGCTGCGGGCCAAAGCGGTTCGTTTTGCCCGGAGCGGTGCGTCCATCCGTGACAAGTTACTGACGAGTACCGATCTCGTCGGCAAGACGGCGGGAATTCCGGGTATATCGATTGCGGTCAATGCGGCAAACCGCTCAGCGCCCCTGCGCAAGACGCTGCATAAAGCGGCGGGCATTCACCAGCAGGCCCGCATTCCCCGCTATGCATCCCGACCCTTGCGCAAGAGGATGGCGAGCCTCACATCGCTGGATAAAGCCGACGCCAAACCGACCGCGCGGACACGGGGCAAGGTGGCCCTGTTTGCCACCTGTTACGGCAACCGGAACGACCCCGGGGTGGGAGAAGACCTGGTATCGGTTCTGGAACACAGCAAGATCCCTGTGACGATTGCCGAGAAGGAACGCTGCTGCGGCATGCCCAAACTCGAACTGGGAGATCTTGTCTCTGTCAAGAAGGCAAAGGAGGAGAACATCCCGCCGCTCGCCAAATGCGTTGATGACGGCTGGGACCTCGTTGCGCTGGTGCCTTCGTGTGTGCTGATGTTCCGGAAGGAATTGCCGCTGCTGTTTGCGGATGACCCCGAGGTGCGCACGGTCGCCGATGCCTTCTTTGATCCCTTTGAGTACCTCATGCTGCGTCACAGCGAGGGACTCCTCAATACAGAATTTGTGACTGCACTGGGTTCAGTGGTTTACCATGCCTCGTGCCATCAGCGGGTGCAGAATGTGGGCCCGAAAACGCGCGACCTGCTGAAACTCATCCCGGATACGGAGGTGACCATGATTGAGCGCTGTTCTGGTCACGACGGCACTTATGGCGTGAAGGCTGAGACCTTCGACAAAGCCATGAGAATCGGCAGGCCCGTCGTTAATGCGATCAGGAAAAACCAGCCCGACCACTATGGCAGCGATTGCCCGATCGCAGGCAATCACCTGGCGAACGGTGTCGGTGACGGCAGTACAGCGGAACACCCGATCAGCCTGCTTCGAAAAGCCTACGGAATCTGAGTTTTTCTATTGAAAACCCTATGAAGAAGTTATCGCGTAACGACCTCTTTTCCCTTGAAGCCTATTCGGTGGAGAGGCCGGATTTCCGGGCCCGCGTGTTGGCGCATAAGGCCCACCGGCGTGTGGCGATCGGCCCGAACGCGACGCTTTATTTTGAGGATGCCCTGACCATGCAGTACCAGGTTCAGGAAATGCTTCGTATCGAGCGCATCTTTGAAGCGGACCAGATTCAGGAAGAACTGGATGCCTACAATCCGCTCATTCCGGACGGCTCCAACCTCAAGGCCACATTCATGCTGGAGTATCCCGAGGCTGCAGAGCGTCGTGAAGCCTTGTCCCGTCTGCTCGGGGTTGAAAAGGCAATCTGGCTCACGGTGGATGGGAACGAGCGCATCCGGCCGGTTGCGGACGAGGACCTTGAACGCGAGACGGACGACAAGACCTCCGCTGTGCACTTTTTACGGTTTGAGTTATCCGCTGCGGATATCGCCGGCTTTAAAAGCGGCGCGCCGGTACATTTTGGTATCGACCACCGGGAGTACTCTAATCAGGTCGAGATTGGCACTGACGTTCAGCAAGCCCTGGCCGCCGATCTGCAGGGCTAAATAACACAGTCCTGTCCTTATCTGGGTCTCAGGAGCTGATACTCGGCAGATTCAGCTTGTGGGTTCGGGCGCAATCGATGGCGTCTTCGTAACCTGCGTCTGCATGGCGCATCACGCCGCTTGCAGGATCGTTCCACAGCACCCGCGCAGGTTGGCCGAACCCGGTACTGAAACCATACGCGGGTAGCCCCGCCGTAGCACCGCCTGAAGGCGCCCGCGACTGTTTTGAATCTGCTCCCATACATCCGCCAAGAGCGCAATCCGACAGATTTGTGCCCCGATCTGCCGTAGTT
>DCXP01000078.1:53007-78831 GCA_002327725.1 Proteobacteria bacterium UBA2133
CTCAGGCTGGCCGGAAGAAGATGGAATGTCTGCACGGCCCTTCCCTGTCTTTTGTTTGTTAGGCCAGATTGAACGTCTCGACCATTTGCCGGTACGATGCCGATGCTCTTTCCATAAGGGGATGCACGCCATCATGAACAACATGTTTTCCTCCGACAACCACGTTTTGCACGGGGTTGTCTGGCCCGGAAAAGATCCAGGTGTCCAGAATCTGATCCGGCGTACGTCCGGAAAATTCGGTGTGATCGGACGCGATCTCAACCAGATCACCTCTCGCTCCGGGCTGAAGTCCGCAGACATGCTCGCCCTGGGCACGGTTTCCGCCAGTGATCGCTGCGGTAGCCAGTGCACGGCCGTTGCTCCCGGCGCCATCCGGCACCAGCACCGTCCGCCTCTGCAGACTGAGGCGCTGACTGTATTCGAGCAGCCGGAGCTCCTCAGCAGGAGAGGTGCACACCTGACTGTCCGACCCGATCCCAAAACAGCCCTCGCTCGCCATCAGTTCTGACGCGGGGAAGATGCCGTCTCCAAGGTTTGCCTCCGTAGTAGGGCAAAGCCCTACGGTGACTCCGCTCTTCGCGAGCAGCACTTGCTCATCGGGGTCAACATGGGTCGCGTGAATCAGACACCAACGATCCGTGACCTCGCATTGATCGTACAGCCAGGCGACCGGCCTTGCCCTATTAACGGCCAGGCAGTCGTTGACTTCGCGCATCTGTTCAGCCACGTGGATATGGACCGGGGCGTTGTCGAGCAGTTCCCCTGCGTCCTCGATCACGGCGCAGATATCCTTCGGAGAAACGGCGCGCAGCGAATGGGCGGCAAAACCGAGTGATCGGTCGGGATCCTGAGCGCACAGCGAATGGCAGCCCTCGAGCAGTTTGAGATAGTCATCCGGGCTATTACTGAAGCGACGCTGGGCATGCTGCACAGGCTCATCCCTGAAACCGCCTCGACAGTAGAGAACGGGAAGCAGGGTGATCGCAATACCGGCCTCGGAGGCGGCACCAAGAAGCCGTGCAGACATCTCGCTGCGGTCAAAATAGGGTGTGCCATCAGGCTGATGATGCAGGTAGTGGAACTCGGCTACGGACGTATATCCTTTTTGCAGCATGTCGATATAGAGATACCGGGCGATCACCTGCAGCTGTTGTGGATCCAGCATGGCGTTGGTGCGATACATCAGTTCGCGCCACCCCCAGAAGTCATCCTGCCCCGAAACTCGATGCTCGGTTAATCCAGCAATGGCCTTCTGATGGGCATGGGAGTGCAGATTGGGTATGCCGGCAATGACGACCCCATCAAGACAAAGATCGACCGCCGAGGCCGTATCTTGACGAACGCTTTGAATTCGGCCGGATGCGTCAAATTCAACCACGCAATTGTTCTGCCAGCCCGATGCGGTCAGCGCGGTTGCACAACGGACAGTGGTCAGACGGGAACCCAAAGTGCGCATAAACTTCCTGGTTGATTGTTTTGTGATCACGCCTATACTGATGCGGTTCCCGTCGGTGCGCGCCGCTCAAGAACATCTGCACACGGTGGCGCCTGCCCCCCACGATACGACAGGCAGCGCTTTCAGAGCAGAAGAATAAATGACACAGGTTTTTCAGACAATCATGCGGGAAACGCAAAGTCCATGACTGGGGGCAATGATAAGGTGGACGACGGTGTTTCCACCGTGCTTTCAGCCCATTATCCGACGCTGGCCTGAAAACGTGACCGGTTTATGAACAGCAAGAAACCCGGCCGTCTGCCGGATGAAGTGGTTGAGGCCTTCGATAAAGACGGGGTGGTGGTGCTTCGGGATATTTTCACGCCCTGGGTCGACGGTGTGCGCGCCGCCATTGAAGAGAACAAGCAAAAGCCAAGCTGGCGCGAGCGCACCTATCGCCCGGACGAAGGAGATGGATGCGAATTCTTCCAGGATTACTGTGTCTGGCCGGATTTTGCGGGATACCGCGCCCTGGTGGTGGAGTCGCCTATGGCCCGGTTCGCAGCCCAATTGATGCGTTCTGCAACGGCCCGCATGTTTCATGATCATATTCTTGTCAAGGAGCCCGGCAACACTGTGGAAACGCCCTGGCATCAGGATCAGCCCTACTACATTGTTGACGGCGCCCAGTCGGTCAGTTTCTGGGTGCCCGTTGATCCGGTACCTCGCGAGCGTAGTGTCGAGTATGTTGTGGGTTCTCACCAGTGGGGTAGAGATTTCAAGCCCATGCGCTTTGACGGTACTGATCTGTACTCGCTGGATTCATTCGACACCGTCCCGGACATCGAAACCGACCGCGAAGGCCTGGATATCCGGAGCTGGTCAACCCAGCCCGGTGATGCCATCGCATTCCACTTCAAAACGCTGCATGGTGCAGCCGCAAATCCGTCGAGCCAGCGCCGGAGAGTTGTTGCAGTCCGGTGGGTCGGCGACGATGCCCGGTTTGTTGCCAGGCCGGGAAAGACATCACCCTTTTTCCCGGATCTGAACTATGAAGATGGGGCGCCGTTTGGCGGAGATCAGTTCCCGGTCCTTTGCCCGCGAAGCCAAAGTGCTGATTAAGCGTGCCGCGGCGTCGCCTCTGCCCTGATCCAGGAGGCCCTGTGGCAGACCCGTCTCACAAAGACCCATGAGCGCCTTCGTCGATGTGGTCGTGATTGGTGCCGGGGCCGCGGGCCTGGCTTCAGTACAGGCCCTGACTGCCGGAGGACTCACGTCGGTAGTGCTGGAAGCGGACAGCCACGTCGGCGGCCGGGCCTACACAGAGATCATGCCCGACGGCACGCCTTTTGATCTGGGCTGTCACTGGATGCATTCGGCCAGCCTGAACCCTTTTGTCGAAACCGCCGATGCGCTTGGTGTGCGGTACCAGCGACGGGAAGGTTATGGACTTTCCGCTTTTTATCGGAATGATCGCTGGCTCAATGATGCCGAGGTCGCGGCTGGGTTTCAGGCCATGGAAGCGCGTGAAGCAGCCGTTGCCGCAGCGTGGTCACAAGGTCGGGACCAGTCGGTTCTGGATACGGTTGAGCGGGAAGACCCCTGGACAGAATATCTCGATTATTTCGATACGCTCAACACATCATCGGATGTGGATCAGATCTCGATCGGGGACCTTATCAGTTACCACGACACCGAAGAGAACTGGCCCGTCGTCGACGGCTATGGCACTTTGGTCAGTCGATGGGGGGCACATGTTCCCGTTTCGCTGAACACAGCGGCGACGGCGGTGAGTTGGGGTCAGTCAGGCGTCACCGTGGAAACAGCCAGGGGACAGATTCAGGCGAAGTGTGCGGTGATTACGGTATCGACAGGTGTATTGAGTTCGAGCGACATCCGCTTCGTGCCCGAACTGCCGCCAGAAAAACAGGCGGCCATCGCGGCCTTGCCGTTGGGTAACTACAACCGCATTCGTCTGGAAATCGATCGACATGTGTTCCCCGATGACCTTGCCGAGCGTGTTGTGGTCGAACGGCCAGGATATCCGCCCATGCAGATCAGTCTCGGTGCTTATGGGTTTAACTGCGCCATCGGGCATGTTGCGGGCAGATATGCCGACTGGCTTGAGCAGGCCGGTACGGCTGCGTCCCGGGAAACCGTGATCGAGGCCTTGTGCCATGTTTTCGGGAACGATTTGCGTGCCGAAGTGAAATCGGACCGCCAGTCCGCCTGGCGGGGGAATTCGTTTATTCGAGGTGCCTATTCGACCAGTGCTCCGGGGCAGTTTCATCAGCGCTCCATGCTGGCACAACCCGTGGCGGACAGACTCTTCTTTTGCGGAGAGGCCACCTCCACCGATCATTTCTGTACCTGCCATGGCGCCCGGATAACCGGTGAACGGGTGGCGAGGGAGATCCAGTTGGTCCTTGTCGACAAGCCGTAGCGGATCGTGGCGTTTTCTTTCTGGCCAATGAGTGAAAACGTGTGCGCTTAGCCACCTGGCGGCGGTTGCTGCGCCCGGCCCACAGTGTTCCCCGGACACTCTGGAGTGCTGATACTCCGCTTACGTTTACACCGCGGTGGCCGACGGTTGCAGCGCTGTTCACGGGTCTCTGGCTGTTCGGGACGGGAGAGGCCATGTTCATCGCGTCGGGTCTGGGTGTCAGCCCGTGGACAGTTCTCGCACAGGGAATCTCGGTGCAGTTGGGCTGGAGTGTCGGCTTTGCGACTTTTGTCGTCAGCGTCTCGGTGCTGTTGTTGTGGATACCCCTAAAGGAAGTCCCAGGGTTTGGCACGCTTTCCAATGCGGTTCTGGTCGCTGTCGCCATCGATGTCATGACGCCATTACTGACAATCCCGGATGGTTCCGCAATACGGTATCTGCAGCTGGTGGTGGGGGTGATGCTGATCGGCGCCGGTAGCGGGCTTTATCTCACCGCCAATCTTGGTCCGGGGCCTCGGGATGGTTTGATGACAGGATTGCAACGCCTGACAGCTAGGCCGATCGGCTGGGTAAGGGCGGGGCTGGAGCTGACGGTGTTATGTGTGGGATGGTTATTGGGTGGAACAGTGGGTCTTGGCACTGTGGTTTTTGCCCTGGGGGTGGGATACGCCGTAGCGCTCTCATTGTCTGTCGTTAAGCAGTTCGGGCGCGGTCAGGCATCTTGAAGTACTTCTGGCAGCAGTTGATGAACGCCTGTGCGCGGCGCGTCTGGCGAAGGCCTGCCGGGATCTGCTGAACTCCGATTACGCCGGCCATCGCCTGACCTTTCAGTTGTTTGCGCAGTCGCCGCCTTTTGCGCACCTGGGTGCGGTTTACCGCAACTTCGACTGTGAAAATTCGCTCGATTTTGTTAGACGCTCGGCGGATTTGTCTGATAGGGTAACCTCTGCCTGAGGCATTATCGACACCCGGAATAAAACCGAAGAGGGTCCTGTGCCGGCTCGCTGAGCCGGGATAGACGGTATATAAGAAGGAGGAATTGACATGATTCATGAGCGCATTCGGCCGTTCAACACCCGGGAAACCTATCCTGAGCAGAATCTCGATAATGATCTTTGCCAGGCGGTGGTTGCCCGGGGTACCTGGGTGTTTCTGCGCGGCCAGGTTGCCCAGGATCTGGATACCCGGGAATCCCTGCACATCGGCGATCCCTCGGCACAAACCGCCAAGGCGAGACCGGAGTGGGTCGCGGAGATAGAAGTTACCGCGGTAATTCCCGAGTGAGGTAAGAGACATGTTGAGCGAGACACAGATATCGGAATTCAGAACCCGGGGCTATCTGGTGTTGCGGAACCTCGTGCCGGACGCGGTCCGCAACGGCCTGCTTGCACAGTTGGATCAGTGGGTGCAGGAGAGCCGTGCGCATGATGCCAATTACGGTTTTGACACGCCCGATGGCAAGGCACGGTTCGACCTGGCGCAGGGGCACAGTGCAGCCAACCCGCGCCTGCGCCGGGTGGCAAACCCGGTGGACATCTCGGAGGTCTATCAGACCTTGTTATTCGAAGGTGATCTTCCTGAGGCGCTCGCAGATCTCATTGGCCCCAACGTCTTTTTTCATCACTGCAAACTGAACAACAAGTTTCCCGGCGCCGATACCCGGGTGGAGTATCACGCCGACCATCCCTTCGATCCGCACACCAATGATGACGGCGTTACCCTGCTGCTGCTGCTCGACGACATGGACGAGGGTAACGGCTGCGCGCGTCTGGTGCCGGGATCACACCGCGAACGTTATTCCCATTTTCGCGATGGCAGGTTTATCGGGTCGACTGACCCCACGCTTTTTGATGAGTTCGATGGCCGGGCGGACAGCCTTGTCGGCAAGGCCGGCGATGTCTGCCTGATGGATATCTGGACAGTGCATGGGGGCGGTCCCAATCAGTCCCAGGATCGGGACCGGCGGATGCTGATTGCCGACTACCGCGCCGCTGATGCCTTTGCCATTATGCCGCCCGTGGTTCGGTCCCGGTTTTACCGGCGGATCGTAGCGGGCAAGCCGACGCATGTTGCTCGGTTACGGGAAGGCACGATGGAGATTCTTGAGCCCTACCCGGATGATTCTTTCTTTGGCCTTCAAGGGCAACAGGCGGCCGGCGAGACAATGCAGTGACCTTCTCGATTGTCGGCCTATGTGAGCGGACCGCAATGGCGGGAGTCGCGATCACGACCGCCAGTATCCATGAGGCCATCGCAGAATGTTACGGACCTTTCCATCGGCAATGAGATGCTCGATCTGATGGCGAAAAGCATTGATGCGCCGACAGCCCTGGCAGCGGTAGAGGAAGGCCCTACCCATTCTGCAGCGCTGCTGGTTGCCGGTGAAAACGCCTGGCCACTGGTTGATCTTCGGGTTGACGGGCCCGATGATCCGGTCGGCGACCTTCGCGATCTCTGGGTCCGCTACGAACCCCAGATGAATGATTATCTTGAGCGCGCACTCAACCCGGCGATAGCGCCGGCTTACGGGGTCCCCGGCGATCCGTGAGCGCTTCTGACAGCAGTGTACCGGCGCTGGACCCCACTTTGTATCAGCTGCTGGAGCAGTTGATCGCATTTGATACCACCAGCCGCAATTCCAATCTGGAGCTGATTGCCTGGGTAAAGGACTATCTCCTGGGTTTTGGTATCGAGAGTCTTCTGGTACACGACAAGTCCGGATCCAAGGCCAACCTGTATGCAACGGTCGGGCCCGAGGACCGTTCCGGCGTTATGCTGTCCGGCCATACCGATGTGGTTCCTGTTGACGGGCAGGACTGGTCTACAGATCCCTTCGCGGTGACCGCAAAGGCCGGCGCTCTATTCGGTCGGGGAACGGCCGACATGAAGGGTTTTATTGCCTGTGTGCTTGCCCGGGTTCCGCAGATGCTTGAAAAACCGCTGTTGGCGCCTGTGCATATTGCGCTCTCCTACGACGAGGAGATCGGATGTATTGGTGTCCGTCGCCTTCTGGATGTGCTTGGTGGATATCCCGTAAGACCCGCCATGGGAATCATCGGGGAGCCAACCCGCATGAAGGTGGTCAACGCGCATAAGGGCAAGCAGGGCTGGCGCGTCAGCATTCGGGGCCGTGCTGCACACTCGGCCTACCCGGTGGAAGGCGTCAATGCCGTGGAAATCGCAGCGGAACTGATCTGCCACATCTGTCGTGTCTATGCGCAGGTGCATGAGCACGGTCCGATAGACGAGGGTTATCGCGTCCCGCACAGCACGGTGCATGTTGGGCCCATTGAGGGCGGGCGGGCACTGAATATCGTGCCGGACGCCTGCGAATTCCGTTTCGAAGTACGGCACCTGCCTGATGAGACGGCCGACCACTACTTTCAGCGGATCGTGGATTATGCAGAAGAAGCGCTGCTGCCCAGGATGCATGCCGTTGATCCGGACACCTCAATCGTTTTCGAAGCTCTGGCGGGCTATCCGGGACTCAATACCCCTGCCGATGCGCCGGTGGTGCGCTTCGTTCAGATGCTGCTGGAGGATACGGGAGACCCGGGCAAGATCAGTTTCGGCTCAGAGGCCGGGTTATTTGACGACAGGGTCAAAGTCCCTTGCGTAGTTTGTGGTCCGGGAAGTATTCTGCAGGCACACCGGCCGGATGAGTACATGGAGGAGGCGCAGCTCACGCGATGCTGGCGCTTCATCGGCCGGTTGGTGGCGCATCTTCAGAGCGAAGGTCTGCAACACTGAAACCACTCGATCAGGCGAGAGTCAAAGAGAAAAAAATGAAAACGATATTCAGTGAACAGCATCGCCTGCGCGATGCGAAAACCGAGTTATACGGCGGTGAACTGGTGAAACCCTTTGAACGTCCTTCACGTGCCGACATGGTCATCGAGGCCGTTCGCGCCTCAGAACTTGGACCTGTTGCAGCGCCTGAAACATTTTCACTGGATCCTGTGCTGCGGATACACGATGCCGATTTTGTGACGTTTCTGGAGAATGCCTGGGTAGAGTGGCACCAGACCGGGTATGCCGGTGAGGCAATGGCATCGGTTTGGCCGGCAAGGCGGATGCAGTGCCGGGCGCCGCGTTTTATCGAAGGCAAGCTGGGCTACTACGCAATTGCTGCAGAGACTTCCATTACTGAAGGCACCTGGGAGGCCGCGCTGGCGTCCAAAGATGTGGCCCTGACCGGAGCCAAGGCATTGGCTGACGGAGAGCAGGGGGTTTTCTCGCTGTGCCGCCCGCCGGGACATCATGCAGCGCGCGATATGTTCGGCGGATACTGCTTTCTTAATAACGCGGCGATCGCAGCCCAGTACCTGCTGGATAACGGGGCAGAACGCGTGGCCATTCTGGATATCGATTTCCATCATGGAAACGGCACCCAGGATATTTTCTACGAGCGCAACGATGTGCTCTTCTGTTCACTGCACGGTGACCCTGAGGACGCCTTTCCGCATTTTCTGGGCTATGCCGATGAGATGGGATTGGGCGCTGGCATGGGTTATAACCGCAATTACCCGATGCCCCCGGGGACACCCTTCAGCGAGTGGCGAAAGGCGCTGGATAATGCCTTAAGTCACATCGGGGAATTCTCGCCCCAGCACCTCGTGGTTTCTTTAGGGGTCGATACCTTTGAACACGATCCGATCAGTTTCTTCAAGTTGACCACGCCGGACTACCTTACGACCGGTGAACGCATCGGCGCTCTGGCGATTCCAACCCTCTTTGTGATGGAGGGCGGATATGATATTGGAGAAGTCGGCATGAACACAGTAAACGTACTGAAGGGCTTTGAGGCATAACCGCCCGGTGTGCCCGCGAGGATTAGTAAATCAGCAATAAGGAACCATCAGAATATTTAAGGAGGAGAAAACAATGTCGGCACCGCTGAAAAAATACGATACCAAGGCGCTCTGGGAAAAAGACCGCGATCACAATATTCATCCGTGGACAGATTTTGCCTCATTCAAAGACGAGGGGTCACTGGTGATGTCCCATTCGCAGGGGGCGTATGTCTTCGATTCAGACGGCAACCGGTTTATGGACGGGATCGGCGGCCTCTGGTGCGTCAATATCGGTTACGGCAATGATGAGATGGCCCAGGCGATTGCCGATCAGGTGCGCCAGATTCCCTACTACTCGACGTTCAACCACCTGACCACGCCTCCGGCGGCAACGCTAGCCGCAAAATTGGCTGAACTTACTCCGGGCACTCTCAATCACGTGTTCTTCGGCACCGGCGGATCAATGGCAAATGATTCTGCGATCCGCATCATCCATTATTACTTCAATCGTCTGGGTCAGCCTGCCAAGAAAAAAATCATAGCCCGGACCGACGGTTATCATGGCAGCACCTATCTCGCCATGTCGATGACCGGCGTGACCTTTGATCATCAGGGATTTGATCTGGCGCCCGATCTGGTGCATCACATTCCAGCACCGAATACTTACCGTCGTCCCGATGGCATGAGCGAGGAGGCATTCTGTGATGAAAAAGTCAGGGATCTTGAAAACAAGATCCTGGAACTTGGCGCTGAGAATGTCGCCTGCTTTATCGCCGAGCCGATCATGGGAGCGGGCGGGGTGATTGTGCCGCCGGCAGGTTATCACCGGCGGACCCGGGAAGTCTGCGACAAGTACGATGTGCTCTATATCTCGGATGAGGTTGTGACGGGATTCGGAAGGCTGGGTCACTTTTTCGCGTCCGAAGCCGTGTTTGACTTTGTGCCCGACGTCATCACCTGTGCCAAGGGTATTTCTTCGGGATATCTGCCTTTGTCGGCAACCATTCTTTCGGAAAAGATGTACGATGTTATCAGCGTGCCGCAGGCCGAAGGTGCCATGTTTACCCACGGATTCACCTACTCGGGTCACCCGGTAGTCTGTGCGGCCGGAGTCAAGAATATCGAGATCATGGAGCGCGATGACATCTGCGGACATGTCCGGGAAGTGGGGCCTTATTTTGAATCCCAGCTCAAAACGCTGGGTGACTATCCCATCGTCGGTGATGTACGTGGCAGTCACTTCATGATGTGTATCGAGAACGTTGCAGACAAAAAGACCAAGGAACTCTTTGCTCCGGAGGTCGAGATCGGCAGCCGGATTGCCAGGCACTGCCAGCAAAAAGGTTTAATCGTGCGGCCGATTGCTCACCTTAATGTGATGTCCCCGCCGCTCATTCTCGACCGGGGCCAGATTGATGAGATGATCGGAATTCTGCGCGGGAGCATCGAGGCCACCATGGACGAACTCGTTCGGGAAAATCTCTGGAATGGCTAGCGGTATCGGCACCGGTGCGGCTGAAACCTTCTACCGTGGATGCCATCTCTGACCGGTGAGCGTGCAAGACGTTAAAGCCTTAATGCAACTCAAGACGCGCTGACGTGACCCAGTCTGAAAAGCCCCGGCAGGACCCCTGGCTGCTCACGCCCGGTCCCCTGACAACGTCGCGGACCGTAAAGGAAGCAATGCTGCATGATTACGGATCCCGTGATCAGCGCTTTATTGATATCAACCGCCGGGTGCGCGAGCGCCTCATAGAGATCATCGACGGACAGACGACCCACGTGTGTGTCCCGCTTCAAGGCAGTGGCACCTTTGTAGTTGAGGCGATGCTCAGCAATTTTGTACCGTCTTCCGGAAAAGTGCTGATTCTGGTCAACGGTGCCTATGGCACCCGGATGCAGTCAATCTGCGAGTATCACGGCCTTGTCTCAGAGGTTCTGCAGTGGCCGGAGGATGAACCGGTGGACCCGGATGCGGTAGCCGGGTACCTTGCTGGTGATCCAAAGATTACGCATGTGGCCGTCGTGCACTGCGAGACCACGACAGGGATTCTGAACCCGATCGGAGCCGTGGGTGAGGCCGTGGCTGCTGCCGGCCGGTCATTGCTGATTGATTCGATGAGCGCCTTCGGCGCGCTCTCGGTGTCGGCGAGAAAGATTCAGTTTGATGCGCTGGTGGCTTCCAGCAACAAATGTCTTGAGGGTGCGCCGGGAATGGGCTTCTGCCTGGCATCGGAATCCGCCCTCACGGCCACCCAGGGCAATTCAGACAGCCTGTGCCTGGATCTGTACCAGCAGTGGCAGGGATTGGAGGCCAATGGGCAGTGGCGGTTTACACCGCCGACACACTGCATTCTGGCCTTTGACCAGGCCCTTAATGAGTTTGATGCCGAGGGTAGTGTGGCGGGCCGAGGCGGCCGCTACCGGGAGAACTGCGAGGTGCTGGTTTCCGGGATGCGGGCGATGGGGTTTGAGACCCTGTTGCCGGATGCCCTGCAGGCACCGATTATCGTGACCTTCAAGATGCCGGCCGACAGTGGATTCGACTTTCAGCAGTTTTATGATGGCCTGAGTGAGCGGGGTTATGTCATCTATCCGGGTAAGTTGACCATCGCAGAGAGTTTCCGGATGGGCTGTATCGGGCGCCTTGGCGTTGACGAGATGTACGGCGCGCTTGAGGCCGTGCGCACTGTGATGGTCGAGATGGGGGTTGCCTCCGGGAGCCCCTCTGTCTGATCAGAGTGACCCGCACAAAGTGCGCAATTGGGTAGTGACGAGACTGATGCCAACATGAACAACAAGATGATATCCGTTAATCAACGAGACTATGCGTGGCCCCGCCAGCCGCTGGTGGTCGTTTGCATCGATGGCTCGGAACCGGGCGGCGAAGGATCGGATCAGGGCGGTTATATTGAGCGGGCCATCGATGCGGGCGAGGCCCCGTTTCTGGCGTCGCTCCGCGAAAAGGCCACCTTCGGCTACGCGGACTGTGTCGTGCCCAGTTTTACCAACCCGAATAACCTCTCCATTGTGACGGGTGTTACGCCGGCGGAGCATGGCATCTGCGGTAATTTTTTTTACGACACGGATAACGACATCGAGGTTATGATGAATGACCCGTCGCTGCTGCGTGCCCCGACCATTCTGGCGGGGTTTAACCAGGCGGGTGCCAAGGTTGCGGTGATCACCGCAAAAGACAAGTTGCGCCGCCTGCTTGGCGTAGGACTTGATATCGCCGGGGGAAGTGCGGTGTGCTTTTCCTCGGAACTCGCTGACCAGGTCACGCTTGCTGAGCATGGCGTGGACAACATCGTTGACCGTGTGGGGATGCCGGTGCCGGACGTTTACAGTGCGGAGCTCTCCGAGTTTGTGTTTGCCGCGGGCGTGGTACTGATGGAATCGATGCGCCCCGACATAATATATCTCTCGACCACCGATTACATACAGCACAAGCATGCCCCGGGTACACCAGTTGCCAATGCCTTTTACGCGATGATGGACCAGTATCTTGCCAGGCTCGATGCGATGGGCACGACAATTGCCCTGACGGCGGATCACGGCATGAAAGCCAAGCATGCACCCGTTGGCGAGCCGAACGTGATTTATCTTGAGCCTTTACTGCTGGAGGCAGGATTGACCGGCTTCAGGGTGATCCTGCCGATTACCGACCCTTATGTCGTGCACCACGGTGCCCTCGGCGGCTTCGCCACGGTGTATCTTCCGGATAGTAACGATCAGGCCCGAGCCCGGGACGCTTTCGATGAAATATCCGGAATCGAAACGGTTCTGACGCGGGACGAGGCGTGTGAAGCATTCGGGCTTCCTGCTGACCGGATCGGAGACCTCGTCGTGATCAGCACGGGTGATCATGCCCTCGGCAGCGCTCCGGAGAAGCACGATCTGTCTGGTCTTACGGATCCTTTGCGCTCACATGGAGGATTATCCGAGCAGCGGGTACCCTTTATCGTCAATCGCTGCCTGAAGGCTTGCGCGACAGACCGCCGTAACTTTGATATTTTCAGTGACACGCTGAATCATGCCCTGGAGGGCAGTCCATGAATGATGCCGCCTCAATAACCGAAACACCGCTTCATGAGACGTTGCGGGTCGGCGGTGAAAAGATCGACCGTGATGAGCGTATCGAGGTTTTCAATCCCTGGGATAACAGCGTGGTGGGTACGGTGCCTTGCGCCACCCGGGCCGATGTGGCCAGGGCTTTTGATATCGCAGCATCCTACACCCCAACCCTGACCCGCTATGAGCGCCAGCAGATTCTCCTGCGCACCGCCGAGATCCTGACTTCACGCCGTGACGAAATCTCGGACCTGATTACCGCCGAACTGGGTATCTCGAAACAGGATTCCCTTTATGAGGTGGGCCGGGCCTTTGATGTGTTCAGCCTGGCGGGGCAGCTTTGCATCATCGACGATGGAGAGATTTTCTCGTGCGACCTTACGCCCCACGGCAAACAGCGCCGCATTTATACCCAGCGTGATCCGCTGAAGGCGATCTCCGCCATCACGCCCTTCAATCACCCGATGAATATGGTCGCCCACAAGATCGCACCGGCCATAGCAACCAACAACTGCATGGTCTGCAAGCCCACCGAACTGACCCCACTGACCGCGCTGCTGCTCGCCGATGTCCTTTACGAGGCCGGATTGCCGCCGGAGATGTTCTCTGTGGTTACCGGATTGCCCGGTGAGATCGGCGAGGAAATGATCACCAATGCCAATATCGAACTGATTACTTTCACCGGCGGCGTTCCGGTTGGAAAGCATATCGCGAACCACGCAGGTTACCGGCGCACGGTGCTGGAGCTCGGCGGCAATTCCTCGCTGATCGTGATGGAGGATGCGGACCTTGAAAAAGCGGCAGTGATGGCCGCACAGGGCGCTACCAAGAATTCAGGTCAGCGCTGCACCGCGGTCAAACGGGTGCTTTGCATAGAGCGTGTCGCCGACGAATTTGCACCATTGGTTGTGAGAGAAGCGCAGAAGATCCGCTACGGGGATCCGATGTTTCCTGACACGGATATGGGCACTGTGGTTCACGAGGCCGCGGCGCAGCTCTTCGAAAAGCGTGTTGATGATGCGGTCAGCCAAGGCGCCACCCTGCTTTACGGCAACGAGCGTCGCGGCGCCCTGTATTCACCAACGGTGCTTGACCATGTGCCGCGTGACGCCGAACTGGTGGTCGAAGAGACCTTCGGCCCGCCGGTCCCGATCATCCGTGTGAGGGACATCGACGATGCCATCGCGGTGGATAACGGCACGGTGTTCGGCCTTTCTACCGGGGTGTGCACCAATCGCTGGGATTACATCACCCGCTTTGTTTCAGAACTGAAGACGGGAACGGTGAATATATGGGAGGTCCCCGGTTACCGGATCGAGATGTCGCCCTTTGGCGGGGTGAAAGATTCAGGTCTTGGCTACAAGGAAGGGGTCATTGAGGCCATGAAGAGTTACACCACGGTCAAAACCTATTCCCTGCCGTGGTAGGGCAGGGCGAACCCGTGAAGCGGGATCCACGCACCCCCCAGTCTCACTGGCAGTTTGTGTACCGTGATCGTTCCGCTGATGAAGGCAGCTGGTATCGGCCTGATCGGGGGATTTCTCTGGCGAAGGCTATGAGACCCGTTTCAGGTAGGCAGCAGCCTGCAGGGCTGCAGCGCGGCCGCGCTCGAGACCCCCATTGACGGTGCTTGGCTGGGAAAGGTGTGTGGCTTCTCCGGAGAAAAAGAGTTTATCGGCCAGGGTCGCGCCAAGTTCCCGGCGAGCGGCGCTCTTTCCCGGCCTGACGGACGAATAGGCACCATCAAACAGGGGAACTTTGCCGCAGGCGGTCGCGAAGCCCTTGATCAGTTGTTTTTCGATATCGTTGCCCAGCATGCTTTTAAGGCCATCAAGACCGTAGGCAATTGCCGTCTCCATCGATTCGCGTTCCAGCGCTCTGGCCTGACTGCCGCCCACATATCCGTAGGTCAGGTAGGAATCATGCGTGTTGGTAAGGTAGCCTACCCCGGCCTCGTCATCCTGCTGCTGATACACATAGGTATCCCGGCCAAAGCCGAAAATATCTTTCTTGAACAGCAGCCCGATGTAGTTCATTAATGCCATATCAATGTTGTGAATGGCCTGCTGCTTCTGGACGGGCAGGGTGGGAGTAAAGCGGATACGATCGGCGGCGAGCACGCCTGCCGAAACGGTCAGGATCGCGGCCCGGGCCCGTATCGTGCCGGCGGAGGTCGTGACGGCGACATCCGGGCCGCCCCAGTCGATCTTGGATGCGCCAGTTCGCAGGCTGACCGGTATATCCCGGCCATAGTGCGCCACGACCGAGCCATAGCCCTGGGTACAGAACCAACTGGTCGCATCCAGGCTGTTCCACCAGCTTTTGGGCGACCAGTCTTTGGAATCCTGTGCCATGTCCCAGACGCCATATTCCGAGGCAACGGTGTATCCCCAGGGCTTTGTAAAAAAGTCTTCGCCGAGTGCCGTATGGGCATTGTCATCAGGTCCATTCGCGCTGCTCAACGCGGAACGTTTTATCCGGCTGTTGAAAAGCGCATCGGTCTGGTGCAGATCAGCGAGCTCGCTACTGGTCGCTTTTCTTTGTCCGACAAAGTACTCGACCCGTCCTGGATCCCTGTAGACCTCAAATCCATTAGCTCTGGCGTGGCTGATCAGCGGATTGTTCGGGGACGCTCTCATCCAGTGAGCGTGAGTATCGAAGGGAACGTCGAAGATGGAATGATTGGTATGTACCCGGCCACCGATGCGGTCATTGGCATCGATGAGGACAAAGGTGATTCCCTGCTCTGTCAGGGTCCGCGCAGCTTCCAGCCCCGCAACTCCGGCACCGATGATGACAACATCCGGGTTGGCGGGCGAGCCAGCGATGGCAACGCGGGGCACGAGCGCGGAGGCCGCCAGAGCCCTTAATAATCGGCGCCGTTCATGTTGAGGGGTAACGCTCATGAAATATTCTGAAAAGATACCCCGCGATAGGTGTATGGCTTGTGGGAGCCGAAAATCCCAAGGCAGACTGAATCTAGACTGGTAGGATACCCTGCTGTCCTAACCGTTACAAAGTTCAGGAGTTATTCGACCTTGCGTGACTCTCAGCATGACCTCTTGTTCGAGCCCGTCGATATCGGGCCCGTGAGGGCAAAAAACCGTTTCTATCAGGTACCGCACTGCACCGGCATGGGATGGCTGCGACCAAGAATGGCGGCAGCATTACGTGGCATCAAAGCAGAGGGTGGCTGGGGCGTTGTCTGTACCGAGTGGTGTTCCATCCACCCTGCCTCCGACGACCTACCTCATCCGAAC
Source organism: Proteobacteria bacterium UBA2133 (assembly GCA_002327725.1). GTDB lineage: Bacteria > Pseudomonadota > Gammaproteobacteria > Arenicellales > UBA868 > UBA868. Next base: position 69,013 of record DCXP01000078.1, read on the forward strand.
GCAGCCTTGTGGCATGACGATCACATCAAAGATCAGGCGTTGATGGCGCAGGCGGTACATGATCATGGCGCGCTGGCGGGTGTGGAGCTTTGGTTTGGAGGAGCCAGCTCAGCAAACCATTACACCCGCGAGACTGCGATCGATTTGACCAGCATTCCTAATCAGGTGGGGCATCCTTATCAGACCCGGGCAATGGACAAATCCGATATTCGTGAACTACGGCGCTGGCATCGCGCGGCGGCACTCCGGGCAAAGCAGGCCGACTTTGACATCGTTTACGTGTATGCAACCCATGGCTATCTGCTGTCCCATTTTCTATCGGCACAGACCAACCTTCGGACTGATGAGTACGGCGGATCCATGGAGAACCGGGCACGGCTGCTTCGCGAGCTGATTGACGAAACCAAAGAAGCAGTAGGGGACCGCTGCGCTGTTGCTGTGCGTTATTCGGTCGGCGGTGATGATGGAGAGTCGTTGGAACTGACCCAGGAGCGTCGGGACCGCCTTGAGATGCTGGCCGAGTTGCCTGATCTTTGGGATATTAATATCAACAACTACGACCAGGAGATGGGTGTTTCACGATTTATCAGGGAGGGGTCGCTCGAGGAGCACATGTCTTTTGTAAAGTCAGTAACAACGAAGCCGGTTGTAACGGTAGGCCGTTTTACCTCACCCGACACTATGGCATCCCAGGTGAGGCGGGGCATCGTCGATTTTATCGGTGCCGCGCGCCCCTCGATTGCGGACCCATTCCTGCCGAATAAGATTAAAGCAGGCCGTCTTGAGGATATCCGGGAATGTATCGGCTGCAACATCTGCTACACCGGCGACGGGCTTGGTACTCCCATTCGCTGTACCCAGAACCCGACGATGGGGGAGGAGTATCGACGCAACTGGCACCCGGAAGTCATCGCCAGTAAGGGCTCCGATTCACAGGTTCTGGTGGTCGGAGCGGGCCCTGCCGGCCTGGAGGCGACGCGGGCCCTCGGACAGCGGGGTTACCGGGCCATGCTTGCAGAGGCAACGCGGGAACTTGGGGGAAGGATCACCCGTGAATCCGCACTACCAGGCCTCAGCGAATGGAGCCGGGTACGGGATTACCGTCTGCAGCAGATTGAAAAGATGGCCAACGTCGAGATCTTCCGCGAAAGTGAACTCAGCGCGGATGACGTCATCTCGACGGGCGCCGATCACGTCGTCATTGCAACCGGCGCCTTCTGGCGGGCAGACGGTTTTGGCCGATCACATCCTTATCCTTTTGATTCGCTCGATGCCGGGGCCAATATCCTGACGCCCGATGACGTTATGGCAGGCCGGATACCGCAAGGGCCGGTGCTTGTGTATGACGACGACAGTTTTTATATGGGCGGCCTTATCGCGGAAAAAATCCGCCTTGCCGACCGACCGGTCACGCTGGTGACACCTGAGGATGTGGTCTCGGCCTGGTGCGACTACACCACGGAGCGCTTTTATGTGCAGAAACGTCTTCTGGAGCTTGGTGTCGCTCTTCAGACCGGTCATCAGCTGCTCTCATATGACGGTCATGATGCCAAGATCGCCTGCGCCTACACGGATCACGAGCAATCTATCAGGGCGAATGCTCTGGTGATGGTGACGGCCCGACAGCCAAACGACAAGCTGTACCAGGCCCTTAATGAGCGCATCCAGCAGGACCCACCCTCGGGTTTGCGCTCCCTGCGTCGGATCGGTGACTGCGAGGCACCGGCAATGATTGCCGCTGCGATTTACGCTGGTCACCGCTTTGCGCGGGAGCTTGACTCAACGGCTGACTCCAAGACGTCCCCTCGCTACGAGTAGCGCAGGGCGCGAGACTACCGACCCGAAATCACATTGTGGTCGGGGCCGTAGGGAAACCCGGTAATGTTTTGGGAACCGGTTTCCGTGATCACCAGGATGTCATGCTCCCGATAGCCGCCAGCTCCGTCGCGCCCTTCAGGGACGGTCAGCATGGGCTCCATGGAGACCACCATGTTGGGCTCCAGAACCGTATCGATATCCTCCCGCAGTTCCAGCCCTGCTTCCCGTCCGTAGTAGTGCGATAACACGCCAAAGGAGTGTCCATAACCAAATGTGCGGTACTGCAGAAGATCCAGCGAGGCGAAATGTTCGTTAATCTGCGCACAGATGTCGGCGCACCTGGCACCCGGTTTGATCAGTGACAAGCCGAGCTCGTGGGCATCAACGTTGGCCTGCCAGACTTTCAGTGAAGCCGGATCCACGTCATCAAGAAACAGCGTCCGCTCAAGCGCCGTGTAGTATCCGGAGATCATCGGGAAGGTATTCAGGCTCAGAATATCGCCCGATTTCAGTTGCCGGGTAGTGACCGGGTTATGGGCCCCGTCCGTGTTGATGCCGGATTGAAACCACACCCAGGTGTCTCTGATCTCACTGTCGGGATAGCTCTGCGCAATGGCAAGTTCCATGGTGTCCCGTCCAGCCATGGCAATATCAATCTCTCTTGCTCCGGTGCGGATCGCATCCCGCACCGCTGCACCTCCGATGTCTGCAATCCGCGCACCGCCTTTAATGAGTTCAATTTCCTCTGCCGATTTGACCATCCGCAGGGCCATGATTTCAGTACTGATATCTTCAACCCGCAGTTTCGTATTGAGTGCCTCCATCTTCTGACGGGCAGCGAGGCTAAGGTGATCACCTTCAATACCCACCACATCGATATCTGGCAGCACATGATTCACGGCGCGCCAGTAATTGTCGTGCTTCCAGTCGGTGTAGATCAGGTTGTCACCATAACTGTGTCGCCAGGGCTGCCCCAGATCGATATTGGCGGAAATCGTGGTGCATCCAGTCTCGGTGACGATGCATGCGTAAGGTCTACCGAAACTGCAGTACAAAAATCCGGAGTAATAGGCAACGTTGTGCATGGATGTCAGCAGAACGGCACGAAGGCCTTTGTCCGCCAGCAGTTGCCTGAGCGCGGCGAGCCGTCTGTCGTACTCGGTGGCAGAGAAGGGAAGGGGGCTTTTCGAGCCGTTAGCTAACTCGAAAAACTCGGGTCTTTGCGGGACGGGATTCATCTTGATCACCTCGTGTTGTCCGGGTGATCTTGAGTGCATCAGCCCGGAAAATTCATCCGGGCGTACAGGATGCCTTAATACTGTGTCTGGGGAGCCCAGAACATAGTGCCAAGTACGGTCGATCGCGACGCCATCGCGAACGTGGTGGGAATTATAAAAAGAGGTCCCTGGCCTTTTCAACAGATTCACACTGAATCGGGAATTGCCTGAAAAAACCTATAATTTGGGGTAAGTGGGCGCGATAAAGATCGGCGCTGACATGACTTGGGAAATACCAACGATGAGGCCAATAACAATTGCCTGGGTGACATTGCTAATGCTTGCCGTGCCGGCAGCCGCTTCAGATCTTGAAAAGGAACAGCGCTGGCGCGAGCAGGTAGAAGACTCGATTATGGATGGCGAGGCCGTTGACCTTGTGATCGAAGGCCGGAACGTCTTCGCGATCTACACCGAAGCGCAGAACCGTTCGGATAAAGGGGTGGTCGTAGTGCATGGCGCCGGTATACATCCGAACTGGCAGCAGGTCGTACAGCCCATCCGGGTCGAGATGGCCCTGCACGGCTGGAATACCCTTTCTATCCAGATGCCGATCCTGCACAACGAAGCACAGTACGAGGAATATGTCGCACTTTACCCGGAAGTGCCCCCGCGATTGAGCGCCGCTGAAGCATTCTTAAAAGATAAGGGTATGAAAACCCTGCTGATTGTCGCCCACAGCCAGGGTGCCACGATGTCGAGTTACTACCTTTCCCGGCACCCCAGCGATGTTAAAGGGTTTATCGCTATCGGGATGAGCGCAACGCAAAAGGACAGTCACGTAAACAGCGCGGAGTCACTGAAAAAGATAACCATTCCGGTACTCGATCTTTATGGTGCCGACGATCTTCCCGGTGTGCTGGAAACGGCAGACAGCCGAAAGAGTGGTGCGGCCCACAATCCGCGCTACTCCCAACAGGTGATTGCGGGCGCGAATCATTTTTTCGACGGGATGGATGATGAACTCATCAGCGCAGTAGCCGACTGGGCCCAGCAGTGGTAGTCGGGACAGGCCGGCAAGACCTAGCCGCGGCTCACCCGATACGTACGGGCTGACAGTGTTTTTGCAAGCTGTTCGGCCTGTCGTGCAGCACTGGTAGCGCCGAGCACATCTCCAAGGGCGAGCGCCGTAGCTGGGCCGATACAGAAAAATTGCTGTGCAGGTGCCCAGCGGGCGCGACAGCCCGTAAGTCAGGCGAGACCGATGGCGCTACGCTGCGGCCGATGGGCGTGAGTTGTCCTGAGTTCATCAGCCTGTGAATTAACGCGTCGCGGCCGACGCCGGTGCAGTTGATGACAACATCAGCGGACAGGGGCTCACCCTCTGTCAGGTCTATCCGTCAATGCTTATTGCGGGTTCTGGCAAGGTCGCGAAGACGGCCCCGGACAATCGTCAGTTGGCCGCTCGTGCTCATTTGCCGGGCCGCGGTCACGGTCTGGGGGCTGGGTAATGCCCACAATCAGATGAGCTCGTCAGTCCGGTCCTTTGTTTCCCCGTAACGGTGAAGCGCCGGTTCTTTAAGTCCGGTGTAGAGGTCATCGATTTTCCTGTTGACAAGGTCTCCCTGCTGGGCAAACAGGGATTGTCCCTGAAGATCGCTGTCTACCAGAAAGGGGCCAAAGTCCTTCACCCGAAAAAGCCACATGGCCTGGGCGATGCCGAACTCATCGAGCCAGTGTACTGCTTCAACCCCCTGCACGCCGCGACCGAGCAGGGCGCCGGTACCGTACCCGACCGTTGTGAGATACACGGCCCCCCTGGGAGCGAGCACATGCTGATAGTCGTCTCCCGGCATCCCGCCCTTGCCGATGATGATCTTGGTGCCGCTGAGATCGAGCCAGTCGGCAAGATATTTTGAGAAGCGAAAACTCGCGGTGGCGGTAACCCCGCCGATCTCATAGGTGCCGTCGTCTTTAACTGCGGCCGCCGGCGAGCAGTGAAAATTGACGTTGCTGATCTCGCCAAGCCCTTGAGGCAGGGAGTGACCTTCGTTCAGCACGCGCTGGTAAACCCTCTCGCGCGCGGTGTACACGACGCCATCAAGATAGACGACCGACCCGAGTTTCAGGGCTGCGATCGCCTCGGCATCAGCGGGTAGAGAGACATGGACTTCTTCAAGCATGGGCTTCTCCCCTGGACAGTTGATCCCAGTCGATCGTTTCGCGTCGATGGTAGGGGGTGAACCACTTGGGATCTGTCCGATACGCGACCGATCCATCTGAATGCAGCCGGGCGGTGGCGCGTCGTGATGACAGGCAGAAGGTATGTACGCTCATCGGCAGGCCGCCGGTGTGGGTATGACCGACTTCAATATGCAGATCAACAACCATCGAGGAGCCGACAAAGCCCATGGCGCCCATGCCAATGCTGTTGCCCAGTTCCATCAGTTCCAGCTCCAGTTGGGCAATCTTAGGGTCCGGGTTCCGATTACCCACCATCCGCAGGCAGGCGGCCTGCTTGCCCAGTTGCATACAGGTATCCTTGGACCCGCCCAAGCCCACGCCGATAATGGCCGGCTGACAGCACAGCCCGCGCTTGCCAAAGGAGATCAGCGTGTCCAGCAGAAATCGCTTGATTCCATCGACCCCATCGCCGGGAAAGAGCATCCGATAGTCAGTCCCGAAAAGGCCGCCTTTATGGACGGTCGTGATGTCGATCCAGTCGGCATCGGGCTCGAAGGTCCACTCGATCTCTGGCGCGTTGATTCCGACGTTGTTGTTGTGTTCTGTTCGCCAAAGGGGATGAACGCGATTCGGACGCAGTGGCACGTCGCGAGTCGCACGCGCAGTCGCCGACCGCAGGGCCCGCTCGATGCCGGTAAAACCGCCCTCAAACGCCGCCTGATCGCCCACCTTGACGTAGTAGCGCGGCAAGCCAGTATCGGCGCACATGGGTCGGCGATCTTCAGTGGCTGTCTGGTAGTTGTTGATCATCGTTTTGATGACAAAGCCGGAAAGCTCGCCTGATTCCCTGCTCGCGACTGATTTGATCCCGGCGAGGTAATCCTCGGGGATATCAATCGCCGCTTTTTTCATAATTTCGTAGCTGGCCGTTTCTATGCTTTGGTTACTGATCATGATGGGTCACCGTTTTGGGCAGCTCGAGGCGCGCCGGCCTCGCCGTCGATCAGGGACTCCCCGGGCTTCACGATGGTGAAGGCCACAGGGGTCATTTCCTGAATCAGTTGTTCATTCTCAAATCGCGTACAGGTATAGGTGCTCTGCTCAAGATTACCGGTCGTCGGAAAGTCCTCTCGAAAATGAGCACCCCTCGAATCATCTCTTGCGAGCGAAGCGTTCGCGATCACCTGACTGACTGTAATTTGATTGTCGAGATTAAGCCAGTCGTGCCAGGTGAGGTTAAAGGCGCGGTCATGATCTTCAACGCCGATCCCCGTGAGGGTTTCCCGGCAGTCATCCAGACCGCGCATGCCCTCGCGAATGCCGTCAGCGGTGCGCAGAATTCCGACCTTATCCCACATCACGGACCACAACCGTTCCCGCACTCCGCTGAGGTCGGCTTTGCTGTGACCAAAAGGCTTTTCGGCCCGGGCCACTGCCCGCTCGACAAACTCAGGATCGGGATCCCTGAGCGGTGCACCGCGACCGATCGCCGCGGCCATTTCATCTCCGGCAATCGCCCCAAATACCGTTGAGTTGGCGACGCCGTTTCCGCCCAGGCGGTTTGCGCCATGCACGCCGCCGGCGTCCTCACCCGCCACGAACAATCCGGGCGTGCTTGTGGTGCAGTCGATTTCCATTTGCACCCCGCCCATCATGTAGTGCGCAGTGGGCACGACCTCAACACGACCGGCTGCCAGATCAAAGCCGCAGTCCCCGCAGCGTTTCACCATCCCCGGAAACATCTGTCGAACACGATCGCTGCCCAGATGAACCATCTCAATAAAGAGTCCGCCCTGTTGTGTCGCGCGTCCGTCGCGTATTTCCTGATACATGCTCCGTGAGACAATATCCCGCGTGGCGCGCTCGGCGGCAGGATCGTAATTCGTCATGAAGCGTTCACCGGCGCCGTTGAGGAGATAGCCCCCGGCACCACGCAGGCCCTCTTCAAGAATGGTGCCGGTCATGCGCGTGTCCGGCCCCGCCAGAATTCCCGTGGGATGGAACTGCACCATTTCCATATCGCGCAGGGAAAGCCCAAAGCGAAGCGCCATCGCCAGACCATCACATGATTTGTCACCCGATGGCGTGTGATAGCGATACATCGATGGGCCGGCCCCCGTCGCCAGCAACACTGTCTTGGTACGTACCAGGCGATAACGCCCGCTGCGGATATCAATCATCAGAACGCCTGCGATGCCAGACTGGTCTTTTGCGGGAATGAGGTCTATCGCCCGGTGTTCCTCAAGCTTGACCAGATCCAGCGCCCAGACTTTCTCCATCAACCGGTTGATGATTTCAATGCCGGTCAGATCGCCTTTATGGGCGGTGCGGTCAAAGCTTTGCCCGGCAAAGGCTTTTTGGTGCAGTGTGCCGTCGGCATTGCGGTCAAAAAAGCAGCCCAGTTCATTCTCGAGTTCCTGAACCCGCTCAACCGCGGTCTCGCACAAGCGCCAGGTAAGATCCTGCCGCGGCAGCCATTTCCCGCCGATGATGGTGTCCATGAAATGGCGCTCAACTGAATCGCCGGGATTGACTGCGACGTTGAAGCCCCCTTGGACCATACGCGTGCAGCCGGACTTGCCGATCAATCCTTTCGCTGCCACGGTGACCTCAAGGTCAGGGTTTGCCTGTTTGGCATGAAGTCCCGCAAAAAGCCCCGCGCCGCCTGATCCGAGAATCAGGATGTCAGTTGTGGCGGTATCGATTTCGCAGTGCGGGCTTGAAGTCATTAGAACGCTCGCACGAGAAACAGCAATCCAACCAGCATAGAAGCGATGACGCTGGGCAGTATCCAGCTTCGCAACTTTTCGCTGCGGTGTGGCCAGTGTGTGAGTTCCAGACACAGCACACGAATACCCAGCAACAGGTGAATACAGAGCAGGCTGACGAGACCCCACTCGGCAATCTTGACCAGCGGGCTGTCAGCAAAACGCAGATACCGATCCAACTCATCGGCGCCTTCGAGCGCGCTGCCCAGAAGAAGAAAATGAAAAGGCAGAAAAAGCGCCAGCAGCACGCCTGACAGGCGATGAGCCAGGGCTGCCATGTAGCTTTGATGACTGTGTAAGGGATGCATGATGCGCTTAATAGACGGCAGCGACTGCCTGCAGTCCAAGCAGCAGCAAAACGCCGCCCAGCATTATTACCAGCGCGTTCACCCAGCGCCGCGGCATAACTGTCCATTCGTTGATGACATGGCGAAGCCCAATCGGCGCATGGATTGCGGCGCACACGACAAAAAGGGAATAAAAAAGCGCCCAGCCGATATTGCCCTGGGTGCGGTTAAGGATCTCTGTCGCGGTCAGCCCGCCCTGAACCGCAAACAAGGTAAGGCCGAGGTGAATGATGGCCAACGGTGCCAATATCATCGCTGTGATGCGCTGGGCGAGAAAAAGACTTTTTTCCATATCCTTTTTTATTCTTCAGGCAGACCTGAAAACGCGGCGCGTTTAAGCCCGGCGATACTTTCAGAAGGTCGAAGTTCGACAGGGCAATGGCGCGTGCAGTTGCCGTGACTGTGACAGGACCCGCAGCCACCGGTGCCAAACGCCAATTCGAATGTAAGCTCGCGTTTGCTGTGCCGCACATCGTTGATTAAGGTCCACGCACGGTTCAGCCCGGCTGGGCCGATGTAGTCCGGGTTCCAATTCACCACGTCACAGGCGCTATAGCAGACCGCGCAGTTTATGCACTGCAGTGCAGCATCCGCTGCGAGGCGCATTGCAGAGTCAGGTTTGACGGCCGCCGGTTTATCGTGGCGTGTGGCGGTGCCTGAAAAAGGTGCGCCCGCTTTTTGCCAGGTCTCGATAAACGGCGCCATATCGCAGACGAGATCCTTGAGTTTCGGCAGATTGCGAAGTGGCTCGATTGTCAGCGTGTTGTCTGTGACGACATTTTTGATATGCGTACGGCAGGCCCATCGCGGTCGGCCATTGACGGTCATCGCGCAGGATCCGCACACGCCGACTCGGCATGCAAAGCGGTACGCGAGCGTCGGCTCGAGCCGATGCTGAATCTCGGTGACCACATCCAGCACGGTCTGGTTCTTTCGGGTCTCGATTTCGTAATCGACTAAACGGCCTTGCTCCCGGCCGCGCCAAATTCGAACCTTGAGCAACTCGTTGGCGGTATCGGTGGGGCTCATAAAAGACAACCCGGCAACATCAACCAGGGGTGGGTGACTTCAGACAGCGTCAGGATCGCCGCCGAAGCCCGTGCCGGTCTCGGCCGGGGACATTCGAATCAGTCGCGAGTCCAGCACCGCAGCCTGCCGGTGCTTGACCGCTTCGCGATAGACCGGATCGCGGATCATCTCCACAAAGGCAGATACCGAGGGATACTCAGCGATGAAGCACTCATCCCATGTTTCCTCGCCCGGGCCGATGAGCATGAGTTCGAAATCCCCCCGCCAGACGATCCGCCCTCCCAGTCTTGAAAAAACCGGATAGCTTTCGCTTCCGTAGGCGGCGTACGCCTCAGCACCCGTGACATCCCGCCCATCAGGGTATGCCGCGTTTTCCCTGAAGCGGACCAGATTGAGCATATGGATGGGACCTTCGCGGTCGTTTTCCCGAAACGCGGCAAAGGTTTCCTTGGTAGGGTC
>DCXP01000030.1 GCA_002327725.1 Proteobacteria bacterium UBA2133
TTTCTTCTTTTCTTCGGCTTTGCGTTTTTCTTCGGCTTTGCGCTTTTTTTCAGCCTCGGCTTTTTTCTTCTCTTGCTCGAGTCGGCGCTTTTCCCTTTCTATTGCTGCGAGATCTATTGCCTTCGCCTGTACCGGACGCGCCGGTGCAGGCGTTACCGCGCGCGGCTGGATCAGAAGACTGACCCCAAGCAGTGCGCCGAAGACAATATGGATAACAACCGCATAGATAAATGCCCGCACGGGGGTGGCGACGTTTCTCGACGTGCGGCGCACTGGCAATCAGTTATCTAAAGAATCGGTTACCAGCCCAACCCCTGGAACACCTGCCTGCTGCAAAAGCACCATCGCCTGGACCACTGCGTCGTAGCGGACACTCTTGTCTGCGCGTACCAGAAATTCTGTTTCAGGACTGTTGCGCATCACGATATCCGCCTTGATCCGAATCTCCTGAAGCGTCTGGACAGGCTCAGGGTCGTCGTTGATAAAGTACTGCTCGTTCTTGTCCACATGGACAACAAAAGGTTCCGTGCTTTTTTCCGAGACGACTTTCGCGTTAGCCTTGGGCAGTTCGACGCTGATGCCCTCCATGAGCAGCGGCGCGGTCACCATGAAAATCACCAGCAGCACCAGCATCACATCGATATAAGGAACCACGTTGATCTCGCTCATCTGGCGCTTATGCCGGCGTGGACGCATCAGTCTGACCTCAGCCCCTATCCGCGACGCCGGCCGCTGACGGCCTGCCGGTTAACGATGCTGGCAAACTCCTCGACAAATACGTCGTAGCGGGCAATCAAAGACTCAGCGCCGGCAGAAAACCGGTTGTAGGCGATGACCGCAGGAATTGCCGCAAAAAGTCCCATCGCGGTAGCAATCAGCGCTTCAGAGATGCCGGGCGCCACGGTTGCAATTGAGACGCTCTGCAACGCCCCTAAAGACCGGAAGGAATTCATAATGCCCCAGACAGTTCCAAACAGGCCCACATAAGGACTGGTAGACCCTACCGTAGCGAGAAAAGACAGGCGTGCTTCGAGCGCTTCGATCTCACGACTGAGCGCCACCCGCATCGCGCGCTGGACCCCTTCGATGAGATCCGTTCTCTCGACCGAGGCATTACCCGCCAGACGGCTGTACTCACGATACCCGGCCACAAAAATGCTGGTCATGCCCGCGGGTTCTTCCCCGCTTTCGGTGCAGCGCCGGTACAAGCCATTCAATTCACCGCCCGACCAGAACTCAGCCTCAAAATCATCCGCCTCCTGACGCAGTTTCTTGAGCGTATTGGCTTTGGTAAAGATCACGGTCCAGGAGACCAGCGATGCCACTACCAGAATCAGCATCACCAACTGCACCAGCAGGCTTGCCTGCAGAATCAGGTCGAGAATCGACAGCGACTCATTGCTGATGGCAATTCTTACGGCTTCGTTCATTGGGTATTTTCCCCTTCCTGAATAAATGGCGGCAGAGGACGAGGCCGCATTGAGAGCGGCTCGATACAGGCAAGCCGGACCTCACCGGTACACAAGACTTCTCCTGAACCGACCACGCGCTGATGCAGAGTGACGCTCGCCGGTCGACGGCGGAGCACTTCGACAGAAACCTCCAATGTGTCTCCAAGGTGGGCCGGCTGGAGGAAGTCAAGCCTGGCCGAACGGACGACGAACATCATCTGCCCGTCATCTGTGAGTTTTCGAAGATCAATACCATAGTTGCGCAGCCATTCTGTGCGGGCCCGTTCCATAAATTTAAGGTAATTCGCGTAGTACACGATCCCGCCCGCATCGGTGTCCTCGTAGTACACCCGCACCGGCCAGATAAAGGCTTGGGTACTGACCATCAGTTCACTAACCCGGGATCGGGAACGAACCCGACCCTAGCGCAAATACCCGCACACCCGGTGGCAACAGAGTGAGTATTTCCTGACCTTTTCATGGCAGTCCAATTTCAGCTGTCACCACTGAAAAGACCGGCCTGAGGCGTGCCGCCCGCCGGCGCCGTCAAACCAAAATGCCGATAGGCGGCCGCCGTCGCGGTTCGCCCGCGAGTGGTACGCATCAAAAATCCGGACTGTATGAGAAACGGCTCGACAACATCTTCCAAGGTTCCCCGCTCCTCGCCGATAGCAGCAGCAAGACTCTCGACCCCAACGGGACCGCCATCGAACTTTTCCATGATGGCGAACAACAAGCGCCGATCCAGGGCATCGAGTCCGAAGTTGTCAACCTCAAGCAGATCCAGGGCTTCGTTCGTGATGGTGCCGGTAATGACGCCGTCTGATTTCACCTGAGCGTAATCACGCACACGGCGCAGCAGGCGGTTCGCAATTCGCGGGGTGCCCCGGCTGCGTCTCGCGATCATTTCGATACCGTCGCTCTCACTGGCAAGCCCCAGAATCCGGGCAGAACGCTCGACAATCCTTGCGAGTTCTTCGCTTCGGTAGAACTCCAGTCTCTGGACAATACCGAAACGGTCCCGCAGGGGCGAGGTCAGCAAACCCGCCCGTGTGGTAGCGCCGACCAGGGTGAATGGTGGGAGATTCAGCTTAATGGACCGCGCCGCCGGGCCCTCACCGATCATGATATCGAGCTGATAGTCCTCCAGGGCGGGGTACAGGATCTCTTCCACCGCAGCGCTCAGTCGGTGAATTTCATCGACGAACAACACATCGTGCGGCTCAAGATTGGTCAGGATCGCAGCGAGGTCTCCCGCTTTTTCAAGCACCGGCCCCGACGTCTGACGCAGGTTGGCCCCCATCTCGTGCGCCAGAATGTGCGCGAGGGTGGTCTTGCCAAGCCCGGGCGGCCCAAACACCAGCACGTGATCGAGGGCTTCGGCCCTTCCCTTGGCGGCCGCGATGAAGATTCCCAGCTGCTCGCGCACCTTGGGCTGACCGATAAATTCATCCAGCGTCAGCGGTCGAAGGCTCCGGTCAATTGCCCGGTCCTGACTCGAGTCATCATCGCCGGTTGGGTTGATCAGGGGATCATGCTCACTCATGGCGCCTCCCGGGAAAGCCCCTTCAGGGCTTCGCGGATAAGGGTTTCCACGGCAGGCACGCCATCAACATCAACAGCGCGCACCGCCCGGTTTGCCTCGGTCTCGCGATACCCCAGGGCCATCAGCGCGCTGGCTGCGTCCTGCTGTGGTGTCAGCGTCGTGCCCGACGCACCCGGGCCGGTTCCGGAGACCGTCTCCAGTCTGTCGCGAAGCTCAATGATCAGGCGTTCAGCGGTTTTGCGCCCGATGCCAGGCACCCGGGTCAACTGGGCAATGTCACCCACAGCGACACAGGCTGCCAGATCGTCCGCGGTGAGTCCGGAAAGAAGCGCGAGCGCCACCCGCGGACCGACCCCACTGATTTTGAGCAGCACCCGGAACACATCCCGCTGCTGACGATCCGCAAACCCGAAAAGCAGATGCGCATCGTCACGGATCGCAAGATGCGTAAACAGCGAGACGCGATTGCCGATATCCGGCAGTTCATAAAAAGCGGTCATCGGCGCCTCGAGTTCATAGGCCACGCCGCCCACATCGACCATCAGCTGGGGTGGCTGCTTGTGCACCAGCGTGCCGCTGATCTGGCCAATCATCGCTGCAGGTCCCCGGCATCCTCGGCAGATACGCCAGCGCCGGCAGCAGCCTGACGCTGACGCACCTCGGCATGATGCAGATGACAGATGGCACAGGCGAGAGCATCGGCCGCATCCTGTGGCGGTTTGCGGTCCATGCCCAGCAGAACCCTCACCATGTGCTGCACCTGTTCCTTGCCTGCCCGGCCTGTCCCGGTGATCGCGCGCTTAATTTCGAGTGCACTGTATTCGTTCACCTCTAATCCACTCTGAGCCAACGCGAGCAAAGCGCTGCCTCTAGCCTGCCCAAGCACCAGTGCCGACTGCGGATTGGCGGAAACAAAGACCTTCTCAATCGCGCCGCTTGCCGGCTGGAAACGCCCGATAACCTCCTGAATTCGCTGGTGAATCGATACCAGCCGGGAGCCCAGGGATCCCGTCTCGACCCGGACGCATTCGCCGTGAATATAGTGCAAAGACTGGCCTCTTGCCTCTACAACCCCAATTCCAGTCACCCGGGAGCCCGGATCGATCCCAATGGCCCTGAAGACTTCCGAAGACATCGAGTGCAAACCCTAGGCGTGAAGAGCCGATTCCTCTGGGAAACTCGCATTGGTAAAGACCTCCTGCACATCGTCGAGTTCCTCTAATGCGTCGATCAAGCGCATTACTTTCTCTGCATCTTCATCACTCACAGGCGTCTCATTTGAGGGGCGCTCGATGACCTGTGCCAGTTCCGGCTCGAGTCCGGCACCCTGAAGTGCGTCATTGACCGCATCAAACGCTTCAGGCTCTGCGAGCACTTCAACGGAACCATCGGCGGCGGTTTCAACGTCATCGGCCCCCGCGCCAACAGCCGCCTCCATCACTGCTTCTTCGTCCGTCCCCGGGGCAAAAATAAATAATCCGGTCTTGCTGAAAAGATAGGCCACCGATCCTTCTGTACCCAAATTGCCGCCATGCTTGCCAAAAAGATGCCGGACTTCTCCGACGGTGCGATTGCGGTTGTCCGTGGTGCAATCGACCAGTACCGCAACACCTCCGGGTGCATACCCTTCATAGCGGATTTCTTCGTAGGACACGCCTTCCAGTTCACCGGTTCCTCTTTTAATCGCCCGATCAACGGTGTCGCGCGTCATATTCGCAGACAAGGCTTTATCGATCGCGGCTCGCAGCCTGGGATTAGACACGCTATCGCCACCCCCTGCGCGGGCGGCTACCGTAATTTCACGGATCAACTTGGTAAACAGCTTGCCGCGTTTCGCGTCCTGAGCGGCCTTGCGAAACTTGATATTAGCCCACTTACTATGCCCCGCCATCTTGTGGTTCTCTCCCTGCCGAAAATAACCTTACGTTATCGCGCCTGATCTTTTTTACCCTGCAATTACACCAGTTCTTGCGCTATCTGTGCCAGCGCTGCCCGGTTCGTCCACGACCACAGTGAATCTGCAGCCACCGGAAGACTTTCCCAGCAACTGAGGTCATGCTCTGCGGGATTGACCCGAACCGCGCAGCGCCTGGATAAGCAAAGTGAGAAAAAATGCTCGAGGTTCTCGGTGACCCCCGGGCCATAGCGGTAGCGGTGCTCAGGGAGTATCAGAAAGCGCCGAGGCGTCTGCCGGTCACACCAGCCATCCTCCGCCACAATGCCGGTCTCCTCGAAGAGTTCCCGCCGGGCTGCCTCCTCAGGTGTCTCCCGTGGCCACTGCAAACCGCCGGTGACTGACTGCCAGAAAGCGCTGCCCGTTCGACGCAGCAGAAGTGTCTCACCTTCCGCCGTGTAAACCACTACCAGAACAGACTCCGGTCGCCTGAAACGCGTCGGCGGGCTCAGGGCGCTTGGGCTCAATCCGCTGCTTTACCGGCGGCGTGGGCAGTGCCCGACAACCGCAGTCCCAGCTCCCGCATCTGTTCTGCATCGACGTCACCGGGTGCGTCGGTCAGCAGGCACGATGCCTTCTGGGTCTTGGGAAACGCAATGACATCCCGGATCGATTCTTCTCCCGCCGCCATCGAGACAATACGGTCGATTCCGAAAGCGATGCCTCCATGCGGCGGCGCTCCAAAGCGCAGGGCGTCAAGCAAAAATCCGAAGCGGGCCTTAGCCTGTGCTTCATCGAGGCCAAGCGCCGCAAACACCTGCTGCTGGACCGCGCTCTGGTGGTTACGGATCGAACCACCACCGATCTCCGTACCATTGAGTACCAGGTCGTAGGCGCGCGAACGGACCGCACCGGGATCACTCTCCAATAGCGGCACGTCGTCAGGATTGGGAGCCGTAAACGGATGATGCAGGGCTACCCAGTGGCGTGCCTCGGGATCCTTTTCAAGAAGCGGAAACTCAACAACCCACAGAGGCTGCCAACCTTCAACAGCAAGACCAAGATCATGGCCCAGCCGAATCCTGAGGCCGCCCAGCGCGTCGTTGACCACGCGAACACGGTCTGCGCCAAAGAACAACAGATCGCCATCCTCCGCAGAGCAGCGCTGCAGTACCTGGTGGACGACATCGTCGGGCAGAAATTTCAAAATCGGCGACTGCAGACCGTTTGTGCCATCAGCGATACGGTTCACCTTGATGTACGCAAGACCGCCCGCACCAAACTGCTTAACAAACTCTGTGTAACCGTCTATCTGCTGCCGACTGAGCGCCGCACCACCCGGAACACGCAGCACGGCGACACGGCTGCCTGGCGTGGTTGCGGGTCCGGCGAAGACCTTGAACTCAACTTCGGTCATGAGATCGGCGATATCGACCAGTTCCAGCGGAATTCGCAGATCCGGCCGATCAGTACCGAACCGCTGTACTGCCTCTGCATACGTCAACCGTGGCAGAGGATCGGGCAGGGTAACCGAGAGGACGTCCGCAAATACCGAGCGGATCATATCCTCCATGATCGTCATGACGTCGCCCTCCTCGACGAAGGACATCTCGATATCCAGCTGGGTGAATTCCGGCTGACGATCGGCCCGAAGATCCTCATCGCGGAAACACCGGGCGATCTGATAGTAGCGTTCAAATCCGGATACCATCAGCAGCTGCTTGAACAACTGCGGCGACTGCGGCAGCGCAAAAAACTGGCCAGGGTGTACCCGGCTTGGCACGAGGTAATCGCGGGCGCCTTCGGGTGTGGAACGGGTGAGCACCGGGGTTTCCATCTCGACGAAATCACGATCGTCCAGATACCGGCGCAGAGCACGAATGACCCGATGACGTAGCCGCAGGTTGTGCTGCATCCGGTCACTGCGCAGATCAAGATATCGGTAACGCAGACGCAACGCTTCACCGGTATCCGGATCCTCAATCGGAAACGGCAGCGGGTCGGCACTGTTCAGTACCGTGATTTCCAGGCCCAGCAGCTCAATGGCGCCAGTGGGCAGATCAGGATTCAGCGTTCCTTCCGGGCGCATCCGCACGCGGCCCAACACCTGCAGTACGTATTCACCGCGGACCGACTCGGCGATAGCGAACTGGTCAACCCGGTCAGGATCAAAGACAACCTGCACCAGACCGCTGCGATCCCGCAGGTCGATAAAAATGACGCCACCGTGATCCCGCCGCCGCTGTACCCAGCCGCACAGACGTACCTCACGATCTACCGAAGCGGCATCCAGGTCGGTACAAAGGCAGTCACGCTGTTCGCTCATCACGGATACCTCCAGCAGTGGAACCGGGCAGAAAGATCTCCTGCTCAGGCAGGATCAGAGGCAGAAGAACCGGACTTGCCGCTGGAAGATTTACTCGAGGAGGTTGTTGTACTGGGCGATGTCGACGCAGCCGACGCTTTGTCCTTGGTGCTCGAGGCATTTTCTGATCCAGCGGCCGACTCGCCGCCAGCCTTCTTGTCTTTGCCCTCGTCTTTACCCTCGCTTTTGCTCTCGGCAGGTTTCTTCTTGTCCGAGTTTTTGAAATCGGTCTCGTACCAGCCCGTACCCTTCAGGCGAAAGGCTGCAGCGGAAACCTGCTTGCGCAAAGTTGTCTCACCACACTCCGGGCAGAACACCAGGGGCTCATCAGACAATTTCTGTAACGCCTCAAGGTGATGGCTACACTTGTCGCAGACGTACTCGTAGATTGGCATGGGTGGATTCCGAAATGATGTGAGGCCAGATCGCTGCCGCCGAAAGCGCAGCGCAACCTGTAATTATACCTTGTGCCCGGCCCTGACTTAAGGGTCCTGTTGGGCTTCCTTGCTGAACAGCCTGACCCGTGCCCCGGCCAGCATCTCGGCAAGCTGGTGCCGGATGAGCCACAAGCACAGCAGCGACGGCAGCACCATCACTGCGGTAATGACAAAAAATAATCCCCAATCGCCGTTCAGCCAATCGACCAGTGCGCCCGAGCTGGAAGCGAACAGGGTCCGGCCCGCAGTACCAATCGATGCAAGCAAAGCGTACTGGGTTGCCGTATATGTCCGGTCGACCAGCATCGAGATGAACGCCACAAAAGTGACTGTCGCGAAGGCGCCCGCCAGATCATCCATGATGACCGCGAAGGCAAACATCGGTGCCGACTTGCCCGACCATGCCAGTACCGAGAACAGCAGATTGGTCAGCGCCATCAGGATACCTGCGAGAAACATGGCGCGGACCAACCCCGCCCGGACAGCAAAAAGACCACCCAACAGGGTAAACACGACGGTGGTGACCCAGCCGATCCCTTTGGAGTAAAGCGCGATATCTGTTTTGGAAAAACCGATCTCCTTGTAAAAAATGATCGACATCCGACCCAGGAACGCTTCACCAATTTTGAAGAGAAAGATAAAGCTAAGAACAGCGAGCGCGATTGCCAGACCGTTGCGGCGGAAAAAACTCGCCAGCGGACCGATCAGGGTGGTCCCCAGCCAGGTCACGATTGCTGCCAGCAGACCGCCGAAATTGAGCCGGGACCGTAACGCACGCTCGTCCTCAGCCTGGGCTTGGGTCCGCTCTGCCGGGGGCGCGTCGGGCACCGCCATCAGGGCAACATTACAGAGCACGACAATGACACCCAGAATCAAAAAGGTAAACTGCCAGTAGTTTGTGACTCCAGCCTGCTGCAAAGCCTCAGCGGTAACCAGTGCCGCAACCCCGCCCAGTTTGTAGCCGGTCCACCAGCCCACAACCGCAACCGCAGCACCGGCAGCCATAGTCGCGCTCTCATCCGGGCCAACCTGCTCGATGCGAAGCGCGTCAATCGTGATGTCCTGAGTCGCGGATGCAATCGCGATAATGAGCGCGATAGCGATGACACCCTGAAGGTCGGTCACCGGATCAAAAACACTCCAGAGCGCGAGGCAGGCCAGGATCACGGCCTGCAGGCTCAGAATCCATGCCCGGCGATGTCCCAATCGTGCCGTGAGAAACGGTATCTGTATCCGGTCGATAAGCGGCGCCCACAGGAAATTGATCGCGTAGACGCCGAAGATCAGCCCCGCCCATCCGATGGTGGCCCGGCTGAGCCCGTCCTCTTTCAGCCACAGACTCAAGGCGCTGCCGATCAGCACCCAGGGGAATCCGCTGATCAGCCCAAGCAGCCCGATCCGCGCCATCCTCCAATCAAGATAGATGCGAAAAGTCTGCCCGATCGAGGGGGCACCACCCGCTTTTCGTCCGTCGGCGCTCATGGACGGTCGGCGGCTAGGGCCGGGCCCGGAGCCAGCGGTCACTCACGCGGTAATCGATCACCAGCGGTGCATGATCCGAAAAGCGCTCGTCCTTGTAGATCTGGGCCGCATGAGCCCGCTTGGCGATCACCGGGGTGGCAATCTGGTAGTCAATACGCCAGCCGACATTCTTGGCCCATGCCTGACCGCGGTTTGACCACCAGGTGTACTGATCCTCGCGGGGATCGACCTTACGGAAAACGTCGACCATGCCGCCATCGTCAAACCACCAGTCCATCCAGGCGCGTTCCTCGGGAAGAAATCCGGAGTTCTTCTGATTGCCCCGCCAGTTCTTGATATCGATATTCTTGTGGGCGATATTGATATCACCGCAGATGATGTATTCGCGGCCGCTGGCGGCAAACTTTTTCAGTAACGGCTTCAGACGCTCCATCAAATCGTATTTGAATTCCTGACGGACATCACTGCTCGAGCCGGATGGCAGATAAAGCGACACCACGCTGAGCCGGCCATAATCTGCCTGGACCCAACGCCCTTCACTGTCGAAATCCCGCCAGCCCAAACCTTCCTGAATCCGGTCGGGCTTACGCCGGCAGTAGAGGGCAACCCCGCTATATCCGGGTTTTTCAGCATCGACATAGCAATTCGTATAGCCCTTGGGAAAATAGATATCGTCCGTCCGCTGAAAAGGCTGGATTCTAGTCTCCTGAAGGCAGGCAAAATCGGCCTCTTGACCCGACAGCCATTCGAAGAATCCTTTTCGGGCAGCCGCGCGGATGCCATTGCAGTTTAAGGTTATGATCCGCATCTGCCGAGATTCTGGTAAACGGTCAGGTTTTGAAATGCCCCGAGCGGACGAGCAGGAACATGCATTTTTGCAGTTTGCCCTGGAGACCGGAGTGTTGCGCTTCGGGGAGTTTACCCTCAAATCCGGACGGGTAAGCCCATACTTCTTCAACGCGGGTCTTTTTAACAGCGGTGCGGCACTCTCGCGGCTTGCTTATTTTTATGCCACCGCTCTACACGAACTCGAGGCAGAGCCCTTTATGCTGTATGGGCCTGCCTACAAAGGAATCCCCCTGGTGTCGGCAACCGCCGTGGCGCTTGCCGACCACTACCGGCGCGATGTCGCTTTTGCCTTCAACCGCAAGGAAGCCAAAGACCACGGAGAAGGAGGCCAACTTGTGGGTGCACCACTGCACGGAGACGTGGTGATCATCGACGACGTTATCACTGCCGGCACATCGATCCGCGAATCGGTCGACATCATCAGCGCCACCGGAGCAAGTGCCACTGCCGTACTGATTGCGCTCGACCGTGAGGAGGCCGTGACAGAAGATGGTGACTCAGCCGTGGCTTATGTTGCAAAAACCTTTGGCCTTCGGGTGCATCCGCTGGCGCGCTTTTCTACCCTGCTCCCGTTTCTTTCCGAGCGACCGGAACTCGCGAACCATCTTGACGCCCTGCAGGCCTACCAGGCCCGATATGGGCGGGCGACCTCTGCAATCGAATCCGGCTGAGATCTCGCTCAGGGCGGGCTATTCTGCCGGAGTGAAACTGAAGGTCTGTCCTCCCACTGACGCTTCGTACATCAGTCCGCCAATGGCAAGCGTAAAGATAGCAACGCCTCCCGAATAGGCCGCATCCCCAGATGCTCCGGCTGTGGCCGCCACTGCAGACACCTGCGCGCTGAACTCCATTTTTTCGCTCTTAAAGCGATCAAGTGCCTCTTTTTCGCCAAAGAAGATCAACTCTGCATAAGCTTGACCACCCAGCTGAAGTCCAAGAGTAAGCTGGTTAAGCGTTGAGTCGCCGATGTATTTGCCTTTCTCATAGACCTGACCCGAACCATAAGCCCCGCCCACACCGATTGCGCCCTTATAAATCTTGGGAAAGACAGCATACCCATGGGCATTATCAAAAAACTTCTGCAAACCCGAATCCTGGTCCAGAAAGGCTGCAATCGTTTCCTGCACTTCTTCCGTTGTTGTGGGCTTCTTTTTGTCCGGATTCCATCCCGCATTTGCCGGAACCAACGCCTGGCTCAGCATCAGCACGAGACCGGCCAACATCACACTTACTGCCCTCATGGCTCTTCCTCCTTTTTTCTGTTCACAA
The DNA here is from genome assembly GCA_002327725.1 of Proteobacteria bacterium UBA2133. Lineage (GTDB taxonomy): Bacteria > Pseudomonadota > Gammaproteobacteria > Arenicellales > UBA868 > UBA868. Next base: position 11,294 of record DCXP01000030.1, read on the forward strand.
TCCCAATCACTGCCTGGGATCTCATGCGTTGTTATTGTTGCCGATACTATCAGGAAGGGTCTCGGGGTCAATCCCCGGAAACATCTGGGCGTGTGGCGTACTCCTCGGCCAGCTGGTAGAAGGCCTCAAGATCACGATCGGCCTGCTTAAAGAGTGCCGCAAAAAAACTAACGTCGTCATTATAGGAACCCACCGATGCGAGTTTGGCATTGTTAAGACCCTCTTCGAACCATCGACCCCAGTTGCTCACCGCTTCGGCCTTTCGCATCGCAAGATACTTTGCCTGTAACTCATCCAGCAGCAGACTTTTCTGCCGGCGCTTGTCAGAGTCCGGGATAGACCGTGCGTACAGTTCCGTTAACCGCACCCGGGTATCGCGGATCAGGTTGACGGCCGCATCATGGCGCGACGCATCCTCCGTAAACTCTGTGAGTTCGCTGGCCCTGCCTGAGTCGGCCAGCCACTGCTTCACCCCTGCGCGCGCGACAAAGGTAGCAAATGATTCGTTGAAGGTCGTATCGCCAGGAACAAAGAGCAGTTCGTGCGCGAGTTCATGAAACAGCAGTTCCGCAAGCTGTGCATCCGGATAATGCAGTACCGAGCTCAATACCGGGTCTGCAAACCAGCCAAGGGTCGAATAAGCAGCCACCGGGCCGACAGTGGTTTCATAGCCTTGTGATTCAAGTTGTTCGGCAAAGGCCAGCGCATCGGTATGCTTAAAGTAGCCCTGATACGCAACACAGCCTGCGATCGGGTGACAGAAGACTTCGGGCTCGGTCGAAAACTCACCTGCGGCAACAACACTCCACAGAACAAAGTCCCGGCCGATATCGGTAAATCTTCGGTAACTGCCCGTCGCAGGGAGAAACAGCGCCTTCTGGGCATATTCGCGAACGTGCTCCACAAAGCGCAGACGCTCACGCAGTGAATCTGACGTCTTCGGGTCACTGATGACCACATCGATAGGCCTGCTGTGCCAAAGCAGTGCTGACTGCCCAACCGTGGCCTGGGTGTAATAGGCGACACTCTGGCAGCCGCTCAGTAAGAGTACTGCGATCAGCCATACTCCTGTCCGAAAGTAGCGCATTTAAACTGTGACTGTCTCATGGTCAGCAGGTTCCACCTCCAGCCAGTCGAGGAAACTGCGTTGGAGCGGGGTCAGGACATCTTTGCGGGGGAGCATGAAAATATACCCATATCCCGTCAGCCTCTGATTCAGCGGGGAAACCAGAAGCCCGGTATCCAGCTCCATCTGCATCATTGCGTCTGCCGTTATAAGACCCTGGCCAGCGATAGCTGCCTGCACCCGGACATTGGCATCAGCGATCACGTGCCGAGGATTGGAAAGTACCTGGCCGGAAAAAAGTTCGGCCCATAGGTCCTGCTCTCTATCCTCACACAGCAGGGGGACTTCGCCTGGCAAGATCGGATTTCTGGCCAAGGCATATTTTTCGACAAGCGCTGGGCTGCCCACCGCGAAAAGCGCCATGGGTAACTCTTTCCACCGGGGCCCGCCAATCTTCCCGGTACACGCACCCCAACGGATAGCAATATCGACACCATCGAGATTGAAATCATCATCATTCACGGAATGCTGAAAGATAAAGGATGCCTCGGGGGATTTCCCGGAGAACCTGGCGACGCGGGGTGAGAGCCATCTGGCGGCGACGTAGGTGGTTGCGGCAATCCGGATAGTGCGATGAGCATCATGACGGGCAAACTGTGCAAGTGGGCCTTCCAGCTCAGCAAATGCACGCAAGACTGACTTCAGCAGAACCTGCCCTTTATCCGTCAGCAGCACCTGACGCACCCCACGCTTGAACAACTGGACGCCGATTTCCTGCTCGAGCATACGAATCTGGTAACTGACGGCGCCTTTGCTGACACATAACTCTTGAGCCGCGGCAGTGAAACTCAAAAGCGCAGCAGCACGTTCAAATACTTTGAAGCGATCGAGAGGTGGAAGTCTATGTTTCATCGGGAATCTTAGTAATAATGGATAATCTACAGTTTAATCAAATCATACAGTAGTTAAAATTTTTTAGCTTGTCATGACTCGGAACCCAATTCACCATTGGACTCCACTTATTCCTCTCCCTGGCGTTAAACGGGCTCCTGAACACACCAGAGAAGATATGCCTCCTGACCAGCTGCGCCTTCTGTTGATCCAAACAGATCAACCCGCTGAATCCCTCTAATGCGTAACCCAGCATGATCAAATCCCATGCCCGGGTCGTCGTGATTGGTGGTGGTATTGCCGGATGCTCAACGCTATACCACCTGACCGAACTGGGCTGGAGCGATGTAGTACTGGTTGAGCGTGACGAACTGACCTCAGGCTCAACCTGGCACGCCGCAGCCCAGGTCACGCAGTTTGGTGCAAACCAGACCATGGTGGCACTGAAGAAACACAGTATCGACCTTTACCGCCAACTTGCGGCGGATGAGGAGTTCCCCATCAACTACCACATCACCGGTGGCATGCGCCTGGCACACACCCAGGACCAGGTCGATACCTATAAGCATTTCATTGGTATGGCCAAGGGTATGAACGTGGAGTTTGAGTACATCGATAGACACGAAGCGGGCCGTCGGCACCCCCTGATGAAGACCGACGGGTTACTGGGTGCCTGGTGGGATCCGCTGGATGGCGACATCGATCCCGCACAACTGACTTTCTCGCTGGCACGCAATGCCCGTAAGGCAGGTGCTGAGATATACCGCTTCAACCCGGTAGAAGACATTACCCGTAAAGCTAACGGCGAATTCATCGTCCATACTCAAAAGGGTGACATTACCTGCGAAATGATCGTGAACGCATCCGGTTACCGGGTGAACGAGGTGGGCGCGATGCTGGGTGTTACGCACCCGGTCACATCCATGGAGCATATGTACTTCCTGACCGAGCCGATTGCAGAACTCGAGGCTCTGGACTTTCGAGTCCCGATCATCCGTGACCCCGGGGATGATTTCTACAGCCGCCAGGAAAAGCAGGGACTTCTGGTTGGTGTTTACGAGCAGCATTGCAAGACCTTTGGCCTCGACGGCATCGATCCCGACTTCACCAAGTCACTGTGTCCATCGGATCTGGACCGGTGTCTTGATAACATGGAGCGTATCTTCAAACGCCTGCCGGCATTGACCGAGGCAGGCATTCATACCGTCGTGAACGGTCCCATCACCTACTCTCCCGACGGGTCACCGCTGGTGGGACCGATTCCCGGTATACCCAATGCATTTGCCTGCATCGGCCTCCGGGCGGGTATCGGCGAAGGCGGCGGCCACGGGAAGGTCCTCGCCGAGATCATGGTACACGGCCAATGCGAATGGGACGCGTGGTTTCTGGATCCACGCCGCTTCACCAGTTATGCCAACACCGAATTCACTGCAAGAAAAGCCATAGAGGATTACCAGCGGGAATTTCACTACCACATGCCGCATGAACATCGGCCCGCATCGCGGCTCGCACGCACAACGCCGCTGTATGCGGTGCTCGACCGGAAACGGGCCCAGTGGGGGACTGTCAACGGATGGGAGCGGGCCCTGTTTTTCAAACCCAGCGACGACTTTGTGGACCAGCACAGTTACCGGTTCACGCCGACCCGGCAAGTGGTCGCCGAGGAAGTCGACGCTATCGTCACAAGCGTCGGCATTATGGAAGTCTCGGGATTTAACCGGATGGAGATCAAAGGTCCCGGTGCGGCACAGTTTCTGGATCATCTGATCTGCGGCTCCCTGCCTACTTCTAAAGGCAAGGTAAAGCTCGCCTACCTGCTGAATGACAATGGCAACGTGCTCGCCGAGGCTACGCTGGCGCACCTTGGCGAGGAGCATTACTGGTATGGCTCAGCCGCGGGTGCCGAATGGCATGATCTCGACTGGCTGCAACGCTTCAAGCCCCCGGGCGTCACCATCACCCAGCTGACCACCAGCCACACGATACTGGTCATTGCCGGGCCCCAGTCGCGGGCATTACTGCAATCGATCTCACCACGCAGTGACTGGTCCAAAGAGGTTTTTGCATGGATGCAGGTTCGCCGGATGTTTATCAGCCATGCAGAGGTTGTCGCCATGAGCGTCAGTTTTTCAGGCGAGCTTGCCTATGAGCTGCATATCCCCAACGAAAGCCTTTATCTGGTCTATACCGCACTGATCAGCGCAGGTCATCGCTACGGTATTCGTGACTTCGGCCTTTACGCCACCGAATCGATGCGCATGGAGAAGGGCTATCGCCATTGGAAAGCTGACCTGATCTACGAACGCAATCCTCTTGAATCCGGACTGGAACGCTTTGTGGATCTGGACAAACCCGATTTCGTTGGCAAAGCGAAACTGCTCGAGCAGAAGCAGCGCGGCCCTTGCCGGCTGTTTGCCGCGATGACCATTGACTGTGAGGTGGCGCCGGCACATGGCGGCGATTCGATCTATCGCGATCACGATCTCGTGGGTTCTGTAACGTCGGGTGGGTACGGTTTTCGTGTTAACCAGAACATCGCCTTTGGTTATGCGGTACCGGAACTCGCCAAGGCCGGCACTCCGCTTGAGGTGGAGATCCTGGGCGAGCGTTATCCGGCGACCGTGTCTGACGCCTGTCTGTACGATCCGGACAATCAACGCGTGAAAAACTGAACCGTGGCGACGCCGAACCAGGACGCAAACCCGTTGCGCAAGCGCCGACGGGGGCCGTTGCGCAGCCGCGACGCGATGCATGCCGCGCGCGCCAAACCGCCCCAAATCAACCCCTGCCCACCGGGCCCGGTAGCGGGTCGTTACCGGCCGCTGAGCGATGGGCAGATCGCTGCCATTTACGGCAATGCCCTTCGAATACTCGAAGAGATCGGCATGGGTGAATCACCCGAAGTGCTCACTCAACAGGCAATCCAGTGTGGCGCGATACACAAGGAGAACGACAGGCTTTGCTTTCCCAAATCCATGGTGGAGGACGTTATCGCGGGCGCCTGCAAAGAATTCGTTTTTTACGGGCGAGACGCAAAACATGATTTTGTTGTCGGCGGTGATCGGGTCTATTTCGGAACCGGCGGTGCGGCCGTTCAGACACTGGATCTTGATACCGCCCGATACCGCCCTTCCACATTGCAGGATTTATGTGACTTCGCCCGTCTGGTCGATGTCCTGCCGAATGTTGCCTGGTTTACCCGGTGCTGTGTGGCTACCGACGTGCCCGATAACTTTGACCTCGATATCAACACTGCCTATGCGCTCCTGAAGGGAACCGCCAAACCTATAGGCACCAGTTTTTTCATCCGGGAGCATGTTGACCCGGTTGTTGACATGTTTGACATGGCGCTCGGCGGAGAGGGACGGTTTCGTGCAAAACCTTTCTGCAAAGCCCATCTCAGCCCGGTGATCTCACCGTTGCGCTACGGCGAGGACGCAGTCGAGGTTGCCATTGCCTGTATGCAGCGCGGGATGCCGCTGAATAACGTCGTAGCGGCGCAATCGGGCGCCACCGCTCCCGCAACCATTGCCGGCATGCTGTCAGCGACACTGGCTGAAACACTGGCCGCCCTGGTGATGGTCAACGTCTTTGAGCCGGGCTACCCGATGATCTTTTCCAATTGGCCTTTTGTTATCGACCTGCGATCCGGATCTTTTTCCGGCAGCGGAGGGGAAATCACCTTGCTGAACGCGGCCTCAGCGCAATTGTCCAACTGGCTAGGCCTTCCGTCCGGGGTTGCGGCCAGCATGGCCGATGCCAAGGCGGTAGATGCCCAGATGGGCATGGAGAAAGCGCTGTCCTCTCTTGCTACAGGTCTCGCCGGTGCCAACATGGTTTATGAGTCCTCGGGGATGATGGCGAGCCTTCTGGGTGCCTCCTTCGAAGCCTTTGTCATTGACGATGAAATGCTTTCCCATGTCTACCGGGTGCTGCGTGGCATAGAAGTCAGCGAAGAAACGCTGGGATTTGAAGCCATACGGGAGGCCGTTGCGGGCGAGGGACACTTCCTCGGCGCGGATCATACGGTGGCAGCCATGCAGCGTGATTATTTCTACCCGAAACTGTCGGATCGTGATGAACCCGGAACGTGGGCACAAAGCGGCGCCAAAGACCTATGGCAGCGCGCCAATCAACGTGTCCGTGACATTCTGCAGGAACATCACCCCCGCTATCTGAATGACGCGGCAGACTGGGATATCCGGGGGCGATTCAACATTCTGGTTTAGGAGCCGAAACAGCATCTCGACTCATTCCGGATACCGACTTGGTGACCCACCGGGGCAGGCATAGAATCTACTGTTGATGTCTTAACCATCCCCGGAACTGACGCCGATATGGCTGATCCCTGTGACCTTCTTGAATGCTATCTGGTCGGCGGGGCCGTACGCGACGCTTTACTGAAAGAACCCGCCGGCGACCGCGACTGGGTGGTGATCGGCGCCAGCCCAAAAGAAATGATCGAGCGGGGATTTCGCCCCGTCGGCAAGGACTTTCCGGTTTTTCTGCATCCCGTCTCGGGCGACGAGTACGCTCTCGCCCGCCGCGAACGCAAAACCGGGCCGGGCTATACCGGCTTTGCCACAGATAGCGGCCCGGATGTCACGCTTGAGGAAGACCTCTCGCGGCGCGACCTCACCATGAACGCCATTGCCCAGGATGCCAAGGGCGATCTGATTGATCCTTTTGGCGGCGCACAGGATCTCAGCAATGGGGTATTGCGCCACGTCTCCGGCGCGTTCGTCGAGGACCCGCTCAGAGTGCTGCGGGTTGCCCGCTTTGCTGCGCGTTACCGGCGCCGAGGTTTTGAGGTCGCGCCCGAGACTCTTGACCTGATGTGCGAGATCAGTGCGTCAGGCGAACTTGCATCGCTGGTTCCTGAGCGAATCTGGCAGGAGACCTGTCGTGCGCTCGGCGAACCTGACCCCAGCGATTTCATCCGGGTACTGCAACGCTGTGGCGCACTCATTCATGTCTTTCCCGAAATTGCGGCACTGGAGGATGTACCTCAGAGTGCGGAATATCATCCTGAAGGTGATGCCTTTGTTCACACGCTGATGGTGCTGGATGCAGCGGCTGAGATCTCCCAGAATACCGAGGTTCGCTTCGCGGCACTGGTACATGATCTGGGCAAAGCCAGGACGCCCGCGGAAGAATGGCCGCGCCACATCAAGCACGAGCGCCGCGGTGTTGCCGTGGTCAATGAATTCTGCGATCGGCTTCGGGTACCCACGGGCTATCGCGACCTCGCCGTGCTGGTCACGCGCGAGCACCTGCTGATGCATCGACTGCAGGAATTGCGCCCGGAGACGATACTCAAACTGCTGAACCGCCTTGATGGGTTCCGCCGTCCTGAGCGTGTCGCTCTTTTTGTCAGTGCGTGCCAGGCAGATGCCGTGGGCCGGGGTGACGGCGCCATTGGGGATTACCCGACGGAGCAACTGTTAAAGGGCTATCTCAACGCGGCTAACGGGATCGACATCTCGGATCTCGCAGACTCTGCTCTTGACGGCAGGGCGCGCAAAAAAGTGCTTGAGCAGCGCCGGATAGAGGCTATCAGCGCGGTTCGCCAGCACAGCCGGGAATCCGGATAGCGTAGCGGCTCACCAAAACACAATCAGCAGCAGGCTGCCGAGTACGATCCGATACAGTACGAAAGGAGTCATCCCAACGCGGTTGATAAATCGCAAAAAGAGTGCGATGACTGCCCAGGCGCTGAAAAATGCGACCACCACGCCCAGGGCAAAGACACCCCAGGAAATGACCTCTTCAGATTGGATCAGTGAGGCTGCCTTGAGACTTCCAGCAGCTGTGATGATCGGGACCGCCATGAGAAAAGAAAAACGTGCGGCAGCTTCACGTGACAAGCCCAGCATTAACCCTGCCGTGATGGTGATACCCGAACGGGAAGTCCCTGGAACCAAGGCAAGCGCCTGAAACATCCCGATCAGCAGCGCATCTTTGATACCCAATTGCGTCAGTGCTTTGCTTCCAGAGCGACGCCGGTCCGCCCACCACAGCAAAAGAGCAAAAGCGATGGTTGCCCCGGCAATGATGAGTGGATCACGCAGTAATGCTTCCACTGCTTCATCGACAAACAAGCCCACCAGCACAGCCGGAACCGTCGCCACAATCAGCAGCCAACCGAGGTGGCTCTCTTCTGATCTTCCGGGGGAGCCCCACTGACGCAACCAACCGCTGAGGATATCGACAAGGTCGTGCCGCAGATACACGACGACCGCAATGAGAGTCCCAACGTGGACGGCCACGTCAAATGCGAGGCCCTGATCTGGCCAGTCAGCGAGAATCGGCAACAGCACCAAGTGCGCAGAGCTGGACACCGGTAAGAACTCGGTCAGCCCCTGCACCAGGGCGAGCCAGAATGCCTGTGCCGGTTCAATCATAGCGATAGCCTTCGGTCGCGCAGTTTGAATCCCGAAAGGGCTTCTCCGACACCCTTGCCGAGCGCCATTACTTTGAACGCTTCACCCATCTGTGAGGGCAGAACAAGTTGCTTGACTTCGGCCGCTCTGGCGAGCATTACTTTTTCATCATCGTCGGGCTGCGGCGTTGCCAAGTCCAGAAGCCCGAGCGCGAGAAGATAGGCTTCCTGACTGGTGTATCCCAGAAGATCAAAGCCCGCGGCGCGGCCCGCCTCTGCAAGTGCCGAAAAATCAACGTGGCAGGTGATATCCTGAATTCCCGCAAAAATCAATGGATCATTGTGTGCGCGGTGCTGGTAGTGGCAGCGCAAAGTTCCCTGTGAACGTTCCGGGAGGTAGTACTCCCCGGCCGGAAAACCATAATCGATAACGATCGCAAGACCCTGTTCCAGACAGTGGCCGAGTGTATCGATCCAGGCATCTGCCCGGGGACAAACCTCCGAGGTATGCCCTTCAGCCAGTTCGTGCCGGCGCACAATTTTGGCCGCAACGCTATCCGGCGCAAGATCGTCTATCCAGTCCCAGGCGAATCCGTCTCCTTCGATGCAGACCCCAGCCCGCCACGGCCTGCCCTCAATCACACGGAATCTCGTTACCGCAAATGCGTCGACCACTTCATTTGCGAGGATCACCCCGCGCAGCGGCTCGCTCGGCATCTGTTCCAGCCACTCGATGGTCAGCCCGTAGCGCTTTGCAAGCGGTTCGAGCCGCTGCCGTTGACGCTCACGAAGATCCGGGCTGATCTCCAGAATACAGTACCGTGACGGAAGCTGCCCCTCCGCCGACAGGGCCTCGATCAGGCTTTGCGCCAGTGCACCGCTTCCCGCACCGAATTCCAGCAGATACGGAGCGGCGATCACCTCGAGCGCCGGTCCCACCTCGTGCGCCAGGCACCGGCCAAAGAGCGGACCGATCTCAGGAGCCGTTACAAAATCTCCCCCTTCGCCGAACTTTCGGGCCCCACTCGCGTAGTAGCCAAGGCCAGGGGCATATAGTGCCGCGTCCATGTACTGATCAAAGGGCAATAGGCCTCCGGCATCATGGATCAGTGTTCTGATATGCCGGGTGACGGCGGCGCAGTGACTGCAGGCTAATCCCTCGGGCTTAGCCCACCCGGGATTGATGACTTCCGAAGAGCGCATTGTGGTTTCGTACGGGGTAGTATTAGCGCGTTGAAAGAGAGACTGATTTTACTGCGGTCTGCAACATTACCGACGCCCGCAAAAACGTCTATCCATACGTTGCGACTCAGCGCATCCATAGACCAATCAACTGAAGTGGCCGCGGCTCACCGCATCCTCCCAGATCGTCTGCTACATTAAACGTTTGAATCACAGTAATCTTGCCACGGTTAGCCCGTATTCATTAAATCCCAATGACAGTCTATGGCCTCAACTGATCATTCACTGAAATCGAAAGTGGCGCTGGTCACCGGTGGGGCACGCCGCATTGGCGCCGCCATCGCAAGGACCTTGCATACCGAAGGCATGAATATCGTCATTCACTACCGCCACAGTGCCGGTGATGCACAATCACTGTCGGACGCGCTCAATGCCGACCGGCCGGGGTCTGTTGAACTGGTTGAGGCGGATCTTGAGAACACCCAGGACTGCTCAAGGCTCGCGCACCGGCCACTAGAGGTATTCGGCCGTATTGACGCATTAATCAACAACGCGTCGGCCTTCTTTCCCACTCCGGTGGGCGAGGTAACCCAAGCGCACTGGGAAACGCTTCTGGGGGTCAATCTGAAAGCGCCGTTTTTCCTGTCGCAGGCATGCGCAAAGGCTCTGACATCGACCCGCGGGGCAATCATTAACCTGACGGACATCTATGCGGAGCGGCCGCTGCCGACACACCCGGTGTATTCCGCCAGCAAAGCGGGACTTCTTGCCCTGACCCGCTCCCTCGCCCAGGAACTCGGCCCCAATGTCAGGGTCAATGCCATCGCCCCAGGCGCAATCCTCTGGCCCGAATCCGGTGACACCCAGGAAAATCAGGAAGAGATCATCCGGCGTACGCCATTGGGCCGCCTCGGCGACCCGCAGGACATTGCCGGTACGGTGCTGTTCTTGCTCCGTGATGCGTCCTTTATTACCGGTCAGGTGATCAATGTCGACGGAGGCCGCTCGGCCCGGCCCTGAACCAGACGGTCTTCAAAGATCAAGCTTGACCGGCTTGAGTTTTTCATCATGTTCCGGCGCCATTGCGTCCCACAGTTCGCGGTAGGTCGACCCATTCACGGGGTGACGCCGGTCAGGCAGTATCAGGCTGAGTGGCTTGAGTACGTGGGCGTACTCGAGAATCTCTTGACGGGGAACATCCATGCCCTGCTCATACAGGATCTGATCACCGTATAGCAGCAGGTCGATGTCCATCTCCCGGGATCCGATTGCATTGCCGTCACGGGTTCTGCCGAGTTGCGCTTCGATCCCGCGCAACTGTGCCACGAGATCATCTGCTTTCAGATCAGACTTGAAAACGCCCGCCAGATTGAAAAAATAAGGTCCTTCGAATCCCACCGCTTCGCTTGCGAAGACCGGCGAGAAAACAGCAGCCGGGTATAGCGCTTTTAAGCCCCCGACCGCGGCACGGATGTTCGATTCGCGCTCGATATTGCTGCCAAGACTGACCGCAACCTCGAGCATTTACTACTGGCCGCGCTCAATCTCGACACCGACGTCGCGGGCGCCGGTCACCGCGCCCCGCTTGTTGATACGCACCCGGCACCACGGGACCGCAAACTCCTCGCGCAGCAGGGTTGCGATCCCCTCGGCGAGGGTTTCAACCAGATTGGCCTTGGCCTCGATGACGAATGCGCTGACGCGTTTTGCGACATCCTTGTAACTTAACGTGTCTTCCAGCGCGTCGGTCTTTGCGGCAACCGCAATATCCCAGCCCATTTCAAGATCGATGATCAGCTTCTGGGTAATCTGGCGCTCCCACTCCCACACGCCGATCACACACTCAACCTCAAGACCTTGTACAAAAATCTTATCCACCCGCTGTCTCCTGACTGATCCTGCCGCAGCGCTTGCCCGCCGGGGTCTCTTGGCGCTCAGTTTATACTGTAGGTGCGACTGGCCCAAAACTTCGCATCCACCGCGCATGGAATACCTGATTTTTGCTATCGCTGGTTATCTGCTGGGCTCTGTTTCCAGCGCGGTGGTGGTATCGCGGCTGATGAATCTGCCGGACCCGCGCCGTGAAGGCTCTGGCAATCCGGGCGCAACCAATGTGCTGCGCCTTGGCAACCAGGCGGCGGCGGGCCTGACGCTTGCCGGCGATATTCTCAAGGGCGCCCTGCCTGTGCTGGTTGCCCGATGGCTTTTTGACGATCCCCTGACCGCCGCACTGGCAGGTGCGGGTGCATTTTTCGGCCACCTGTTGCCCCTCTTCTTTGGCTTTAAGGGCGGCAAGGGCGTCGCCACTGCACTTGGCGTATTTGCCGCGCTCAGTCTGCCGGTCGCCGGTGGCCTCGCGCTCACGTGGCTTGTAGTCGCATTGGTCTTTCGCTACTCGTCGCTGGCAGCACTCGTGAGTGCCGCCAGTGCGCCGGCATGGACCTGGTGGATACTCTCCGACCCGGTTTACACCGGACTCGCGGCTCTGCTGGCGCTGATGCTGGTACTTCGCCATCGGGCGAACATCGGACGGCTCCTGGCCGGGACCGAATCGAAGATCGGGAAATAGGCACTAGGCCACCGCCCTGGAAAACGGTGCCAGGTCCGCAAGGCTCCAGCGAGGCCGCACTGAAAAGTCCAGGCTCTGGCGCTCACCCGCGGCAAGTCTTCTGCATCCCGCGTAAGCGATCATGGCGCCGTTGTCGGTGCAGAACTCGAGCCTCGGATAAAACACTTCTTTACCGCAATCAGCGGTCATCTCCCGGAGGCGCTCGCGCAGCAACAGGTTGGCGCCAACACCACCGGCAACAACCAGCCGACGCCGTCCTGCCTGCTCCAATGCCCGGCGGCACTTGATCACCAGCGTATCAACGGCGGCATCCTGAAACGCGCAGGCAACATCGGCAATGGTCTCTTCATCAAGCTGAACGGACGACACCGTGTTGCGCGCGAAGGTCTTGAGACCGCTGAAACTGAAATCCAATCCCGGTCGGTCAGTCATCGGGCGGGGAAACCGCCAGCGCTCAGGGTTGCCATCATGGGCTGCCTTGGCGATAGCAGGTCCGCCTGGGTAACCCAGGCCCAGGAGTTTTGCCGTTTTGTCGAAGGCTTCGCCAACGGCATCATCCAGCGTGCCGCCCAGAAGCTGGTACCGGCCGATATCCTTTACATCGACCAGTAGCGTGTGTCCCCCTGATACCAGTAACGCGACAAATGGAAAGGCCGGAGGATTCTCTTCCAGCATGGGTGCCAGCAGATGGCCTTCCATGTGATGCACACCGAGCGCAGGCACATCCCATGCCCAGGCGAGACTGCGCCCAAGCGCGGCGCCGACGAGCAGTGCACCCGACAGACCCGGCCCGGCGGTGTAGGCCACGCCGTCGATCCCGCGCCCGGGCACCTCGGCTTCCCGAAGCGCTTTTTCGACCAGAGGCATCAGCAGTTTGACGTGGTCGCGGGCTGCGAGTTCCGGCACCACCCCGCCATAAAGGGCATGCAGTTCTACCTGTGATGCAAGGCAATGGGACTTAAGGCCGGCATCCGTGTCATAGACGGCAGCACCGGTATCGTCACACGATGTCTCTATCCCAAGAACCTGCATTTTCTGACCTGCGCAGTGGCAAACCCCAGCAGTTGACTGGCGCTTTCATGCAATTTTGGGCCGGATTATATGATTACCGAGGTCTCGGTCCGATCTGTGGCGGCTCGAGCAAGGCATCGCCCCCCAGGAGCTGCTCAAAAAGGAAGACATTGCAAGAGCCCTGGCGTGTACTTTCCCGCTTGATCCAAGTAGAATACGCGCCCTTTTCGATTGCCCGGAGACAAGCCTATGCCATCAGTCAAAGTTCGGCCGGATGAACCGTTTGATGTCGTCCTGCGCCGATTTCGCCGCGCCTGTGAGAAAGCGGGAGTTTTCACAGAATCGCGTAGCCGTGAGTACTACGAAAAGCCGACCACCGTCCGAAAACGCGCCGGGGCTGCTGCTGAAAAACGCGAAAAGAAACGACTGGCCCGCCAGAATCCTTCCAGGATGCGCGCCCACTAAGGGCTTGAATTCCCCTGCCCGCCACGATTTCGTGGCCCCCATATGACCACACTCAAAGAACGCATCACTGCCGAGATGAAAGACGCCATGCGGGCCAAAGAGGCCGTGCGCCTTGACGCTATCCGGCTGCTGCGTGCGGCCATCCAACGCCGTGAGGTCGACGAGCGTACTGAACTTGGTGAAGAAGAAGTGCTGGCTGTGGTTCAGAAAATGATCAAACAGGGGCGTGATGCGATCGAACAGTTCGAAAAAGGCGGCCGGGACGATCTCGTGCAAAAAGAAGCCGCTACGCTCGCGGTGCTCGAAACCTACCTGCCTGAGCAACTCGATGATGACAAACTTGCTGCACTGATCGATCAGGCATTGACCGAGACCGATGCGCAGAGTATTCGCGATATGGGCAAGGTCATGGGCTGGCTCAAGCCGCGTGTTCAGGGTCGGGCCGACATGGGCGCCGTCAGCATCTCAATAAAACAGAAACTCCCCGTCTGAGTTTGTACCCTGCCGAAGGCCGGCAGGTTCAGGTCTTTCGAAATCTGAATACCACGTAGAGCGTCACGCTCAACAACAGCAATGCCACCGCCTGGTGTACCGCGGCCAACGCGACGGGCACGTACCACAGCAGCGTGCTGATCCCAAGAACAACCTGAAGCGTCATCACCCCGGCCAGAGTGATGACAGGTCGGCGAAACCCCGCCAGCGCCTTGTTCCTCACCGCCTGAAACACAAACACCAGCACCAGCGTAAAGGTCGTGATCGCGAGCAGCCGGTGATTGAACTGGACGCTGGGAATGTTCTCAAAGAGATTGCGCCACATCGGCTCGAGTGCGAGATAGCCCGGCGGGATCCACTGTCCTGCCATCAGCGGGAAGGTATTAAAGGCATGGCCGGCCTTGAGTCCTGCCACGAATCCGCCTGAAAGCACCGTCACAAAGGTCAAAAGACCGAGTCCAACCGTTGCCCGGTGCAGCCCACGGGACACCGGCACCGCCGGCTTGCGCTCAAGCAGCATGAATATCACCCACAGCATGTATAGATAAATCAGGATTGCGAGCCCCAGATGAGCGGTCAGCCGGTACTGACTGACATGCGGCAGATCCACGAGGCCGCTTTTCACCATGTACCACCCCAGAAGACCCTGCATTGCCCCCAGAATAAACATCACGATGAGATGCGGTATCAGTGAACGAGACAGGCGTCTTCTCAGCCACAGCCAGAAAAGCCCGATGGCAAACACCAGTCCGATCGCCCGGCCGAGCATCCGGTGGGCATACTCAAAATAGAAGATTGTCTTGAATTCATCCAGAGACATCCCGGCGTTGATCTTCTGGTATTCCGGAAACTGCCGGTAATGATCAAATTCTGCCTGCCAGGTCGCCTGATTGAGCGGGGGCAGTACTCCCGAAACCGGCTCCCAGCGCACCATCGACAGGCCTGAATCGGTAAGCCGGGTGACGCCACCGAGCACCACCATGCAGAACACCAGCAGGCAGCACAGTCCCAGCCACCCCGCGACAGCTGAACGAGCGGATAGATCAGGATTCGTCATAAAGCGGATGCTAATATCTCAGTGATCAATCAGGTGTGAAAGACGATGAGTGGCAGAATTCCCAGGGAGTTTATCGACGAACTGCTCGCCCGTACCGACATCGTCGAACTCATCGATGCGCGGGTCCCCCTGACCAAGGCCGGTCGGGATTTTAAAGCCTGCTGTCCTTTCCATAACGAAAAAACCCCCTCGTTTACCGTCAGCCAGACCAAGCAGTTTTACCACTGTTTCGGTTGCAGCGCGAACGGCAGCGCCATCGGCTTCCTGATGGAGTTTGAGCATTTGAGCTTCCGCGAAGCGATCGAGGAACTCGCGCAAAATGTCGGGCTTGAAATCCCGGACACAGGCCCCGCCCGGGCCGAAGATACCCTGACGCCCGCCCTGCTGGATGCGCTCGCCGATGCAAACCGTTTTTTCAAGGAACAGCTGCGTAGCCATGAAATGTCTGCCGAGGCGGTTGCATACCTTAAAGAACGGGGACTTTCTGGAGAGGTCGCTGCGCTTTTTGAGCTCGGGCTCGCGCCTGCCGGATGGGATACGCTTTCACAAACCGCGCAAGGCGACAGCAAAATGCTCGACCTGATGGCCAAAGCCGGGCTGGTCGCGCGCAAGGATTCCGGGCGTTTTTATGACCGCTTCCGGTCACGGGTCATCTTTCCCATTCACGACTACAAGGGCCGCGTGGTTGCCTTCGGCGGGCGCATACTGGGCGACGGCGAACCGAAATACCTGAACTCGCCGGAAACTCCGGTTTTCCAGAAAGGCTCGGAGCTTTACAACCTGCACCGTGCGCGCTCAAACATTGCCCAGCAGGGTCATTCGGTGGTGGTGGAGGGCTATATGGATGTCGTTGCGCTGGCACAGCACGGGATCGAGCATGCCGTCGCGACGCTTGGTACGGCGACAACCCCCCGACATCTGGAAAGACTGTTCCGTCTCGCGCCGTCAATCATTTTCTGCTTCGACGGAGACCGAGCGGGCCGGGCTGCCGCATGGCGGGCACTCGAGACCGCCCTGCCCGAACTCGGCGGCGGTCGGCAGATCAGCTTTCTTTTCTTACCTGACGGCGATGATCCGGATTCCCTGATCCGCCGCGAAGGCGGCCCGGCATTTTCAGCACTTGTGACCAAAGCCACTTCGTTGCCGGACTTTCTTTTCAAGAAACTATCGGCGGAGACCGATCTTGGCCGCATCGACGGGCGGGCGCGGCTTGTTGAACTCGCCAAACCGCTTCTGGCAAAGATTCCTGAGGGACCGCTTCGAGAACTCATGCACCAGCGCCTGCGTGAGGAGACCGGTGTGCAATCAACCGAGCAAGCCCGTACACCTCAGGGGCACCAACCTCCCTCACGCAGACAGACATCGACGCAAAGACTGAGCCCGATGGCAACCGCCATCAGCCTGCTGCTTCAGCAGCCGGGCCTCGCTGCGAGATATGCACTTCCGGAAAATCTGGATGAAGAGGCGGATGAACCCGGCCTTAAGTTGCTGAAAAATCTGCACAAGATTGCCGGTGAGGAGCCAAGCCTCACCACCGGAGCACTCCTTGAACGATTTCGGGACACGGAAGATTCAATTGCCCTTGAAAAACTGGCCGGTAAGGACCATCTTCTGGAAGAGCACGATTTTTCGCCGTTTTTCTCCGAAACATTGCTGACCCTGCAGGAACAGGCGCTAGGCAAATCGATCGACAAACTCGTCGCTCGTGCCGCCAAGGAAGACCTGGACGAGTCGAGCAAAGGACGGCTTGCCGCTTTGTATCTGGAGCGTCAATCGCTCCGTCAGCGGCGCGAAGAAGGCGGAAAGTAGCGGCTGAAAAGCTCGCCGCATGTTATAATTGATAGGTTTTTACCCGCTTTCTTTCGATTCCCAGGGGGGCCTGTGTCTGTCGATACCCAAAGCCAGCAATCCGAACTCAAACAGCTGATCATCAAGGGAAAGGAACAAGGCTTCCTGACCTACCGGGAGATTAACGACCACCTCCCGGAAGACATGAACGACACGGATCAGATCGAGACCGTGGTCAACATGATCAATGATCTCGGCATCGAGGTCTACGACGCCGCACCCGACGCCGACACGCTGCTGCTGAAAACCGCCAACAGCGACGACGAAGAGGTCGTAGAAGAAGCGGAAGCCGTACTCACAACAGCGGTCGAGAGCGAGTTTGGCAGAACCACCGACCCGGTCCGCATGTACATGCGCGAAATGGGAACCGTGGAACTGCTGACCCGGCAGGATGAGATTCGTCTTGCGAAACGGATTGAAGACGGCATCCGCCAGAGCGTAAACGCGATTGCCACTGCACCGGTCATTATTTCAGAACTGGTCCGCCTGGCCGATAACGTCGAAGCCGGCAAGATGAAACTGACTGAACTGCTGGTGGGCTTTATTGATCCGAACGAGGTTGAAGTAGAGATTCCTGTACCGGTGGTGCCGAATTCCAGGGACAATGACGATGACGACAACGCAGGGCCTCAAGGCCCGGACCCTGTCGAGGCCAAGGAACGCTTTGACCGTATTCGCAAGGGGCTGAAAAGTCTGGAGCGTTGCCGGTCCCGCTACGGTATCGGCGCACCGCAAATGGAAAAACATCAGGCCAAACTGACGGCAGAGTTGATGGAAATCCGCCTCGTGCCCCGCCAGATCGATTATCTCTCCCACGTGATGCGCGAGATTGTCGACGAGGTGCGCAGGCTCGAGAAAGACATCATCAAAATCTGTGTCCAGAAAGCCCGGGTCACCCGCAAGACCTTCATTTCCAAGTTTGTCGGGCGTGAATCCGAACTCTTCTGGATCCGCAGCATGATGCGCGGCAAAGAGGGCGACAAGACGATCCTGAAAGCGCACGCGGAGGAACTCGAAAACCTGCGCGACAAACTCGAGAATCTTGAGAACATTACCGGGCTTCGCATTCGCCAGATCAAGGATGTCAGCAAGCGGATGAATATCGGCGAAGCCAAGGCCCGCCGCGCCAAAAAAGAGATGATCGAGGCAAACCTGCGTCTCGTGATCTCGATTGCCAAAAAGTACACCAACCGCGGGCTGCAGTTCCTGGACCTGATCCAGGAAGGCAATATCGGGCTGATGAAAGCGGTAGACAAGTTTGAGTACCGCCGCGGTTACAAGTTCTCAACCTACGCCACGTGGTGGATTCGCCAGGCAATCACCCGATCTATTGCGGACCAGGCGCGTACCATCCGTATCCCGGTCCACATGATTGAGACCATCAACAAGCTCAACCGTGTGTCACGCCAGATTCTCCAGGAAAAAGGCCGCGAGGCGCTTCCGGAAGAACTGGCCGAGCGCATGGACATGCCGGAGAACAAGATTCTCAAGGTGCTGAAGATCGCCAAAGAGCCGATCTCCATGGAAACGCCGATTGGCGATGATGAAGATTCTCATCTTGGAGACTTCATTGAGGACAAGAACATCCTGGCACCCGAAGACGCGGCCCTGACCTCAGGCCTCACCGGCGCCACGGAGTCGATCCTCGACAGCCTCACCGAGCGCGAGTCCAAGGTCATCCGGATGCGCTTTGGTATCGGCCTCAACACCGACCACACCCTGGAAGAAGTCGGCAAGCAGTTTGATGTCACCCGGGAGCGTATCCGTCAGATCGAGGCCAAAGCCCTGCGTAAGATGCGGCACCCCACGCGCTCGGAAAAGCTGCGAAGTTACCTCGACTGATTTGCCTGCCTATATTGAAATCCCGGGCCTTGGTCCGGGATTTTTTATTGCACTTTAGTGACAGGCACCACGACCAGATACCCGGCCCAGAAGAAATTCTTCAGGTGCACGCTAGAGCGCGACTTTGTATTCCTGAATCGTGTTTCCGCCATCGACCACGATGAACTGGCCCGTCACGTAACTCGCTTCTTCACTTGCGAGAAATACCGCCACATGACCGACCTCTTCCGGAGTTCCCGAGCGTCCGACAGGGGTAAATTTACCGGCTGTAATCTCGCCTTCTCCGCTTGATTCTGTGTGAATCCAGCCGGGACCCACGCAATTGACGGTGACATTCTTTGATCCCACCTCAATCGCCAGCGAACGGGCCATCCCCAGCATTCCGGCTTTGGCGGTTCCATAGACCGTGCTGCCGGGAATTCCGGCCACGGGGCCTGTAACCGACGAGATATGGACAATACGCCCATACTCACACTGCATCATTGAAGGCAGTACAGCACGGGTCATCAAAAATGCGCTGGTCAAACTGATATCGATGCCATAGCGCCATTTTTCGTCGGTCACTTCATGCAAGGGCGCGCTGGGCTCATCCCGGCCTATCTGCACCATGCCTGCGTTGTTGACCAGAATCTCAATCGGCCCGAGGGCCTTTTCAATCCGCGCATGCAAATTGGCGGCGGCGTCGGCATCGGCCAGGTCCGCAGGAGAAGCAAAAACCCCACCTCCGGTGCCACCAAGTTCATCGCAGCGCTCATGGATACGATCAGTTGTCGAGGTAATCGCTACCCGGGCACCGGCATCCCTTAAAAGCCTCGCCGTAGCGAAACCAATTCCATTGGGACTGCCCGCCCCTGTCACCAGGGCAACCCGGTTTGTAACGCCCCCCATAACACGCTCCTTGTAAACTGATAAAGCCGCGCACCGTGGACTTTGATCCATGGCAGACCAGCAGCTAAATGTAGGACAATAATGCTGCGAATTTATCGCCTCTTATACCACCAAAGAGACGACGCGAATTTGAATCGGGGGTAAATAATGGAATTCGGCACAGAGATTGGCGCGGTCCAACGCAGGATGGCGCAGACCCAGGAAGGCGTTGGCCGGCGCAAGGCAACCTTTGAGGCTTTGAATGTTGCTGCCGGACAGCACATACTGGATGTTGGCTGTGGTGGTGGCCACCTCCTGCGAGATCTTGCCCTGTCTGTAGGAACAGAGGGTCGAATCATGGGGCTAGACCCCAGCGAGCAGCAGATTAAAGCGGCGCAGGAACATTGTCAGGATCTTGATAATGTGACGTTCAGCCAGGACTCAGCCACCGAACTCTCATTTGAAGACGGCGCATTCGATTCGGTCGCGTCCATCCAGGTGCTTGAGTACATCGCCGACATCGACAGCGCTCTGGCGGAAATCCGGAGAGTCATCAGACCCGGCGGGCGTCTTGCTGCGGTTTCTGTTCTCTGGGATCACTGGCGCTTTCATGGGCCGGATCCTGAACTTAACGACAGGATGCACGAGACATTCAAAGCGCACTGCTTTCACCAGATGCTGCCGCTTGAGATGCCCGAAAAACTCACTCGTCACGGTTTTGTCGGCGCCCACTGCACCCCGATGGGCTTTTTGAATAACAGCCTGCACCATAACTCGTTCCCCTACCTCGCTGCGAATGTTTTCACCCACTTTGCCGAGAAACAAGGTATTGCCAAAGAAGAAGTACAAAGTTGGCGCGAACAACTGGACGAGGCGGAAAGAGATGGGCGTTTCGGCTTCGTCAGCGTACCAGTATTGACCACCGCCATCGCCGCCTGACACTCAAAGAAAATCAACTGCGGGTTCGATCAGAACCCACTGACTTCCCACAGCCAATCAGCACAACGTGCTGACCGGAAAGTTTGCTGTTATTTTGTAAAAAGAACCCCTACCCCCAGCACGACGAGAACCACACCCAGCATCTGGCGCCAACCAAAGGGCTCGTTCAGGAATACCACCGAAATAACAAACGCGATTACCGCGGTCCCACACACAATGATGGGGATCGCGGTGCTGGCCGGAATGGTCTGGCGCAGCCCTGTACCTGAGAATAGATAAAAGTAGCCAATCTCCGCAACGCCGATACAAACACCGGAAAGCACTGCCCACTTATAAGATGCAGGTGGAAGCGCAAAACTCTGCCCGCCTCGCATCAGGAGATAAGCAGCAAACATCAACGAAACAACCAGCGCTGCTGTCTGCAAACTGATCGTCGCCAGAATTGTTGTGGTGACAGTGCCGGCCGCATGACCGCCCGATACCTTAACGGAAAGGTTGTACCCTGCGTACAGCAGCGTAATCAACAGCAAGAGCATCCATGCACTCATGCAAATTCTCCTTCAGCAAGCCTCTCGCAAGTTTAACGATTTTTCATCGTCGCACGGAGACATCGGAAAATTTGAGAAGGCTTCAATCCGGCCGTGCCAGCAACTGATTTTTTAAGCGGCCCTACGAAGGCTAAAGCCAGTTTGATATAATTTCGACCGTTTTCCGCGGAGAAAAACGCATCGGGCCTGTAGCTCAGTTGGTT
>DCXP01000019.1 GCA_002327725.1 Proteobacteria bacterium UBA2133
CTGTGGACCCGGGATGTGGGGCGCGCTCATCGGGTCGCGGAGCAGATGGACGCCGGCATGATCTGGGTGAATTCAGAGAACGTCCGCCACCTGCCGTCACCCTTTGGCGGAATGAAAGCAAGCGGCGTGGGCCGGGATGGCGGCGACTACAGTTTCGATTTCTACATGGAAACGAAGAATATCTGCGTTGCCACCACCGATCACCGTGTGCCCCGCATGGGCCTGGCCGAATGATCACCGGCCAGTGCAACGTGATCTCCGAGGTGCCGGGGTTCGCCGAGCTTGGGTGAAAAGGGTGTTTATTCTTCGTATACTCCCGTAGGACTCCCCTGCGCACGCCAGCGTTGCCTGCATCGCATCCGGATCGCCGACATCAGTTTGAATTGCCTGGGCAATACCGCCACCTGACACGATCTCGTCGGCGAGCTTCTGGTTTTCGGTGACCTGTCGATCACAAAGAGTCAGTTGGGCGCCTTCGGCGGCAAAAAGTCGCGCGGTAGCACGGCCGATACCGCTGGCTGTGCTGGTAATCAACGCTCTTTTCCCCTGCAGGCGGCCGCTCATTAGAAGATCGATCCGGAGTACACCGCTGTGAGGGCTTGCACGTTAACTCAGAGAACCCGTTCTGCACACTGACGATAGCTCTCCTGCCAGGGCCGCAGGCGTTCGAAAGCAGCGCTTGCGGCAAGTACGTCAGCATCGGCATAGCGACGGCCGATGATCTGCATGCCCACCGGCAAACCATCTTCACTCAATCCGGCCGGTATCGAGGCTGCGGGGTGTCCAGTGAAGTTGAGCAGGTAGGTCAGGCACCAGCCGATCAGCGGGTCGACCGGTTCTCCGTTGATCTCGCTGGGTCCCAGTGTGTTGCCGTCGTTGGAGTTGTCCACGGGCAGGCAGGCCAGCGTAGGTGTCACCAGAAGGTCATAGTCATTCAGGACTGACTGAATGGCGTCGTAGATCTCTGTCCTGATCTCCTGGTCCTTGTAGAAGTCCACGGCGCTCAGGCGCTGACCAACTCCGATCCAGCGCAGGTACTCCGCTGGAAAATCCCGAAGGTGTTCGCCCAGCAGGTCCGGGCCGCTGACCTTCGCCGCATCCAAGGTCGTGATGTTGCGGGGAATGATCAGCCGGCACCACAGGTCGCTCAGTTCCTGTTGCGGTCGCCCGATTCCTATCTTGACCTCCTCGATGTTCGCCCCTTCCTCTTCAAAGGCCTTAACCTGGGCCTCGATGACCTTGCTGACCTGCGGATCGACCGGGAAGACGTCCAGATCCGGGCTGTAGGCGATTTTCCAATCCCGGATCGATCGCCTGATCGCCGGCAGGAAGTCAGTATCGTCATCGATGCTGTATGGGTCGCGCGGGTGGTACCCAGCGAGGGCGTTGAGTGCCAATGCGGCGTCCTCGACGGTCCGTGTGATCGGGCCTGAGAACGAGAAGGGGGTGTCGCTGGCAAACGCATTGGGCCGGCTCAGTGACGGAATGCGCCCGTAGGCTGCTTTGTAGCCGTAGACCCCACACCAGGACGCCGGAATGCGGATCGACCCGCCACCGTCGGTACCTTCGGCGAGCGGCAGCATACCGTCGGCAACCGCAGCAGCGGCACCCCCCGAGGAGCCCCCGGTGTTTTTGGTGGGACAGAAGGGATTCTGACTCGGTCCAAACAGGTAATTGTCGCAGGTGCCGCGAAAGCCCATGACAGGGCTGTTGGTCTTGCCAATGACGATGGCGCCAGCCTGCTCGATCCTTTCGGTGAATATGCAGCGATGCTGGGTGATATTGTCTTTGAGGGCACGCACGCCACCCATGGTCATCGGTGTGCCGGGCTTGGAACTGAAAAGATCCTTGATAGCGACCGGGATGCCGTGCAGCGGACCGAGTGCAGCGCCGGCCATCAGCTGCTTCTCGGCGGTCTGGGCCTCCTCCCGGGCTCGCTCGAAATCCTGGCAGACGAACGCGTTCAGACTGGGGTTGCGGGTCTCGACGCGATCGATGAATGCGTTGATGACCTCGACCGGAGAAAGCTCGCGCTGGTTGATTTTCCGGGCCAGTTCGGTCAGGGAACAGTAAGCAAGTTCGTTTGCCAGTGTCATCGGCTTAATCCTGTAGATAAAGATTTGTCAGACCGTCAGTCGAGGGCGCCGGCCAGCCGCGTAGGTTACTGGAAACGGCCGGACAGTCAAACCGCCAGAGTCAGACTGTGCTTCTCATCCGGATTGCTCTTTCATTCGGTGGTGGACGATAGGGGTTGAAATCGGAAGCAGCGTGAAACCGGGCGATACGCTTTGGGTTATTGAGGTGATAAAAGTTTTTACACAAGTCGAGTGTCGACAAGCCGGTACAGTTGAGGCGATTCTGGCAGAAGGCGGTCAACTCGTAGAATACGGTCAGCCTCTGTTTCGAATCGTCACCTAGCAGTTTTCTTCAATGGCTCAGATCAATTAAGTCGAATACCACGATCCTGGAATCTGCGTAGCATTCCATAAGCAAATTGCAATGCCACGATTCCAATCCCCAACCACAACCATAGATCGCCAAGCTCGGCAAGATATGCAAATAGGCTAACAAATGCAGTCCAAAGCAAGATTCTCTCGACAATGACAAGGTCTTTCAGGAAATACCCATAGTTAGCTGCTGATATTGTAAGCTGCATAAGAAGAATCAGAACTGCTGTCGCTAATGTTACAGCCGTCACGTCTGGGAAACTCATTAGTTCCGGGCGGAATACAAAAGCAAACGGAATGATGAATGTTGTACAGGCAATCTTCATCGAATCCACAGCAGTTTCGGAAAATTTTGCACCACTCAACTTGGCGGCAGCCAATACACTGACGGCCACCGGCGGTGTTAATGTTGAAAACACCGCAAAATAAAAGACAAAGAAGTGGGCTTGCAACTGCGGAATACCGATCTGTTGCATAAAGGGCACCAAGGCGAGTGCAACGATGATATAGGCGACAGGTGTAGGCATGCCCATGCCCAGGATTAGACTGACCACCATGGTGCCCAGTAACAATAGTATCTGAGTATCTGGGAGATAGTGGACCAACATAGCGCCGAGTTTTCCGGACAGATTCGTTGTGATCATTACCTGACCCAGCGGGCCGATCGCGATCAACAACAATGACATAATGGAAACAAGGAACAACCCGTCATTCAATGCCGCCTTTAATGACGCGTAGCTCGGTCGGTATTTGCCCTGTAACCACGACATGCCCAGTGCAGAGATGATTCCCCATAGGCCGGCAATGGCTGGCGAACGGTAACCAAGCAACAACCACAACACGATCCCAAAAGAAACGAGAAAAGTCGGCAAAAGCCGCCAGATCATTTCCGACTCAACCTTCTCCTTCAACCTGGGCAATCGATGCTTACGGGCAAAAATCCCGACTGAGAAGGAGACGCCAACTATGTACAACAAACCGGGAATCAACGCCATCAAAGCGACTTCGATATACGGTCGGTTAACAAACGACGCAATAATAAACGCCGCCAAACCCATCACAGGAGGCATAATTTGACCGGCTGTCGATGCCGTGGCTTCGATCGATCCCGCCATGGAAGCTGAATAACCATACCTCTTCATCATTGGAATCGTAAGGCGTCCTGTGAGCACAACGTTTGAAACCGCCTGCCCCATGATTGAGGACACAATTCCTGACCCCAGCACGGCTGGTCCAGCTGCGCCTCCCGGTAGGTGCCGGCCAGTGACCTTGCCAATTTCTAACACCATATTGAGCATCCCGACCCCAAGAAGGACAGCCGCATAGATAATAAGAAAATAAATCTGATCGGAGGCGATTTGAGCGAGATAGTAAAAGCCCTGGTTGGTACCCAATCCGATGTAGTTCATGATGAAGCCATGATCGTACTTTGGCGTCATGAACAGAGGATTGGTAAAAGTATGTCCAACAAAAAAGTACAATATGGCCAGAGCGATCACACTGGTCAGCAACCATCCCCAATGAATTAAGGTCAATGCAAGAATCGAAATCATCATGATCCAACCAATCACAAGATCTGTGTCGTTGAAAAATGGTTGCGTTCGCTCAAGTTCAATGGCATGCAACGTGATGTAACCCATCGAAAATACACTACCGATTGCAGCGATCACGGTAACGGCAGATCTGAGGTAGAAGAAACTTTTCTGGTTATTGTTTATTCGCTCATCTGAAAGGTCTCTCAAAGCGAGCAGACTCGCCATGATGCACGAGCCCAAAATGAAAATCGAATAATGAACCGAAGAGTTCTTCACATAGCCAAACGCCGACGCTGCGATATAAACAGTTAACGACAAACCCACGGTGACAAATAGGGCATGCAAGCCGTTACGTATTTGTTGTAAACCCATTAGCCGGTTCTTTGTAATGCAAAAAAAATCCAGGCATCCCAATCTATTCGAGATGCCTGGATTGAATTGGATTAATCGGGATAAGTCATAGGATCACACTTATTTCTCAGATCCCATATACCTTTTTCCTTATAGGCACGGATCGCACCAGGGTGCGTGTTCTCTTCTGACAATCCACAGGTCATCAGTTCCGTAGACCAAATTCGCCAAAGTGCATGAAGTTCAACCATCGCTGGGCCGATTTCAATGACACTTTTCACAACTTTATAAGCTCTCTCTTCGTCGAAACTTCCATGGACGGCAGCAAATCCCTTGTTAACACCAATGCCCAAAGGTTCGTCCTGATGAGGCAGGGTATTCGCCGGCAGATTGACGTGTTGCCAGGTGGCCCCCATTCTTTCATTTAATTTATCAATATCTTCTTTCGTAGCGCCCAAATAACACATCTTCTTGCCCGTCGCTTCGAGTTGACGGACTGGGCCGGGTATTAGGAATTTCGTCAAGGACGGTTCTGTACCGATTGGTGTCACAGACGCATCAGTTGCTCCATCGATCAACTGTTGAGTCAATTGACCCGGCGTCATGTGCCGAATATCGGTGTTTTCAGGTGTAATTCCGTGGATAATCTCTAACCACAAGCGGGAAAACACTCCCCAGTCAGATTGTCCGCGTAGACCTAATGAAATTCGTTTGCCCTTAAGATCAGAGGCTCTCTTCAGACTGCAATCATAGGTTACAAGAAACTTTCCTTGCCCCCAGAAGGCTTCACCATAAAGCAATTTCCAAGGTATCTTGATTTCCTCAGGGAGAAACTCTTTGACTTCTTTACTCCCGCCAGCATAAGCGATCTGAATCAACACATCTTCTGTCTTGAAGATGAAGTTTTTCCACTTATTTTTGTTACGACCCATTTCGCGAATGTTGTACATATAGCCCGGACTTTCCTGA
This sequence comes from Proteobacteria bacterium UBA2133, assembly GCA_002327725.1. GTDB lineage: Bacteria > Pseudomonadota > Gammaproteobacteria > Arenicellales > UBA868 > UBA868. Next base: position 5,303 of record DCXP01000019.1, read on the forward strand.
GGCAACAGAATTATGTCAGACCCCGATTTGATCATCTGATTCATCAATATGGTGTCCCCGGCCATCGGGCCGCATCCGAATGGACACAACAGGACTGGGATTGCATCTGCAGCCCTGGTCTGAACCGTGCTACCTAAAGTCAAGACAGCAACAACTACCGTGAGTAACAACCGCATCAACTTTCTATTCAACATGAGGCTTTCTCCTTCAATAATTGTTTTTTTTGACACAAGACAATCACGCATTCGCATGATTGAGTGATCAAGAATACCATTTTATTGATTACAACATCTGCCAATAACACTAGGAGGCCGATCTAGGTCTAAACGTAATTCTGGTAGGTGTAGGCAGAGGTCTATGGGGGAGTTATCGGTTCGACGCGAACCCCCCAAAGGCGCTGGAGATGGCGCACCATGCCCGCACGAACCTGAAGCGCTAGGACAGCGTTACCTGTAGAGATTGCCACAGAAATCCCCGGCCATCGGGTGAGGCAGAAGAATTGACAATTGGTAAATACTTTATTGCGCGGACCAGCCACCATCGATGGTAAGGGCTGCCCCCGTTATCTGATCGCCTGCTTCGGAGCACAGGAATGTAACCATGGAGCCGATATCTGCCGGCGAAACGAAACTCAGCGAGGGCTGCTTTTCTAAGAGAATCAATTCTGCTGCCTCCTCAGTGCTGATGCGTTCGGCCCGGGCTTTGGATGCAATCTGCGATTCCATCAGCGCTGTTCGAACATATCCCGGACACAGGGCGTTGCATGTGATCGGTTCGGCCGCCGTTTCCAGTGCGACCGTTTTAGTCAGGCCGACGAGTCCATGCTTGGCCGCTACGTAGGCTGACTTGTGTCGACTGGCAACCAATCCGTGAACGGAGGCAATGTTGATCACTCTGCCCCAGCCATTGGTGCGCATCATCGGCAAGATCTTTCGGATGAGCCGGAATGGTGCCGACAAGTTGATCTCGATGATTCGGTCCCAGTTATCGTCGGTAAATGTTTCGATCGGGGCAACATGCTGTATGCCCGCATTGTTAACCAGGATATCAATGGCGCCGAAGCGGTCCAAAGTATCTGCAACCAGTCGCTCCACTTGAACCGGGTCGGTAAGGTCGGTATCGCTGAAAGATACGTCATCCACACCCGTGTTGCGCAAATCGGCGATTGCATTTTCGACCACAGAAGGTTTTTCGACTCCATTGAGCATCAACCCGCAACCCGCCTGGGCCAAGTGGCGGGCGATTTCGAAACCGATCCCACTGGTTGATCCGGTAACCAGTGCAGTTTTTCCTTCGAGGAACGTCGTCACACTAATGTTCTACCCCCGTCTACATAGATGGTCTGACCTGTGATAAAGCCCCCGCCCGGAGAAAGCAGTAATACCAGGGTCCCGATCAGGTCGTCGGCCTCGCCCAGTCGTCCCATGGGAATTGCCGCTATCGCTCCACTGCGAAAGTCTGGGTCTGACAGGTAATCTCTTGTCAGCGGGGTCTCGGTCAGCGCAGGGCCGATGGCATTAATGAGGATGTTCTTCGGTGCCCACTCACGCGCCAGCACCCGAACCATCTGTGCAAGGCCGGCCTTGGAGCCTGCATAGGCCGCATACTCAGGGTTGGCGACAAAACTGGATACCGATGCAATATGAACGATTCGCCCGCCCGAATCCTGCATTTGCCCGGCAACGGTTCTGGAAAACAGGAAGGCCGCGGTCAGGTTGACATCGATACATTCGCGAAACATGGCTTCGTCGAAGGTGGTGGCAGCGGCCATAGGCAACAGACCGGCCGCGTTGATTGCGCCATCGATATTCCCAAACCGGTCCCGTGTGAGTTGTACCATTTCGGCGAGGGCGGCTTGATTGTTCATATCGGCTACCCGGGCCAGCGCATCAGGAATTGCCTCGGCAACCCGCTCGAGCGCAGCCTCATCAGTATCGAACAGAACTAACTTTGCGCCACGTTCATGAAGTGCTTCGGCCATCACACCGCCTAATCCGCCGCCCGCACCGGCAATTAAATAGGTTTTGCCGGCGACGTCAAACAGCGGGTCCGTTACAGGCTCGGGTTTACGAGCCATGGCTGCTAATGACGAACAGTGGTTGATCGAATTCGACAAGATTCCCGTCCTCCACCAGGACGGACTCGATGACCCCGTCCACAGTTGCCTCAATAGTGGTGTAGAGTTTCATCACCTCGATCAGGCAAAGTGTGTCACCTGAGGTGACCTTTGTGCCTTGGCTTACAAAAGATGCCTCATCGGGTGATGGACGGCTATAAAAAGTTCCGGCAATGGGCGACTTAACAGTTATGCCGCTATCATCGCTGCTCGAAAAGGAATCCTTCGTGGCAACCGCACTCGGCGTTGAGCGGGTTTGTTTCTTCAGTGTGTGGGTGGCGCGCTTCGCTTTAGGCGTCAGGCTTTTGGTTTCATCCGACGTGCCACCCCGGCGGACGACCAGGCGCGTATTCTCCAGTTCGAGCACCACTTCTTCGCAAGAGGAGGCGTCGATTATCTTTAAAATCTCGGCGACTTCTTTGTAGCTCAGCGACATAAATTCCTCCTCGATATTCAGCGGCTTGAACTGCGTCGATAGGCTGCGGCCAGGTTTTCAGCTGCTTTCCTCATTTGCGGGACATGGGTCAACATCTGGCGCAATGTCATGCGAGCCTCCGGTGCGGATATCGCGATGCCGCCGAAACATCGCCCGTCTTCATCTACCACGGGAACCGAGACGCAGATGACCCCGTGCATGAACTCCTGATCGTCAGCGCCGATGCCATCGCGACGGATGTTTTCGAGCACTGACAGTAGTGGTTCGACGTCGGTGATGGTGTTGGTAGTGTACGCGGGCCTGGGCATGGATTCGATCAATGCCCGCAGGTCGGAATCAGGCATGCGGCTCAGCAGCAACTTGCCGATTGCAGTGCAGTGGGCGGGAACGCGGCTTCCCGCATTGAATCGGAGTCCCAATGGCCATTTAGCCTCGACCCGGTCAAGGTAAATCACCTCGCTACCGCTGAGCACACCATAGTTAACGGTTTCACCAACCTGCGAGGAAATACCCTCTAAAATCGAGTGGCGTAGCGACCTTGGAGCCGCCGCCGCGAGTGTTCGATGTGCCAGATCCACAAGCCCGGTGCCCTCGATAAAACCGTTGTCGAGATCGTCGCGCTCCAGAAATCCCATATCGAGCAGCATGTTGACAACTCGATGCGCAGTTGGTTTGGTCATTCCTGTGCCGTGGATGATTTCTGCCATCTTGGTCGCTTGAGGATTCTGGGAGACAACTTCGAGCACGGAAAAGGCCTTTCCCGTAACGCCCAAACCAGCCAGTTGTTCGTAGCGTTCAGCATCAGCAGTCAATCCGGATTCAGACTCACGCCCGGATGAGGTTTCGACGACTGAAAATTTCTTAGTCTTATCAATCATAAATAAATGCTGTTTCAGGAAAACTTGACAGTACCGCAGTCAGTCATACACTATGCCCGTCTCGAAATATAAAATCAATCGTCTTGTTTTATGAGACTCTTAAAGAATCCAAATTTTCTGAATTCCGGGCGTCAGAGTGCCCCAGAAGACTAAAATGCCGGGCTTCAAGCGTGTGCTGATCGCCAATCGAGGTGAGATTGCACTGCGAGCGATCCACGTTTGCCACCATCTTGGCCTGCAAGCGGTTGCCGTATATTCCACAGCCGATGCGGTCTCTCCGCACGTCTGGGCTGCCGATCGGGCAGTGTGTATCGGATCTCCGCCGGCGCAGAACAGTTATCTGGCGATTGCGCCGCTGATTCACGTTGCCATTGCAACAGGTTGTGATGCGGTTTACCCGGGTTATGGCTTTTTGGCCGAAAACGCCGAGTTTGCGGATAAATGCGCACAGCACGGCATCAAGTTCATTGGTCCATCTATCGAGACAATTAGTGTCATGGGTGATAAGTCAAAGGCTCGAAAAATATCGCTGGCGCAGGGAGTACCTGTTGTTCCCGGTTCGGATGATGCTTATCTCGAGCTCGAGACTGCTCTCAAAGCAACCGAAGGAATCGGTTTTCCCATACTTCTGAAGGCGAGATCCGGCGGCGGTGGCAAGGGCATGCGGGTGGTTGACCAATTACCGCAATTCGCTGCTGCATTTGCCCAGGCGACGCGTGAAGCAGAAGCCGCTTTTGCCGATGGCGCGGTATACGTGGAGCGTTTCTTTCCTACCGTGCGTCATATCGAGGTCCAGGTACTAGGTGACGGCAAAGGTGGCGCGGTCGTTTTCGATGAACGCGATTGCAGTGTGCAAAGGCGTCACCAGAAACTGATTGAAGAATCGCCGTCACCCGCGGTCAGCCCGGACCTGCGCCGGGACCTGCTGGACGTTGCCGCAAAACTGACACGGGGAATCCGTTACGAGGGAGCGGGCACGGTCGAGTTCATTCTCTCGGTGGAAACAGGCGAGTTCTTTTTCATCGAAATGAATACTCGAATTCAGGTCGAACACCCGGTAACAGAAATGCGATCCGGGATCGACCTGGTACGAGCACAATTCGACATCGCCGCAGGAAAACCGCTGCCGGATTACGACGCAAGCAGCCAGCCGGGAGGGCATGCCATCGAGTTCAGGATCAATGCCGAGGACTGTAGACGTAATTTTCAACCGGCACCCGGTATCTTGAACCGATGGCGGCCACCGATAGGAAGCGGGGTTCGTCTCGACAGCGCCGTATTCGAGGGCCAGCGCATATCGCCATTTTACGATTCGCTGCTCGCCAAACTGATCGTCCATGGAAGCTCGCGGGAAAATGCGCTGCGCAAAGCGCGCGACGCGCTGAAACGATTCGATTGTGAAGGCATTGCTACCACAATTGATTTTCACCGCATGCTGGTCGACGACGAGGCGTTTATTGGAAATGCGGTTCACACCCGATGGATCGAAACCGAATGGTCGGGTAACAGCGAAGGAGAATCGTCACCTTGAAACCTGTTCGCCTGATAGATGTTACCTTGCGTGACGCCCACCAGTGTCTTTGGGCCACGCGCATGACAACTGCAATGATGAAAGATATCGTTCCGAGGCTCGACCGCGCCGGGTTCGAGGCGATCGACCTTGTCGGGGGCGCCGTGTTCGATGTCTGTGTGCGCTATCTTCGAGAAGATCCCTGGGAGCGCATGCGCATTCTCAATGGCTGGGTCGAAAAAACGCCGCTGATTATCCACACTCGCGGGCAAAGCCTGTTTACTTTCGAGTTTTTTGCCGACGATGTAGTCGAGCTGGCGGCGCAGCGATTTGCCGCAAACGGTATGCGTTATCACACGGTTTATGACGCGCTGAACGATATTCGTAATCTGGAGATCCCGATTCGGGCGGCGCGCGATCTCGGTATCTATACGGTAGCTGGGCTGGTCTACTCGCAGAGCCCCGTGCATACCGATGACTACTACGCAAAAAAGGCCCGGGAGCTGCTTAAGATCGGCATCGATGGAGTTTTCATCAAGGACCCCAGTGGTCTTCTCACCCCGGAGCGTATCGCCACGCTGGTGCCTGCGATCAGGGCGGTGATCGGTGATATACCGCTGCAACTGCATACGCATTGCCTTTCGGGGTTGGCGCCCTATGTTGCGTTGCAGTCGGTTCAATACGGAGTCGATGTGGTCCATACCGCGACATCGACGTTAGCCAACGACGCTTCCCATCCGCCGACAGAACTGTTTGTCAGGAATTGTCGGCGGCGGAATTATGAGGTCGATCTCGATCTGGAACCGATCGAAGAGATTGCCGAGCGTCTGGCCTATATCGCCGAGCGCGAAGACAAGCCGGTCGGGTCGCCGGTCGAATACGACGAGTTTCATTTCCACCATCAGGTGGCTGGCGGCATGATCTCGAACCTCCGCTTTCAGCTTGAAGGCGTTGGCCTGGAAAATCGAATCGAAGAAATCCTCGAAGAGGCAGGCCGAGTACGTGCCGATCTGGGGTATCCGATTGTAGTCAGCCCTTTTGCGCAATATATCGTTACCCAGTCGGTGCTCAATGTCATGGCAATGGACCAGGGCAGAGAGCGATTCAGTACCGTTCCGGATGAGGTCCGGCTCTATGTGCGGGGTGGTTATGGCGAGATTGCGGGTGAAATTGATCCCAACCTGTACGACCGTATTACAAGGGGCGCAGAGCTGATTACCGAACGCCCCGGCGCTCTGGTCGAGCCAGCACTCAAGGCACTGCGAAAAAATCGAGGTCCGTTCACATCCGATGACGATCTCTTGCTCGCGGCTTTCTATGATGAAACACAGTATGACGCGCTCAAGGCAGCGGGCCCAATTTCAACCGACTACCCGCTCATGGAAACCCCTCTGCTGACGCTGGTCAAAGAACTTGCGCAGCGGCCCTCGGTTAAAACCTTTCATTTCACTCAGAACGCATCCTGAACTTTAGCCATGTCGATGACCGCCCCCGATAATCAGAGCCATGCCCGCTGTGGGATTTCCTTGTATTTTGACCCCACGGAGATTCCAACATGAAGCGCAAGCAATATTCACAAGAAAAGATCATCTCGATCTTAAAGGAGCACCAGGCGGGTGCCTCGGTGCCCGATCTTGCAATTCTCCGCCTTCCGGCTCAATACCTGCAATAAAATTAGCAAATTCAACTGTTGCACCTTCAAGAGGCAAAGGATGCCGTCAGCGGTTGCTGGACCTGGGTGAAAAGGGCGTTTATACCTTCTATACACCTCAATCGTCATTTTCTACTCCCTTGCTTAGGTACTGCCGCCAGATCAGGGTTTGTGCGACCGGGAAATAACCCTTGGAAGATCGCAAGGGCGATTTGAGCCTCAACCCGGCATGATCTTACGGGCCTGTTTCTGGCGATCTGCCTCCATCAT
>DCXP01000075.1 GCA_002327725.1 Proteobacteria bacterium UBA2133
CACGCGGTGGAAGATGGTGCCGTCGTAGTGGCCGCTCTTGACGTACTCAAGAAAATTGGCAACCGTAAGTGGTGCGCTCTTGGCGTCGAGCTGCAGTGTTATCACACCTTTGGATGTGGCCATCTCGACCATAATGTTGTCCCCTTGATCTGACGCTGCAGCGCCTGCGCTGCAGACAAATGAAAAAATTGCGAAACTCCGTGCGACAGCTTTGAGGAGTGTGCGCTTGAGAATCGTCCGGCTGAGACTCCTCACGACTCGCCGGCCATTTTGAGGATATGCCGCCACTCTACTGGTGTTACCGGGAGAATCGACAGGCGGTTGCCGCGCTGCACCAGCCGCATATCTGCAAGCTTCTTTTGTGCCTTGATGTCCTTGAGCGTGACCGGTTGCCTGAACTTTTTCTTAAACTTGACGTCGACCATGAACCACCGCGGCTTGCCGGGGTCGCTGGTGGCATCGAAATACTTCTCACGCGAATCAAATGCGGTGTGGTCGGGATACGCCTGCGAGGCAATTTCCATCACACCAACGACAGCGGGTTCGGCACAGTTGGAGTGGTAAAAAAGGGCGAGATCCCCTTTTTGCATCTGGTCACGCATGAAGTTTCGCGCCTGATAGTTACGGATTCCATCCCAGTGGTCAGTCTTGCGTTTTTCCGAGCGCAAGTGGTCGATGGAATACACATCCGGCTCACTTTTCATCAGCCAGTACGCCATGTGATTCATTCCTTTTCGTTGGCGCGCACCCGCGCAATGCTCCGGCTTTTGCCGGTGGTTTCATCAATATCGATGACTACCCCGCAGACCGAGGCGGGACCGCTGGCCACCTCGAAACGCTCAGGCACACGTTCAACAAAGCGTTTGAGCACACCGGCTGTTTCCATGCCGATCACCGAATTGTAACAGCCTGCCATGCCGACATCGCTGATGTGGGCCGTTCCTTCAGGGAGGACCCGTTCATCTGCCGTCGGTACATGAGTGTGGGTGCCGACCACGGCCGACACCCGGCCGTCAAGGTACCAGCCCATGGCTACTTTTTCGCTGGTGGCCTCAGCATGAAAATCAACCAGGACCACTTGGACATCAGATGGCTTTTTCTCTATCACATGGTTAGCGCATAAAAACGGACAATCGAGCGTCGGATGCATGAACACCGTCCCCATGATATTGAGCACCCCTGCCCGTACACCGTTAGTCGCGGTGGCGACGGTCCAGCCGCTTCCGGGCGTGCCCTCGGGGTAGTTGTGCGGGCGCAGCAGGCGCGGCTCGTCCTCGATGAGGTCGAACGCCTCGCGCTTGTCCCAGATGTGGTTTCCAGAAGTCAGCACATCGATTTCACTTTGCTCGAGAAGCTCTTCAAGCACACCTGCAGTAACACCAAAGCCCCCGGCTGCGTTTTCAGCATTAACCACCGTGAGGTCAGCTTCTGTTTCGTCCTGAAGTTCAGGCAGAAAACGTCGCAAGGCCCGTCGGCCCGATTTGCCGACAACATCGCCAATAAAGAGTATCTTCATGATCTGGCTCGCCTAGACACCGCTTATCCCGCGACTCACCGGCCTGAAACTCCGGTCTGTCAGAATGCCATCCAACGGAACATCCCAGCTGTCGACATTGAAAGAATCCACCCTCTGGAATTCGTGGGCCAACCCGATCAGTAGCGGTCGATGCCATTGCGCCCGATGGGAGCGCGACGCCAGTGACGCATCATAAAAACCCCCGCCCATACCAAGCCGGTTACCGCTTTCATCAAACGCCACCAGCGGCATTAGCAGCCAGTCAAGTTCAACCGGGTCAATCAACTTTCGCCGGTCATGGAACGGCACCGGGATTCCGTACTTCCCCCGCTGCAGAGGCTCGTCACTGAAATACTCGGCAAACCGCAGCCGCGGTCGACGGGTCGCGAACAGTACCGGCAGATACCCCCTTCGGCCTCTTTCCATTAGTGCTTCAAGCGCAGGCAATGGATCGATCTCACCGTCATTCGCAAAATAGGCGCCCAATCTCCTCGCGCCCGAGATACCTGGAAGTTTTAGCAACTGCTGCGCCAGCCGCTCGCTCGCCTCGCGCTGGTCTGGCCCGGACAGGCTGCGCCGCTTTATACGCATCTTCGCGCGTAACTGGCGCTTTTGATCTGCAGTATCCATACGTCAGAGAGGCATCAGAAAGGCACCACCCGCTTGTGCCGTAAGTTCCCGGGGTACCTTGAACCTAAGGGTTCAAGTGGGGACCGCTGCGATACCTTAAGGCTTTCCCGTTCTAAACGGGACATGCGCAACGGTGCCTGCAAGGCGATCCCCGATCTGTAATACAGGTTCTAAGGGATTGGCGGGAACCCACGAACACCGCAGGCAGTGCCTGCAAAGTATTCTACCGGATTGTGTCAAACCCGCGTGGACCCGCGTCTATTAGTTTCCCGGATCACGGGATGCGGTCACCGAATTGACACGATCGCGTAACTCACGCACCCGGGACAGGGCATCGTCATCGACACGACCGTCTTGCCGGGTGGCGAGTAATTCATTGGTGATATTCAAGGCAGCCAGAACGAGGGTATGTTCAAGCCCGATCACCTTGCTCTGGGTCTGCATATTTTCCAACTGGCGGTTCAGATACTCTGCCGCGGCCTCGACAGATTCCTGCTCACCGGGAGGACAGGCAATCGTGAAATTCCGGTCCAGGATACGGACCTTAACCCCTTCTTTGGACATACCCCTTCCCGGTAAATAGATAAGGAAAGCCAGGTCAGGCAGTCTTTGCCGAGCGCAGCCTGTCGACGACAAGATCGATCCGGCGCTTGGCCTCCCGGTTTCGACTCACCAGTTCTTCTTTTTCTACGTTCAGCGTTTCTTCGGCCAGACGCAGGTTTTCATTTTCCGAACGCAACTGGCTGCAGGTAGCAATCAACTCTTCCAACTGTTGCGCAAGACCGTCGAGCTCATCACGCAACGACTCTGTGTGCTCATTATTCATGCTGACCTGATCCTCCTCAGGTAAGGCAGGCGAGTCTTTTGGCGCCAGCTCATCCTGCACACGAACAATGATAGGTTTCATTGATCATCGGGTCAACGCCGGGGTTTTTCCTGCGATTGATATAATTCATGGTTCCCTTCCATTATGACGGTGGTCATGGCCGCTTCCTCAGAAATCAGGCTCGCCGGGGCTTTCTATGAGCATTTTCAGGCGCTGCTCAGCGAATCCATCCCCGACTGCTCCCCAGCGGAGGTACAGGGTGTGCTGACGGGGCTTACCTGTGCCGGCGAAACCGATGACCGCTTCGACGCCTGGGGTGCGTTACTGGTGTCTGACAGCACAGATGGTCCTGGCTTTGAGCGCACTCGAGATGCGCTGTGCGCACTGATGACGATGATCCAAAAATCTCTCAGCGGAAGAGACTTCAGTTTTCGGCCCCTACTGCCTCCCGACACTGATCCTATTGCTGATCGTGCCCAGGCCATGGCCCAGTGGTGTCATGGTTTTGGTATGGGACTTCACTGGAACGGCCTTGTGAATCCCGATAGCCTGGAAACTGACGCACGGGAGGCCATCACCGATATTTCCCAATGCGCGCATGTTGATGCGGCCGCCGCCCAATCAGATGATGAGAACGCCCTGACCGAACTCGAAGAGTATCTGAAGGTCGCGGCACAGCTCATCTTTGAGGCAACCGAAACTGCTATACCAGCGCATCGCGTTCAGTGAGATTCTAGCCATGACAACGGTTCGAGACTACGCGCGGCGACGACAGAACCTGATGCAGCACATTGGTGACGGCATCGCGATCCTGCCGAGCGCTCCTGTCGCTCGGCGAAACGGCGATGTGCTTTACCGCTATCGACCCGACAGCGACTTTTTCTACCTGACGGGGTTTAGCGAACCTGAAGCCGTTGCTGTTCTGATACCAGGACGGGCGAAGGGCGAATTCCTGATCTTCTGTCGGCAGCGCAATTCCGCCGAGGAGATGTGGGATGGCCATCGAGCAGGCCTTGAAGGCGCAGTGAAGGGCTTCAATGCTGATGACGCTTTTCCGATGGATGATATTGAAGATATTCTCCCTGGCCTTTTGGAAAACCGCTCAAAGGTGTATTGCAATCTTGGGCGCTATCCCGACTTCGACGAGCAACTGCTTCATTGGCTGAGTGATGTGAAAAAACGCAAGCAAAGCGGCATCAGCGCGCCCGGTGAACTGGTAGACCTGGGGTATATCCTGCACGAGTTACGTCTGGTCAAGGGCGCGTCCGAAATCAGGGCGATGAAAAAAGCTGCGGCAGTTTCTGTCGCTGCCCACCGCCGGGCGATGAGCCGATGCAGGCCTGGCATGTTTGAATACGAGATTGAAGCGGAACTTGAATATGCGTTTCGCCAGGGGGGTGCACAGTATCCCGCTTATCCTTCCATCGTTGCCGGCGGCAAGAATGCCTGTATCCTGCATTACATCAATAACAACCAGCGGCTTCGCAGGCACGACCTGCTGCTGATCGATGCAGGCGCAGAGATCGACTGTTACTGCGCCGACATCACCCGTACCTTTCCGGTCAGTGGCCGCTTCAGTGGGAGACAAAAAGCGCTTTACGAGATCGTGCTGGCGGCTCAGCTCGCGGCTATCGACTCGGTCAGTCCCGGGGCCTCGTTCATTGATCCCCATGAGACAGCCGTACGCACGATTACGATCGGGCTCAAGGATCTCAAACTGCTGAAAGGCAGTGTTGACAGCTTGGTCGAAAAAGCAGCCTACCGCAAGTTCTTTACCCACCGCACGAGCCACTGGCTTGGCCTCGATGTTCATGACGTCGGGGAATATCGGGTGGGGGAGGCCTGGAGAGTGCTGGAGCCCGGAATGGTGCTGACGATAGAACCCGGTATCTATGTCCCTCAACACAGAAGTATCCCCGAGAAGTGGCACGAGATCGGCATCCGCATCGAGGACGACGTGCTGGTGACGCGACAGGGACATGAGGTTCTGACCGGGGAGGCACCCAAAGATCCGGCTGCGATTGAAGCGCTGATGGCATCGGGCAATTAGTCCTGACATGAGACCGCGCGTCACTATTGTCGGCGGCGGACTCGCGGGCGCCAGCCTAGCGTGCGCGCTGGAGACGCTCGACCTCGACATCACCGTACTCGAGGCAACGCCGCTGGAACAAAATGACCAGCCGAGTTTCGACGAAAGAACGATTGCCCTGACCTTCAGTTCGCGGCGCGTGCTCGAGGGCATTGCCATCTGGCCCGAGATTGCAATGGAAGCAGGCCCGATTCATCGAATCCATATCTCCAATCGCGGCCACGCCGGTTTCACGCGCCTGGATCGTGACCTCATCGGGACCGATGCGCTGGGCTATGTGGTTCCGACTCGCATCCTGGGACAGGCGCTGACTGAGCGTTTACGTCAAAGCGCCCGGATCGACTACCGTTGCCCGGCGCAGGCCAACCGGACCGATCCGGACCCAAACGGCGCTGTTATCCAGGTCGATGTTTCAGGCGAAAAGATCGCTTCTTCGCTGGTGGTACTGGCAGACGGGGGGCGCTCACCACTGGCGCAGCTCGCGGGCCTTAAGGTTCAGGAAAAACAGTACAGCCAAGAGGCGCTCGTTGGTATCGTCGGTGTCGACCGGGATCACGATGCCACCGCGTACGAGCGTTTTACCCGCCATGGTCCGCTCGCCCTGCTTCCGCTCGATCCGCGGCGCTTTGCGCTCGCCTGGACTTTGCCGCAAGCACAGGCCCGGGAGATGCTCACGCTGTCCGAGGAGGCGTTTCTCGAAGCCCTTCAGGAAACGTTCGGTGACCGTGTTGGCTTTTTCGACCGCTGTGACCGCCTGCAGACTTACCCACTACGACGCGCGGAGCTTGAAAACGCTGTGGGTGAGCGGCTGGTAGCGCTTGGCAACGCCGCCCATATCGTTCATCCAGTCGCCGGTCAGGGGTTTAACCTCGGCTTGCGTGATGTAGCCCACCTCGCCGAGGAACTCTCACGGGGCCTCGGGGAGGAACAAGATATCGGCAGCCCGGAAATACTGGACCGGTATGCCCAAAGCCGGCAGCGGCAGGCCAAAAGAGTGCTGCGTTTCACGGATGGGCTTTTGCAGATCTTTGCCAATGAGTAC